>JAWAHD010000001.1:0-81356 GCA_038889555.1 Desulfurococcaceae archaeon
CAAACACGAGTATGTTTGAGTAGAGTATGCCAATGAATATTATTGGTATGTTCGTTACGTAGAGGAACTGCAGTGGTATTCTCGTCTTTATTGTATGTAACCTGGGTGAAGTAACAGGTATTTCCACTCTGATGCTACTTAAGTATAGAACTACAAATATTATGACTATAGTTGCAATAAGACCAACAAGGTCCCTTCCCCCGGGTCTAATGACTACGCTTGATATATCCATATTCCTAGAGAGCGCTTCTGCAAGGTAGGGTATGAAGCCTACGTATTCACCGCCTGTTTTGAACGGTCCGAAGAGATTCCAGAACACTGTTGTAGCAACACCTGCAAGTATGAATAGTGAAACACCAGATCCCAGCCCCCAGCCCTTCTGAACAAGCTCATCTAGTACAATGACGAATAATGAAGCCATGAAAAGTTGCACAGCAACAACAACTCGTAAATACCAGGATGCCATGCAACCAGCTATAGGATTTCCAATAAACACCCAGTACCTACAAGCTAGAACATACATTGCAGCTTGAAAAGCCGCTAGTAAAACAGCTAGGGTTTTCTGAGCACCAGTGAAGATCTTCCTATGCTCGGGGTCAGTCAAGTCCAGGTCTATGAGCTTCGCACCTACGAGTATTTGCATTATTAAACCAGCAGTAACTATGGGTCCAATGCCAAGCTCCATTAATGTACCACTATGAGCAGCGAATATTATCTGTATTAGCAGGAATTGTTCAGGAGCTCTTTCGCTTATACCGTACAATGGTGTATGGGACATCAGGAAGTATACCAATAGTGCTAAAAATGTCCACAGGAGTTTCTCACCAAGTGGTACATGTCCTTTTGGTCTTGGTACACTTGGCAAGTAATCGGCTGTTTTTGCCATAGCACTGAGTATACCCATGCTAAGTGCACCTTTTCAGTTTATAGACTTAAGTGCTTAAAATCACTTTGTGTATTAACGTAGAAGGATAAAGCGTGAACAGAGAGACTTGTATTCTCCTACTGGGGTGTAAGAACTACTCCACCGGCTTCTTCGATCTTTCTTTTAGCTGTCTCTGAGACATGTTTTGCTATGAGCTTTATTGGTACTGTAACTTCCCCTTTTCCAAGTACTTTGTCATATCCTAGTTCAATAGCGTTGAAGACAACCATTCCTTCTTCTTTGATAGCTGTGTTTTTAGCGATCATGTCGAGAACGATCTCGTTTATTTCACCAACATTTATGATTCTTGGAGCACCCCTTAGTTGCTGAACACTTGTAAATCCATGTTTGCCGTACCATTCAGGTGCGTACTTTATTATCCACATGATTTTATGCTTGTGGAAACCCACAGCACCAACGCCTCCCTTTGATCCGCTCTTTCGGTGCTGACCCACTCTACCCCAACCCATTGTTCTTGTTCTTCCGCGTAGTTTCCTCGTCTTCTTCCTTTTTCTAACAACCATGCTTCGTACACCTACAGCATTCGTTTAATCAGCTCGTTTATGGCAGATCCCCGGTAACCTAGCTCTCCACCTTGATCGTAAGGTCTTTTCGTTGAACCTTTAAATCCTTTTCTAGGTGGATGAAGTCTAAATACTGGTTTTATCAGGTTATTCAGCTTATGAAGCATTACACGACCCTCCAGAATAGCATCAGCGAGTGCTGGTATTCCACCATTTATACCGAGCTTCGCTAGGTGAGTATCCACGTACTCGTCTGTTAAAGGCTTGTTGCAGGCTATCTTGCCACGCTTATACAGTAGCTCTATTAGAGTTTCTCTATCGATTTCCCCCCAGGTAATCCAATCTTTTGCTTTCAATAACATACCATCTAGTCCGGGAAGGGTTTTGGGGTAAAGCACGCAGTGGTACTTTTTGTGTAGTCTTAGAAGCTTTAAGGTGTATTCTACGTCGTATGGACAGTCAACTCGACCTTTGATCCTTATTATAGCGTAAACAGGTATTCTGTGCGCCATGGACCCTTTCACCCTCTAGCCCACTCCACAGGTGTTATGAACTTGTATGTGTTGTGGAGAGCGGTAACAACAGCTTTCGCGAAATTGAGCGTGGTTCTAGTTTCTCCGTAGCTTTCGGTCCATACGTCACTGATGCCTGCTAATCTCAGCACTATCTTAGCGACGTCTCCTGCAACAAGCCCTGTTCCCCGTGGTGCAGGTTTCAACGTTATTCTAACGCTACCAGACTTACCCGTAACGATGAAAGGTACTGTATGGGGCTGTGTACACCTACACTCCCAGCTTCCACAACCTCTTCTAATGGGGGATATGTTTAGCTTAGCGTCACGGACAGCCTTTGCTAAAGCTTCCGTATACTGCTTAGCTTTTCCTATTCCTATTCCCACGTAGCCGTTCTCATTACCTATAACAACTACGACCTGAAACTTGGACCTTCTACCAGCATCGGTCATTTTTTGAACAATCCTAGCGTCGATTCTGACGTACTTTAAGTCTGGTAGTAGGTAGTCTACTATCTCGGGTTCCAGCAGAGGCAGGTTTCTTTCAAAGATCTCCCTTAAGCTCGTTATCTTTCCTTCAAGTACTAGTTTACCGGTTTTTGTTCTAGGCACCCACTTCTCCAGGGCTACTTTGTCTATTGCAGGCATGGGTGCATATGACAAGGTTTTCAATCACCTCCTTGTGACCTGGATTTATAAGTATCCAAAATGGCCTGTTTAACGGTTTCAAAATGCAGAGGGAGTTCTTCGGGGTTTAATCCTCTCCTCAAGTACGTTGAGAACCTTGATTCAAGTAAACCACGCTCTCTCAGGATTTTCGCGTAGTTTGCTATATGGTATCCTCTGATTCTGTCCTCTGAGGGGAGAACTTCTTCGCCGACGGGAACTTTAAGACCTGCGTCGTTAGCAGCCTTTATGGCTGCGAACACTATTGAACCCTTGATTGCTCTATGTAGTCCGATGTCTGGTACAGCGTATTCAACACCCTTCTGCAAAGCTCTTAGTGCTGCTAAAAGACCGGTTAGGTAGGCTGCAGGCGTGTTCGAGGTTCCTCCTTTCCACGAGAATTTTGTAACGAGCTCTCTCGAGTGAGCAGCAGCTATGGTGTGATCCCCCTCGGGCTTAGCTACTATGATTTGAACCCAGATGTACTTGTTTGTTTTTCTAACAACGAATCTCGGGTGTCCTGACATCACCATTACGTATCTCTTGTAGTAATTTGTTTTTCCTTCGCGCCTTCTGCGTCGTGGAACCTTGTATTTTGGACCTCTGGCCATAGTGTTCACCTATTGAGCCTCTTTTATGATGCCGTGTTCTCTAAGGTACAGTTTAAGTGCTGATAAACTATCGAACTGTCCTCCCTTAGCAAGCTTGTATAGTCTTCTGTACGTCTTCTTGTCTATTACGCCATGGTCGCGCAGGTACCTTAAGTACCTCCTTATTTTTCTTATTCTAGTGATCCACGAGAGCTTTGGGTCTTGCCTAGCTCTTTTTCTTCCTTCGCGCTTACCGTGGCCTCGTCTTCGTCCTTTTTTACGCTGAACCTTCCTCGATTTACCACTATAACCAGTAATACCGTGCTCTGGTTCGATCCAGATAGCTCCTTCTTCTATGAGCTTTTTTATGTCCTCTCTCGTTATTGCTTGAGCAACATCGTCTGCTCTTGTTGGATCTATTCTCACTCTGGATACTCCTACTCCAAGTATATCGGCTGCAAGTCTCTTCTGTAGAGTTAAATCTGGCATCAGCTACCCCCTTCCTCTTGCACTTTAGCTATTCTTGGAGGATTTGCTACTTTAAAGCCACGTTCAACGGCCACCTTGTACACCTCGAGGGCTTTTTTCATACCGACAGTGCTACCGATGTAAATGATGTGCTTCAGTGGATTGTACTTCGATAGATCATTTACATTATAGACGACTACTGGTGTTAAACCACTTGGGTGCATTCCTCTAACAACAGTGGGCGTTCTATACCCTACCTTTACAATAGGAGGATAACCCTTGAGCTGAAGTCTCATCTTATTATCTATACCTTTGGGCTTACGCCACTTAGGATCGTTCTTGAACTTGGGCTTTTTCCACCACTCGTGTCTTAAGAACTCTGGTCTCTGCCTTTTCATTTTTTCTCTCAGCTTTAAGTAACATTCAACGTCCTTTTCCATCGTCAATCCGCAACACCTCTCTCATAGATGTAAATACCATCCGCAAAGACTCTTCTATCAAGATCCCTTATCTTGGTTGCACGTTCTATCGATGCGGCTGTCAAGCCCACCTCCTCGATATCTATGCCCTCCACGATCACGTCGTGACCTTCGACACGAACCGTAACATTACCGTAAATCTTAGCTACCCTATCCGCTTTCTCACCCAAAAAATTCCTTATCCTAACAACTTTGTTCTTAGCATCAACCACTACGCTCACCGGGAAGTGCGAGTACACGATCTTGAGCTTGTACCTAAAGCCTTTTGTAACTCCTATGATCATGTTTTCTATGTGCACTGCTATTGTACCGACGAGTGCTTTAAGAGATCTATCCGCATTGTAAGCCTCAACAACAACGTAACCGTCTTGAACGCTGATGTACACTCTTCGTGCATGCGAGAAATCCCTAACGAGCTCACCTTTGGGTCCTCTAACTTTCACTCTCGAGCCTTCTACCTGAACAGATACGTTTTCGGGGATTTTGACTTTTTCAACAATGTGTAAAGCTTTCATGTTCTAACACCTCTCTAGTAACAATATGCTAGCAGTATACCTCCTGTTTTCCTCTCAATAGCTTCCTTGTGCGACATTACTCCGTGAGGTGTTGTAAGGATCAGTATTCCAATATTGTAAGCTGGAAGGTACTTCTTGAGCCAATTAGGTGGATTGATAAGCTCTATGTACTTAACCGGGTATCTCGGCTTGATCACGCCAACTTTGTTAATCCTACCTAGTAATAGTATTCTTATCTTACCCCATCTTCCATCATCAATGTATTCAAATTCTCCTATGTAACCTTCCCTCTGGAGAACTTTCAGTACATTAAGTATAAGCTTTGATGCAGGCCAAGTTATAACTTCTCTCTTTGCTTTCATCTCGGCATTATGTATCGCGGAGAGAGTGTTCGCGAGTGGGTCCATAGCCACCATGGTTATCATCACCACTAATTGTACTTCTTGAATCCCATGGAGTATGCTATTTCTCTGAAGCACTGTCTACAGAGGTAAAGTCCATAAGCTTGGATAACAGCATCTCGAGACCCGCATCTACGGCACTCTTGAGCTCCGCGCCCGTATTTTTCTACTTTTGGTGGTTTTAACTTAGCCATAAGCACACCTTACTCTTCAATGATATCCAATCCAAAAAACCTTTTAAGAAAAACCATTGCCTCCAGTTTTGTAACTCTATGTCGCTTAGGTATAGGTCTTCGTGCCTGTCTACGTCTCATTACCCTGTAACCAGGTCTTTCAATTGATATGCAAACGTCCATGCCGAATATTCCAACCTCGGGATCATACTTCACTCCGGGCAAGTGAATGTGTTCTTTTATCCCAAAACAAACATTGCCATGATCATCGAAGCTGGAAGCCTTGATCCTGTAGCCTACCGCATCTAAGGCTTTCTTAAGGAACTCTATTGCTTTCTGCTTTCTGAGTGTGATTGTTACTGCGATATACTCTCCTCTTCGTATTCCAAATTCTCTAATTGTTCTTTTGGCTCTCCTAAAAGAAGCTTTCTGACCTGTGATCTCCTCTAGAACATGGGCAATCTTCTTGAGTCTTTCAATATCAGAACCTATGCATACGTTCACCACAACCTTTCCTATTCGTGGTTTCAGCATTGGATTCTCTTCCCACTTCTTTACGATTTCAGCCTCGATCTCAGGTATAAGCGTCGGCATATTACCATGCACCTTCAGGCAGTGTAATAACTGGTTTTTCGATTCCTATGGGGAATATGTATTCGAAACTAGTTTGAAATCTATTACCGTACTTATCCTCCAGTGTAACAATGTACTTTCTTCTCTTCAGTGCTCCAGGTATGATCTCAATTATTCTGCCCACTCTTCCAACGTTTTTACCTCCACTTACAATTGCTATAACCCCCTCCTTAGCGGGTATGTAATCTACTACTCTGTTGTCTTTCAGTGAGAGAACTACTGTACCCAAGGTTTCGTATTGATCTTCTACGGGATTACGGGGATCAGAGACTTTTATGAGAACGTTACGTCCGTCGTGTAAGTTAAGTTGAATGTGTCCATCCTTTACGGTTGTTTTATTCTCTATTCTACAGGGTTTTATGGAGGCTTCTTCGGGCGGTATCCTCAGAAGTCCTAGAACTTTCGTGGGAACCGGTATAACCCTGTAATATTCACCCGTTTCCGGTATTTCAATAACATCCATTACTCCAACTGGGAACTTGTAGTTTCGCCTAACCTTGCCATCTACTTTGAAGTGACCTTCGGCAATCAACTTGCGCGCTTCGGTACTGGTTTTAGCATACTTCAAAATGTCCCTTACAATTATTAATAGCGGTAAGCATCTCTCAATAGGGTGGGGTCCTGGTGATGGTTTCACAGACCACTTAAACTTCTTTCTGAGTATAGGCCAAAAAGCAGGTGCTACAAGTGCTTTTAGGTGTCTACTACCACCGTGTTTAGTCATACTTCATCAGCCTACCTCTGTTTCTTTTCCGGACTGTTCAAAACTGCGTTCTTCAACAGTCTTCTTTCGTCTTTCGACTATATTTAGCCTGTACTTATCTGAAAGGTCGAGTTTAACGATCATTACCTTGCTAGGATGTATTGGGTAATACACCGGTGTTCCATCGGCTTTTTTCATCTGAACGCCCTCAACGAATATCCTTACGCGCTTAAGGTCTACTTTTACCACTCTTCCCTCATGACCAGTGTAGTCGCCGCGCATTACTCGAACAACATCTCCTGTTCTCACAGGTAATCTTTTAACTCCATATTTCTCTCTGAGTTCAGGTGAAAGTGGAGCATTGAAGAATTTGTGCCTTAAGTGTAACGGTGCATTGTAGAAAGCTTTTCTCTGAGCTCTTGGTTGGGAGGAGGACACGAACGGCACATTGATCACCACTAAACGATTATCGAAGCTAAGTTAGCTATCTGAGGCCATCTTTCAGCAGCTTCACGAGCAACAGGACCTCTGATCTCAGTACCCTTAGGAGTGCCCTCGGGTGTTAGTATAACCACCGCATTGTCCTCAAAAGCCACCCATGTTCCATCCGGTCTTTTGTAAGGTCTTCTTTGCCTAATAACGATCGCCTTGAAAATCTTTTTTCTCATCTCTGGTGTTCCCTTCTTAACACTCACTACAACTAGGTCTCCGACCCCTGCTCTGGGCACTCTCCTCAGTCTACCCCTATAACCTGGTACACCAATTATCGTTACTTCCTTTGCACCACTATTATCAGCAACTTTTACTCTCGATGCTACCTGTAAACCGGTGTTTACGCGTCTTCTTGAGTAAGCAGGTTTTCCCGCAACAGCTCTTTTGGCACCCATTGACAGCACCTCTTAACTTAACCTACTTAGCGCCTTTTAACTACACTCAGAACTACGAATGAAACGGTCTTAGCCAAGGGCCGTGTCTCGCCGATAATAACTTCGTCTCCTTCATTAACGTCAATGCATGGAGGAAGTCTCGCGTGTATGTTTCTTCTACGCTTCTCGTACCTCATATACTTGCTTACGTAGTGGAGATACTCGTGTCTTACTACAACAGTTCTTTGCATCTTTTTCTTTACAACTATACCCCTTAGTATAACTCCTCTAACTTTTAAATGTCCATGCCATGGACACTTAGGATCGTTACACACCTTGTCGGGTGGCTGTACGCCAGATATTCCAACATTCCTCACTTTCGACCTTACACTACCTGTGCTCATTCCTTTCAACCTCTACTCGTAAGAACCTTCTTGAGTCTATCCCAGGGTCTACCAACGATCCTATCTCCTTTTAAAACTATGACGTCTCCACTGGGAAGTTGTAATTGAAACACACCGTTGGATTTGAACACTCTTATTCGCTTACCGTTGTTTTTTTCTATTAATAGCGTCTTCATGGTTTCATCAACTATAATGCCTTCAACTCCGACCAAGGCTTGATCAGTGTATTGCAAAATCTTCACCTTTAAGCCGATCAACTCATGATAAATTATGTTCTTAGGCGTCATCTTCACGCTAAAATCCCTCACTACTGGTTTGGGTTTGATTTCTCCTTTCTTCGTTGATAATGGTTAATATTCTTGCTATGCTTCTTCTAGTATTTCTTATTCTTGCTGTATCCTTGAGAAGACCCATCCTGGCTTGCATTCTTAACTTTAGGAGTTCTAGTCTTAATTCTTCTAGTTTTTTAACTCTTTCCTCCGGGCTCATTTTTCTAATCTCATCCGGCTTCACTTTTAACACCTAGACCAAGCTCTTGTCTAATTTTTTCAAGCTCATCTTTGGGTAGTTCTCTAATTGCGACCTGATCAGGCATTCTTATGCCTGGTTTGACAATCACGACTTCCACACCATAGATACCCGGCTTTAACATGGCCTTTGCAACAGCTCTATCAACTATGTAATCAACGGGATCTCCGACCTTGTACACCTTTCCAACCCTGATCTTCTCGTATGTTGCTCGTTCACCTCTTAGCTTGCCGCTGATGATAATTTCGCAACCAACCGCGCCTGCTTCCATTATTCTACGTGCCATGAACATCATTGCTCTTCTGAACGGTATTCCCTTCTCAAGAGCTCTCGCAAGTCTAAAGGCTACAACTCTGGCGTTTAAATCTGGATCTGCAACGGGAGAAACCGTTATACTCACGTTCTCTAGCTCGAATCGTTTCTCTAAGACAGCAGCGATTTTCCTCAATATGGTTGCTCCCCTGCCAATGAATCTCCCCGGGAACTCCGCATAGATAACCACTCTATGACCTAGAGGGGTTTTGTATATCTCTACGTCGGCGTAACCAGCATCCTTGAAGTAATTAGCTAGAAACTCGTCAACCATTACTTTCTTTAATCCATAGCTTAGAAAGTAGCTCTTGATCTTGGGTCCTACGCCAACCACTCCTAACCAACCTCTTCTACTATAATCTCCATATGCGTTGTTCTACGGAATTTAGGAGTGGCACGTCCGAATGCTCTAGGCATGTACCTCTTCAAAGTGGGTCCTTTGTGTGCAATGATATGCTTTATTATTAGTCTATTTGCGTCAAGACCCTTGTTCTCAGCGTTTGCTTTCACGTTTTGCAGGAGTTCAAGGGTGTATTTGGCCCCCTTCACAGGGTATCGTCCAATAGGCCATTTGAACCTATCTGCTAATCCTCGCTTATGGCTAAGTTTGCCGTGATACCTTTTAAAGGGAACCGGTTGCTTTAACTTAATGACGTCTTCCAGGAACTTAATGGCGTCTATTAGCTTCATGCCTTTTATGGTGTTAGCGATCTCTCTCATATACTTGATTGATACTGGGATATCGTATCGTACAGCCTTTGCGATTTTGGCATCTTCTCTTATTTCAACGGAGTAGTTCCAGGTTGGCATAAACGTCGCCTACTTCATAGCAATAAACCTGCTACTCTTGGTAGCTTTGAGTCCAGGCTCTCCATGTGTAACTTTCTTCGTACTAGGGCTGAACTCGCCGAGCCTGTGCCCGATCATCTCTGGTACAACCTTGAACTGTACGTACTCCTTGCCATTGTATACTGCAAAGGTTAATCCAACCATTTCAGGTAGAATTATCATGTCTCTCACATGCGTTTTTATAACGGTTTTCTTGGCTCTCTCGGGATCCTTTATCACTTTTCTGATCTTTGCGAGAAGCTTAATCTGCTCCTTCGTAAATCCTCTAGTCAAGCTTCTTCGCTGTCTTGCTGGTAGAAGCTTTGCAAACTCGTCTAGGGACATTGTTAGCAACTCCTCTAGTGTTTTACCTCTGTACTTGAATCTCTTCCATTCTGGTGGTACGTCCTGCAGATGTGGAGGTAATCTCAACGGTTGCTTAGTCTGTGAAGTACTCATGTACAACGACACCTCTGAATAAGCACGTATTCTTCTTTAACCTCTAGTTCAAAAAGCTTATATCTTGCAATAGGTAATAAAACAGACACTGATAACACCTACCGAACTTTTCCACGTTTTCTACCTGTTCTTCTCGCTGCGATGTGTCCAACTTTTCTTCCAGGAGGCGTTGTCCTAGCCACTGTTGTTGGTCTACCAACGTGTCTGCCACCTCCGTGCGGGTGAGATACTGGGTTCATTGCTACACCTCTTACTCTAGGCCACCAGTAGCTTTTCGCCTTCCACTTGTAGTAAGCTGCACCTGCTTTTAGCAGAGGCTTCTCAAGTCTTCCTCCCCCGGCTATTACCCCTATCATAGCTCTCGCCTGACTTGAAACTTCAATTACCTTACCGCTGGGTAGTTGAACCTTTACTTTATCCCCTGATTTTCCTAGCACTATACCGTAGGCTCCACTGGCTCTAGCGTATCTGCCACCGTCTCCGTAGATCTTCTCGATGTTCGATACTTGTGCTCCCTCTGGTATCATGCCTATAGGTAGAATGTTACCATTTGCCACTCTTGCGCCTGGCCCTATTTCTATAATCTGTCCCTTGTACATTCCTTCCACGGCTGGTGCATAGAACACTTCTCCGCTTTCAAGCTCTACTTCTGCCAAAGGCACCCATCTACCAGGATCGTGAATAAGTTCTTTAATCACGGCTTTGTACGTTTTGTTTGGGTCGAGTGAAGGATACCTGGCTGGAGCTATGTGCAAGTGGTCAGGGGTTCTCCAAGTTGGTGATCCCCTACCACGTCTTTGTACTATTATTCTTTTACCCATTCCGGATCACCACTACTACATTATACCAAGCTTTGTTGCCACTTCGGACGCTTTGAATTCTGGCGATAGTTTTACGTAAGCTTTCTTCTCGCCGGTTGCAGTTATTAATGTTCTAACACTTTCAACCTTTACTCCGAATAGAGCTTCAACAGCTCTTTTAACGTCGTGTTTTGTTGCGTTTATATCTACTATAAATGTAAGCGTGTTCTGCTTATCTATGAGCCACAAGGCTTTCTCTGTTTGAAGAGGTCTTAGGATAATTCTTAGGTATCTTTTCTCCTCACCATCTGCTGTCATATGTAGATCACCTCGTACTTCTTTGCGATCTTTTCCAGCGCAGGCTTTGTTATGACAGTAAGACGTCCGGGCACTCCTCCTGGTGCTAAGTGTAGAATACTTAGATTACTTGGTGTTGCGATATCTACGCCGGGTAGATTTCTTACAGCTTTAGCAAAGGGTGTTAGGTAGCTGGATAGTATGAAAAGAACACTCCTTGGCTCAACGTACCTTCTTCCCCTCATTTTTCCTTTTCCAGCTCTTATTCTAATTCTATCGTAGCTTCTCTCAATGTCCGTCCAGACGCCTATCTTCTCGAGGTAGTACTTAACATCCTTTGTTCTAGCGTAGGTTGTTTCAACAGCATCTTCAACTACAACTGGTAGCTTATCAACTGTAAATACATGTCCGCGCTCTCTGACGATATTTACTCTCGCTGTAGCGGCTAATGCCGAAATAATTGCACTAATTCTCTCCTGTTTGTTCACTTCTTCGTGTATATTCCTATCAGGTCTTGGAGGAAACGCTAATCTTCCTTTTCGTGCAAACGGCACGAATCTAGCTGTACCATCAGGTAACCTGGGAACACGTGATAACCCGTATCCTACACCCCAGAATCTGGCCGTTGTCCTTTTGCCTGCGAGAGGATCTCTACCCTTTGGTTGCAGCATAGCGGTAAATGCTGAGAGGAAAGCACGGTTTATGATGTCTTTTCTTACTGGATAGTAGAATATGTTAGGTAGCTCTATTTCTTTGGTTACATTACCGTTCACGTCGAACAAATATGCAGTAAGCTTTTCAACTTCTAACTGTGGATCTCTAATCGCAACTAGGGGCTTCACTTTTACCACCTAAGCACCTTGTTTACTCTCTAAGCTCAAGTAGACTATTTTAGGCGCTGAGATGGGGATCCACTTGTGTGGAGGCCTTATCGGGTGCCTTAGTATAAGTAACCTCTTAGCTGGTCCCATGGTTGAACCCTTCAGAAGTATGTATGGACCGTGTATTAGACCATAATGTAGGAAACCACCTTTCACTACAACCTCGGGACCAAATGTACCGATTTTTACAATCCTTTTGTTAAACTCTGTTCTCCTGTGGAAGCCCATTTGACCAGCTTGCGGTACCTCGCTCATAGAGTAGGTGAACGCCGGACCTCTAGTTCCAACCTTTCTACTGCCTTTTCTGTGTTTGTGCCACCTCGGGAGTTCCTTAACGCCGAACCTTTTTATTACCCCCTGGAACCCGTGACCCTTCGTAACACCTATTACATCCACGAACTGACCTTCGAGAAAGACATCGTATGGTGTAAGGTAGGAACCTAGTATGGACTCCGCATACCTTACGACTTCGTCTAGGTTTCCGCCGTGTATTTTCACCTCGAGTATTTCTGCCTTCTTCTTGCCAATACCGGATAAGGGAGGTACCGTAGTAACAATCGCTCTTACCTCTACTATATCCCCACTTAACACCTTCTTAAGCTCCTCTTCGCTAGATTCAGCGACGAACTTATAACCGAGTTCACTGTTAGGGTCAGGTTTTACAAGGCCGTGGTTAACCTTCCTTAGTCCGTGAAGATACTTTCTAGCTACCTCCTTTGGGCTAAGAGTCCACAATGGATTACTCGAATAAAAGGTTTCTGTAGCCTTAATTAGCGCATCAACGGGGTTTCTCCAGGCTTCGCCCATGGTTTTTAAGTAACCGTTCTCATCTCGTGTATATGTTCTAATACCAACAACTAGTATGGGAGGAGCATCAAGTACCGTTACAGGTACGAATACCTCCTTACCTGTGAACGGGGTATTTGGTCTATCTTCAACTATGATAGCATGAGTCATTCCAGCCTTGTAGACCGGGTAAGCCAGTAAAAGAGGTTTACTCGAGATATTCCTCTCAAGAGCTTCTTTGTTGTACTTTTTAACT
Organism: Desulfurococcaceae archaeon; assembly: GCA_038889555.1. Taxonomy (GTDB): domain Archaea; phylum Thermoproteota; class Thermoprotei_A; order Sulfolobales; family Desulfurococcaceae; genus UBA285. Next base: position 13,006 of record JAWAHD010000001.1, read on the forward strand.
ACGAGATCAAACCAGCTGATTTCAGGCCAATTCTTAATTCGAGGTGTAAGTTCATCCGCTCTCTTGCGTGGTCTTACTCCTAGACTTCCATGTCTTGGAGCACTTAACTTCCTATGGCCCAAGCTACGTCACCATGATAAGCATACTACCTATCTACTAAACGTGAGTACCTTTTATACTCCACAACGAAACAGATTCCTATATACCTTTTAAGTATATGTTCACTATTGCGAGAGTTATTACGAGAGCTTCCTCTGTTCTAACTGTGGTAACTTTTTGATCTGGAACAGTGTTCCAGATGAAGTCAGCGTACTCTTGTATCCTGAAGTGTTCCTGCTCGGAAAGCTCAAACAGATCGTACTTAGGACTACCGAATAGTATTAGCAAGTCGCATCCTCTCATTCTCTCGACCTCATGAAATGTGGGAACAGAACCTTTTCTGTCTGTGACTATTATGTAATCAACTATTCCACGATACCTGGTTACAGCCTCTTTTAAACTGCTCGTGGAAGTTAGTATAGGACCTCTATAGACCTCTTTTTCTAGGCATACTGCTTCCCGGGTTTCACTGCTTATCACCTTAACAAGGACTACACTGTTTACTTTACTGCACTCCCCAATTATTTTAAAGGGTTCCACGCTTCCTACGTGGGCTTTCAGCTCTCCATCACTATCCCGGAAAACATACGCTAATCTCTCTTCACCCGAGACGGGTTTTCTGCTAACGTTAAACACGTTTAACCTTATAGGCGGCAACATACCAACGTATTTCAATTCAGGTGAGAGAGGTACCAGTATTTTACGTAGATAAGGAGGTGTGAACAAGTACTTCCAGTGCTCTCGTATAATACGCAGATGCTCGATGTGTTCTTCAGTACTTGTCGAAAAATCTTTGTAGAACACTACCTCGCTTACTCCGAATATCGAGGTCCATCTGGCTACCTGATGAACTCTAAAAGACTTCTGTATAAGAGAAGGCTCAACGCTTAATATACTACTCGGTAGTGCAACGCGAATTCTCGTTTTTACCATCAACTACACACTGTGGATACGCTTGTTCTACTTTTTCTCCTCACTTTTCTGCTGCTTGGACTTTTCCTTGGCTTTTTCTCTGGTCTCCTTTGATCTCTCTTCCTCTGTTTTCTTGGTGGTCTCCTTCATCATGAATATAGTTGTCTTCTGCCTACCACCCACACAGTTTCACCTGTTTCTGTTCTCGTTAAAAACAATACAGAGTAATCCAGTTTTATACCTGCTTAGCGCTTTTGCAGAGTTCTAAGTTTTAGTGGAGTATGAATGTTCAGCACCTTAGCATTCTTTAGAACAGCGTTGACGTATATAGCTTCACCAACGCTCAGCTTAGATAACACTGATGCCAGTTCCGGCTTTATTCCAAGTATTTTCCTCACTTTGTCCAGATACTCCTCGTTCTTAGACCCGAAGACTAGTATGTTATAGATGTTCTCCAGTATTTCGTTAGGGAAGTCTTCGGGACCTTGGGAGGATACCACCACGCCTAACTTCCTACTCCTCCCCTCACGGACGATCTCTAGTAGTGTCTTCAATTTGAGTATTCTCCATGCATCATCTACTAGCAGGAGGAGACCTTTTTCGCTGCTCTCTCTAAGTAATAGATGTCTTACTATTCCGAGAAGTAGCGATGCATATGTGTTCTGGAAAGTTGTACCTCTACCTTCTAGGTTTATTAAAACGCATGCGTTGCCTCGTGCTAGGTGCTTTTTAATCCACTCGTAATTCGTGTTTACTTCAATGAACTCTACGAATGGTATAATAACGGATGCGGAAGGGTTCTTTGAAGCTTCCTTGGCGTCTCTCTCCACGACAACTAAGGCTTTTAGAACAATTTCGGGACTTATACCACCAGCGTGAGATAAGGATTCTACGACAACCCCCCTCCAGCTCATGTACTCAATACCTGGAGGAGGATTTAGGATGTTTATTGGTGCATAATCTGGGGTAAGAACAGGTATAAGTTCATCTGAGATGTAATGACGAAGATCACCCTTAAAGTCTATGATAACGATATCAGAAAATCCCTCCGAGACAACCTGCTCTACTAGAGACGCTAGTAATGTGGATTTTCCTCTCCCAGTTGGGCCAATAACGGCTATGTGATGATATAAGTACTTAAGTTGGAGAATAACGGGATGCATAGTGTTCTTCTCGAAACCTATCAGAATTCCGGGTTCATCGATCATAGGTTTGTCTAGCGTTACCGGTTGAAAATACGAAAGCCTATCTGCTTCGATGTGAATGCTTGATAACTCTGCTTTTGCATCCAAACCAAGAACACTGAGAATGAACGAAGCTATTTCACTATAACCCGCTCTTTCAAGTCTAAGTCCAAAACTGTTCTTGAAAACAGACGTAACGATCGACTCGTAGTAGTCAGCTATGCTCTTGGCTGTACTTTTATCTTTTGCATCAACTCTGAACACCACGGCAAGTGATATCTTTAGAAAAGGTTTGCCTTCAATTATAGCATGGTACAAGGTCTTCAGCTTATCAAGCTTAACTCTAAGTTTAAGCTTTTCTGTTTCGCTCTGAACGAGTTCGAGGTCAGCTTGCGTATTCAATATGGAGTTCTTGAGATTCTTTAGGTATCTATCCAGGTCGAACTCCTCCTTGTAAAGATACAAGTGAACACGCGATGGCAAGGACTTAAGCAGAGCTACATATTCCTCAAAGATGGTTTTACTGCGTTCACTCAGAAGTTCTTCAACATCATACTCTGTATCTTTGCATATGAGTATTCTGCTTAAAACAACTCCGTTAGGGTATTGAATAATCAAGTCCGGAGGATCTACCTCAATACTCCTTATTTTTAATTGCACAATTTTGAATCCTAGCTCTGTTAAAAACCTAGCGAGGAGCTTCACGGTTATCAACCTCCTTGTGAACAAGTGTTAGTACCGTAAGAAACACTGCAGATAGTATTAAGTAGAGTATATCACCAGTAAAGTAGTACTCGATTGCACCATACACAGCAACTATCGACATGACTAGTAGTTTAACAACATTGGTTTTTCTACTCATAAATTACCAGCCGCCAATCTCATAATTGTACTAGAGTATCCTCCGAGTAACCTTGCTACACTTATGGAGATCGTGACAAGAATACCCATGTAGATCATGGGAAGTAGTACCAACTCAATGAAGCCGTACACAGCGTAGACAAACAAAGCCTCAGGTGAGAACACGTCCACTTCCACGGCTTTCAGTATGAAAGGCTCTATGGCTACGTTTATTGGTGTGGTCTTGTAGAAGTCTAGGACTATGGTTAAGTTGTAAGTGCCCGGATTTATTGAAATCTCGTAGATGGAGTACCAGACACCATACCATTCTCCTATTCTTCTACTTGGACTTGATACAACAGTGTTGTTTAAGTAAATTGTAACACCGTCTTCACTTTCCGTGTATATCTCTATAGAACCATCTACACCCGTGTGTAGCTGTACCTGAACAACTCTATCGGCTCTCTCCACCCTTAGTATTGTTATGTTAGAGCTAAAGAACACGAATCTATTGGGAGCAAGGAATACTCCATCCACAACTTGGTATGTTCTGTTTATAGGCTCCTCATTTCTTCTTCTGAAGGTTGCTACGTATGTGTTATTGGCTATATCAAATACGATCGTGTGGTCCCTACACGGAAATCCCAAGCCAGCTGAAACAACAAGTTCACCTTGCTCATTGAGTTTGTACTTGTAAAGTAACTCTCCTGTTCTAGAATCATAACCTTCGATTACAGCAGGACCCATGGAAGTCCTAGTAGCATCCAATAATCTAAGACTAGCCGCACACACTGGTTCTTTGTACCTTAGTGGTGGTTGAACACCGCTAATGATCAGAGACGAAAAGGCGGGCATTAGTGGTATTCCTAGAATAAACACTATTGCGAAGGATAGTATTGTTGATCCAACGCTCCTGGTTAATTTGAATGGAACAGCGTGTAATACGAGCCCTAGAGCCATTAGTAGTTTAAAAGACGTGAATAGAACAGTTGCTATTACTAGAATAAATAGGAGCATCATATAGCATGATGCAACTAGATTGGTTATCGGAGTTAAAATAACTGAGGTAATAAACCTGAAACCTAGTTTATCTAAAGCAATACCTAGAGCCTTGAGAATTGCCAGAAGGTTTGTGATCATGGATATCCTGTCTGTTAACCAGTAGCCGAACGCGATCCAATCACTACCTAATACACGCCCCAAGTACTCCATTAACCGAAATATCAAGTTGTATGAGAACACCAGAGTCGCAGAAAATAATCCATCGGCAACAAGACTTCTACCTAGCTTCTTAATGCTAATAAATGGCAGAGGCAAAGCTTTTAGTAGAAGACCTAAGCAGTAGGATAGTACAGAGAGATAGAATGCTAATGCTAGTAAGTCCATTTAAAACGGCACCGTTTCTGCGGACAAGTGCTAAGGCATTTGAGGTGGTTGTGGCATTGGTAACTGAATTGACGATGTGATGTAAGATATGATCGCAAATACCGTCGTTCCCATGGCTAACCAGAAAGCAGCCCACAGGGCATCCTCGATCATCTTACTACCTGTCTTCTTAACTTTCACGAACGGTAATGGTAATCCTTTTATTAACCAGCCGATAACCCAGGCGAGCAGAAAAACAAACCAAGCTATAATAACCACCATTGTTATTAAACCTTTGACAAACTCTACAACACTCACCATTATCACCCACAATAATGAGCATCTTAACTAGAGGAGAGAATGGCGAAAGTTACACAGCGGTGAACTGCTATGAGAAAGTTGTGGCCTAAAACGGTGAAAATCTACTGGGATCCTTGGCGCAACATACCTGTAGTAAAGCCAAATCAGGAAGAACTAGACCTCTTTTATCAACTTAGATTAAGTGAACCGGGGGATGCAAGACCAGCTTTTCCAGGGGACCTAGAGAAAATAAAAGAAGCTATTGCACACGAGTTTGGAAGTACTAAGCTGTTCGATCACCTAGTGAAAGACCGCATAGTTCTGCTCAATAAAGTTCCACACTGGGATCTTATGTACGAAGTTGTAGTTTCAGGAAACGTCATAGGACAACTCTACTACGATCCATACAAATGTAAGTGGAGATTTAGGTTAACTTACCAGGGCGCTTACACAGCTGTACAAAACAACCTTGTTGACACCATAAGAGGTGATCCCCCCTACTACAGCGGTAAAGTAGTAAGGGAGGAGTATAGCTCAAGTGCTAGAGAGCTTGTGCTGATCGACCATAAAGGTACTATAAGAGGGGTGTGCGAAGTACTACCAAAAGGCGAGGTGGTGATCTCAAAAACCTTTCATGATAAAACAGCGCCTGTGGAAACCAGTGATAAACCAGCATCTGTGCAAGATTTAGTAAAGTACAATGAAGAAGGTATCTTAACTCTAGAAGAGAAATCGATCAAGTACTTGAGAAGACTCTTCAGTAGATACTCTAACCTTAGACCCGTAGTATCGTACTCCGGTGGAAAGGATAGTCTCGTGGCACTGGATCTAGCTCATAGAGCATTCGGAGACCTCGACATTCTGTTCAATGATACCGGCTTGGAGATGCCTGAAACTCTACGCAACGTCGAATACGTGGCAAACTACTATGGTTATAAGCTATACGTAGCATCAGCCGGCGACATCTTCTGGAGAGCAGTAGATGTATTTGGTCCACCCGGTAAGGATTACCGGTGGTGTTGTAAGGTAACTAAACTAGTACCTATTGCAAAGTTGACTAAAGCTGTATGGCCCAATGGGGGTTTCAACATAGTTGGTCAAAGAGCTTACGAGTCGCTAGATAGAGCATCAAGTCCTCTCGTCTGGAGGAACAAATGGATACGGCACATGGTGAGTACAACGCCTATTCAGTACTGGAGTCAACTTTCAACGTGGATCTACATATTTAAGTACAATCTCCCGTTTAACAAGCTCTACACATATGGATTCGACAGACTCGGATGTTTCATGTGCCCTTCATGTGCTTTAGCTGAATTTGAGGAAACCAAGAAGTTGTACCCAGATCTCTGGGGAAGATGGGAGCACGTGCTGAGAACCTGGAAAAATAGAATGACTATGCCCGAAGAGTGGATAAAGCTTGGATTGTGGAGATGGCTTACACCCGCTACCGCGAAGAAAAGGTTGATGCATCATGTTCCAGCATACTCAATGGACTGGAGAAAGGAGTACATACAAAGGCTTGAAAAGAGCAAGTCGAGCTTAATCCCCCTAGCTGTTGTGAAAGAAGGAGATAAGATCACAATACAGTTTAGCAAGAATCTTCTACCAGAGGATCAAGTAGGCGTGTTCATCGCCAATATGGGAAGTTTAGGTTTCATCGTTGTCAGCAAAGAGCCACTTGTGTTCGAGAAAGCGAACGCTAGGTACATGATCAAGCACAACACCATTAATGTATCAAACTACAAAGATGAACTGTTCGAAGACCTTGTCGACGTCCTGAAGGTCATTTATAGAATGCATAATTGCGTATACTGTGGTAGTTGTGTACTATGGACTAGAAAAGGTAGTGTTGCATTAACACCAAAGGGACCTATAGTAAAGAATGATATGTCCGAAAGCGAGAAAAGAGTGTACATGGAAATATGCCCTATAAGCGATCAGCTCGTCGAGAAAGTGGTACTCTCTCTGTTACTTAATGATTACAGAGCGTTCAAGAGGAAGACTAGACGTAGGATATAGCTGAAGAGCGCTATGCTACTCCTCTTCTTTGTCTGTAATATACTTCTTCACCATCAAGAACTTCTTCTCGCACTCAGCTACCTCAGATGCAAGGTCAGCTCCTTGCTGAACTCTATTTATAATTCTGATCAATTCCTGCGTACCAACACCTCTACCAGCAAACGCCAATAACGCTTTTTCACCATATCTGTAAAGAAGTACGGCTCTCTTAGCTAGATCCTCGTGTAGTCTACGCTCCTCAGAGTTGAGCTTTTTGCCTGATCTAAGCTTATTTACAACCTCCATTTCTTTTGTTAAATCACCTTTAACCATAGTTAACGTAGCTAAACCGCATTTAGGACACGAGTAATCAGATAAACCCATGAAGTCCTTTACAGCTCCTTCTTTATGGAACCCGCAATTAATGCATAACAAGGTTATTCTTCTCTTGAGCAGTCTCTCGTAGTAGCTCGAAGTATCGAATAGCGTTACATCAAGTAATTTTGGTATTTCTATGTAATTTAATTGAACAACATGGTGTTTGTCGAGTGTATCGTAAACTCTGAACTCCACTTTAACAATACTCCTTTTTATCTTATCAGTCAGCTCCTCGAAAGAATCTATATCGTAGTCTCTTGTTAAAACTTCTCTTAGAGCTTCTTTACCTATGATAGTGTTTACGTACGCTTCAACGAGCTTCCTACTGACCCTGGTCTCAGGGGTTATTGCTCCAAATCTTTGAGCCACCTGGTATATTCTCCAAAGACACGTAGTGCTCTCTACTGCGATTTTTTCTATAAAACTTCTATTTGTAAACTCATATAGCTTGGCAATTTTGTTGTAGATCATGCTTTTTGTGAATTCTATGGATACAGGATCTTCGAACTTGACTACTATAGTGTACGGAGTAGCGTGTACATAGAATTTAACCTGTGGATATGTGGACTTAATTATGTACTTTAGCAAGTCTTTAATCAGGTTATTGAGCCTGGATCCACCGTACAAATTGATTAGTACTAAACCAGGTCTTCGTACATAATCAACGTATATTACGTGGCTATCTCCAAGCTCAGCGGCTTGTTCACATTCGATGTTGCCATCTACAAGTTTTCTTAGGTGTTCGGGAGGGCTTCCGTTCTCTTTGATGTATTTCACGGCTTTTCCTACTTCATAAGCAATATGGTAATCCACAGGTATGTTCTCACCTTCCCAGTGTGGTATGATGGCTACCTCGGGATCAGCTTTGGCTGGTTCAACGTACAGCTTACCTTCTGCATCGTCATACCCTACAACTCTCCAGGGTTTACCAGCTAGTACCAGGAGGTCCCCTGGATTAAGGTAGAGTACTACGTATTCCTCGTCTAAGCTGCCAACTCTTTCTGCTTTATCAACAGAGACTACGTTTATTTCTCTACTAGACGGTATCATTGACACCTTATAGAGGTATAACTTGGTTTTCCTCGTAGGATAAAGCAGGTTTTTCTCTAGTTTTACCACCCGTGTATATGCTAAGTAGTTTATGGTCTCACTGTAGTCTTCTTTTGTTAAGTTGGAGTAGAGAGGATACTTCACCAGTTCTTCGTAAAGCATGTCAACGTCAACTCCATTTGGACTTATGAAGGTGAAAAGTGCTATAGCGTATGCTAATACGTCGAGTGGAGTATTGGAAATAAGCTCATGCTCTAAGAAGCCCTCCTTGGCTTTCAGAGCTATAATACTGGATTCAAGTAGATGGAGCAAGTTAGATGTTGATACTACTGCGCCTCTACTCACTTCTTCTATTCTATGACGACTTCTCCCGATTCTCTGAACAAGCCTAACTACCTGTCGTGGAGACATGTACTGAACAACGTAGTTTACATGCCCTATGTCTATTCCAAGCTCTAAACTCGAAGTAGCAATTAAGGCGTTAAGCTTCCTATGCTTGAAGTCTAATTCTACTTTCTCTCTGTGAGCTTTTGAAAGGCTTCCGTGATGAACCTCCAAGCTAATATCTAAACCATGTTTTTCAGATAAGCTTTTCATCAGAGCTCCTAACTTCTCGGCTAAACTCCTAGTGTTTGTAAAAACTAGTACATGCTTCTCATTTTCAATAGCCTTGAACAAAGTTTCCAATCGGGCGGCGAGTTGAAGGTCAGTAAGGTCTTTGTTCAAAGCCTTGCAGAACTCACTACTACACACCGGCACTACTACCTTAACATCCATGTTTCTAGTAGACGTATCCCTCAGCACTATAACGTTATTGTTGTACGGGTTGAGGAGTCTTTTCGCATATTCCTCGGCTTTGCTACTCAAAGTCGCTGTTAGGGCTATCTTTGTAAGCTTTTTACCTAAGTATTTCTCGAGAAGGTAGATATTGGTGAGAAGAAGTAATCCACGTTTATTCTCAAGAAGATCCCTAAACTCGTCTAACACAATGTACTCCAGATTTACTAGATGTTTCCTAGTTTCATCGTTAATCACTATGTAATTAAAGGTCTCAGGTGTGGTTACAAGTATGTGTGGAGGAGCTTGAGCTATTAGTTTTCTTACGTGTTGCGGCGTATCTCCGTGTCTTATAGCTACCTGTAGACCAAAGCACTTGCTTATTCTTTCAAGTCTACTCGCTATATCCCTATTCAGAGCTCTCAACGGTGTAATGTACAGGACAGCTATGGGCTTGAGCTTTCTTAGAGATACCTTAAGCATTACAGGAAACATAGCAGCCTCCGTTTTACCGCTGCCGGTTGGTGCAACGATTATGAACGAGCCTGTGCTTTTGTAAATTTCGCGCACGCTTCTTCTCTGAATTTCCGTGAGGTTTCTGTAGCCGAGTTCTTTTAAGCAGACAGCTATTTTGTTAATATCCTCCATACACGTATGCCAAGATTAAAATCTCGTTAGGAATAGATATTATACACTGGGTTATATCATCAAGTATAATCGGAGCACAAGGCACACTATATGAGCTTAAATAATGAAGTGAGAAAATACTTATTCGCTGTGTATGTGTTGTGGTTTTTTAACTGTATACTGTACTTTCTGTCTTCTGGTCCACTGAAACCCACATTGACGCTTAGAGGTATAAGCTTATTCGATCTGCTAAGCTACACGAGGGTTCTAAACCAAGTGGTAGAGTTCGTAGGATATCTTATCGTATCCTTGATTCATATGACCGCGTCCATTTCAATAACCGGAAACATAGTATTAGCATTGATAAACCGCGCGCTTCTAATCGTTCAGCTATCTCTACTTGGTTTCGATCGTATAAGTTACGGTGTTTTAATTCGTGAGTTTGCAATACTGATGTTTGCTTTGTTTATACTGAGGGCAATATCTCATGGTTCTATACCAAAACTTAGTACTATTGACCTGTTCGTTGGTTTGAAGAATCTAGTAATTAGTGTAGTTCGAGATAAAGAATGTAGAGTGAAGATTGATGCGGTCGCTTACATGCTTGCTCTACACAGTTTAGCATTATCTCTTCTCATACTATGGACGTTCTCAAACACAAGTGTACAGGATTTATACGCAATTGGAGGTGTACTGATGATCGTATTTGTGATAATACCTTTACTTCAAATAGGTCTTTTAACTGTGATCTCAAGAAGCGTGGAGAAATCGTCCTTAATTCTTCTAATGAGCGCTATTTCCGGCACAGGACTTCTAGGTACAATACCAATGCTGATGTCCATCGGTTGTATAGGTTCAACACGCTTACAACCAGCACACGCGAGATTCTCTAAGCTGAAAGCCACTGGCTTATACATGGGTACAGTGTTAGCAGAGCTTACAAGTAAAAAGATGCTGGAGAAGGAGGAGTGGTATTGGAGCAGTAAATCGTTCCCTCTTTACCTGGATCTCGACAAGCTTAACACACCGCACATCATAATCATAGGGTCGTCTGGAACCGGTAAAACAACGCTGGCCAAACACATAGTTCAGGAAGCAAAGAGAAAGTACAATTACAACGTGATCATAATAGACTTGCACGGCGAATATCATGGTTTACAGGATAAGCTGGGGCTTAAGATAATAGATGCCTCAAGCTGTGGCGTAAATCCACTTGCACTAGGAAATGCTTCACCAAAAGATAGAGCAATGCAGGTAGCGCACATAATATCCACGATGTTTGATCTTGGGCCACTTCAAAGGAGAATGATTGAAGAGGTGATAACGGAAGCTTACAACCTACGTGGTATAAATCAAAGAGATCCAACCACCTGGAGCAGAGATCCACCCACGCTCCAAGAGCTCGTAGAGGTTTGCAAGAGGCTTATCAAAGAGAATTTCGAGTACAGTCGTATCCTACCCTATTTGGAAATGCTAAGTGAAAGTCTGAGTACGGAGTGTTGGTTAAGCGTAGACAGCGTTCTCGAACACGACAGTCTTATAGATCTAAGCAGAGTAGCTAGCGATTTCGCGAAAACAATCTTCATAGATACGTTAATGTATCTTCTACTGAACAGAATGTACACTATGGGTAAGAGAAAAATACAGTTGTTATTAGACGAGGCAAGAAGTTTGATGCCTAGAGCTGTAACTCGAGAGATCATCAGTAGGCTATTTGTGGAGAGCAGGAAATTTGGATTTTCACTAATCGTAATCTCGCAGGAGATAGGTAAAATACCTCGGGATTTCGTTAACAATGCCGGGGCACGCGTGTTCTTTCTACTAAATGATCCGAAAAGCGTTGAAGAAGCATCAAGAATACTCAGTGGAACAAGTCTTAGGGATAAAGTGTCTATAGTAGCAGAGGCGCTTAGAACTCTTAGGCAACATACTTTCTTAATTCACATTACAGGCTTAAACAAAGTGTATATTGTCAGCTCGCCTATTGGATCAGAAGAGCATAAAAATAAGTATGGCTAATTGTTGAACCATTAGTAGATACTGTTTATTAAGAAATTCCAGACTATGTGTTTAAGGTGTCTTCGATGCTTTTCTACGAGGAAGAGTATAGGAGCGAGGTTGAGGAAGCTAGTGGAGAAAAGGAAGAAACGGTCATAGAAGAAGAGGAAGGAGAACTAGTGGTTGAGCAGTTGAAATTGCTAGTAAAAGTGTCCAGAACATGGCAACAAGTACTCCAGGGTCGAGAATCCGTGGATGCTTTAAAATCTCTATACAAACCGGCGACGAAGACTGTTCGCGTGTCAACTACAGCTGAAAGAAAAGCTGAAACTACCAGGAAGAAGCCCCAGTCTAAATCCCGAAGAAGGTCTAAGCCAAGTTAGAACTCCTTGTACTCGAACAGTACTTCGGAATAGCCAATCTCGTTAAGTGCTTTTACTAAAAGCTCCCTCGGCACTTTTTTATCAAATACGAACTCGACTATTTTACTATCTCCGTTTTTTATCAATTTAATCTTCTGCACAACAGTTCTTCCACGGATCGATTCAGCGATGTCCTTAGGAACAACTAAATAGCTTTCGTATCTTCTTTTTGCTATACCGTAGTACTCGTCGAAGTTTTCAATTATTCTCTTCGCTTCTTCGAGGTCTTTTGTAATACCGTGTATTGATATTATGGACTCAACGAGCTTTACTGCGAGATGTTGTTCAAGTTTTACATGAAAGCACTTTGCTAGGTCCACCTCTACTGTAATCTTCATATTAAGACCCTTCCAACTTATATAACAGAAGTTTTGTATGCCTATATTAAGGGGGTATGGTGTTTAAAGTTCAGTACCCTAATGCAAGCAAGTTAAAGCAGGTAGTTCAAGCACTAGCTAAGATCAGCGACGAACTTCAACTACAGGTAACTCTTGAGGCATTTAACTTAATGGTTTTATCCCCAGATAAAACCATGATGGCTGTATTAACTCTACCTAACCTTGTATTCGAAGAGTACAGCGTTGAAGAAGAAACAACAATATTAGTGCCTGCAATAGAACTTAAAAGAGTCATTAGAAGAGCTACAAGAAACGACATAATGCAGATATCCGTGAACAAAGAGACGAACGAGCTAATTATAGTTCTCCGCGATAGAAAGAGCGGGCTTGAAAGAGAACTCGCGGTACCAATAATCCCTAGGCCTCCGGAGCCTGTTCCTGAACTAGAGCTAGAGCTCTCCGTAACATTTGCGATGCTGAGTCAAGATCTAAAGAACATTGTGGGAGACTTAAAACTTGTAGGCGAAGAAGCGACCTTTATCTACGAACCTGGGAAAATAGTCATTAAGTCAACGGAGCAGCGCAAAGAGTACACGTGCGAGCTCCGAGAAGGAAACCCGCTCACAATTCTATCCTCGGCTGTGGAGAGAGCGCAATCTACTTATGGTACTGACGTGCTAGTGACGATCGCAAAAGTAGCTAGCGTGTCGAAGCAGGTGATAGTATCGTTCGATACTGGTAAACCCATGAAGGTAGAATACGAGCTTGCAGGTGGAGGCAGACTCGTGTACTGGATTGTACCACGCGTGTAGTACTACTTGGTTTCCGAGCGAAGACTTTTTCCTTCAAGTAGAGATGTTAACTCCTCCATTAACTTTTCTCTCTCTTCTAAGCTCATACCCTTAATGCGCTGAGTAGGAGATTTAAGTTGTGATTTGAAGCTCCATGCAGGGTTTTTGCAAGTTGTCATCCAGTATGGACATGCAACGCAACAGTGCGGATCAACGGCGAGTTCAGGAAACAGTGAGCACGTCTTTGTAGGGTTGTGCAATCCACACAAGTCGCATCTATCCCAGTATATCGTCAAGCTATTCACCGCTATACAATAAACCAATAGTAGGCTTTTAAGAGCTTTTTAGCTGTTAACGTATATGATAAACGTATGGACAGTATATACACGTATATATACCTCAGACATCATATTGTAATGTGCAGGTACTAGTTGGTTCAGGTGTACTATTTGCTCTATGAAATTGTTTTTCATGGTAGAGGAGGTCAGGGTGCTGTAACAGCGTCGAACATTTTGGTTCAAGCAGCGATATTTGAGAACCTCTATGGACAGAGCTTTCCATTCTTTGGTGCTGAGAGAAGAGGTGCACCCGTTGTAGCTTATGCAAGAATAAGTGACAAACCTATTCTAAGGCATAGTAACATAAGAGAAGCAGATGTTGTTGTTGTGCTGGATAGCAGTTTACTTAAGTTGGGCGTAGTAAGGAAAACACGAATAAGACATAACGGAATTCTTATTGTTAACACCGAAGAGAGCACCGTTGATAAGACATGGTTTAGCAGCGAAGACGTTGTTCGGGTTTACGTCGTCAACGCCACGAAAATAGCTATAGAGATGGGGCTTGTTTTAGCAGGGTGGCCCTTAGTGAATACACCTATGCTGGGTGCAATCTCAAAAGCCCTGGGGATTATCTCCATGAATAGCGTAGAGAAAGCTATTATTGAATACTTTGGTGAGAGAGCTGGAAGGAAAAACGTTGAAGCAGCATTTAGAGCTTACAACGAAACTATGTATTTGGGAGAGGTGATCTAAGTGAAAGTTGAAAACGTAGTAGCCTGGAAATACCCTCACTCGAAACCCGTAAAGGGAGTTGCTGGTAAGACTGGTCTTTGGCGAACACAAAAACCAATCGTTGATGCGAACAAGTGTACAAGGTGTTATCAGTGTGAGATCTTCTGCCCGGGGATCTGCATAAGGGTTGAGGCTGAATCAGGTGCTGTAATTGATTACGATTACTGCAAGGGTTGCGGGATATGCGCGGACGTGTGTCCGGCTAGAGCTATAACAATGATCCCCGAACATGGGTGAACAGTGTGAGTGTTAAGAGGCTCGCTTTAACAGGAAACCACGCTATAGCGTACGCTGTTAAGTACGCGAAACCCCAAGTTATAGCAGCTTATCCAATAACACCTCAAACACCTATTGTGGAAAAGCTATCGGAGTTCATAGAGTTAGGTGAGCTTAAAGCAACAATGATCAGAGTTGAGTCAGAGCACTCTGCTCTTGCGGCTTGTTTTGGTGCATCAATAGCGGGTGCTAGAACCTTCACAGCAACGAGTAGTCAGGGATTACTCTACATGCACGAGGTTGTACACTGGGTCTCTAGAGCTAGAGCACCCGTAGTTATGGCTATCGTTTCAAGAACAATAAACACACCGTGGAATATATGGCCTGATCACAGCGATTTCGTGGATCAGCGTGATGCCGGGTGGATAATGTCTTATGCCATGGACTCACAGGAAGCATTCGATCTAACACTGCAGGCATTCAAGATAAGTGAACACCCGATGGTGTATTTACCAGTTATGGTCGGTATAGAGGGGTTCATTGTAGGGCACACGGCTACGCCGGTGGATTTACCCGATGAGAAGCTCGTTGATGAGTGGTTGGGTGAAAGAAAGCAACCCTATGTTATCGACGGCTCTGAACCCATAGGACTAGGAAACCTCGCACTTCCCGAGGATACAGAGGACATGTTCTACGGCATACAGGAAGCTATGGAGAACTCCAAGAAAGTGATAAAGGAAGTGGACGAGGAATACGGTAAATTGTTTGGTAGAAGATACGGCGGGCTTGTAAGTTGCTATAACTGTAGCGATGCCAAGTACATAGCTATTGCTATGGGTGCTTGGACGGGGGACCTTATTGAGGCAGCATTAAAGCTGAGAAATGAAGGTTACCCGGTGGGTGTTCTAAGAATAAGGTATTACAGACCGTTCCCAGCTGATGATATATGGAATTACGTAAGCAACACTAAGGGTATCGTGGTGTTCGACAGAGCTATTAGCTTCGGTGCGTGGGGACCATTATATACCGATCTCGTTGCAGGGCTTACTCTTCATAGTGCGAAGTTGCCGGTTATAGTAAACGTAGTAGCAGGAATAGCTGGTGTAGACGTTTCACCGGAGGACTTTAACCTGATACTCAAGTCGTTCATAGATAAAATAGAGAAGGGTGAATACACAGGTAGAAACTTCTTCACGTGGGAGAAGGTTAGAAGGTGAGACACGTGAGTACGTCCACGTCTAAGGTGAAACCCCCGCTTCCCTATGCATCAAGAGATTACCTCTACCCAGGAGACGCTGCGTGCCCAGGTTGTCCTATTCCAATTGCATGGAAAACTCTAATAGCAGCTCTTGGAGGCAGGATCATAGTTGTTGTACCAGCATGTTGTACTTCAATAGTTGTGGGGCCGTATCCTGGTCAAGCTTACGGCGTGAGCATAGTGCATGTTCCCTTTGCAGCGGCAGCAGCAGTAGCATCTGGAATAGCGAGTAGCCTCGAAGAGAGAGGTATAAGAGATGTTCATGTTGTTGTCTGGGCTGGTGACGGAGGGACAGCCGATATAGGCATGGCAACAGTTAGCGGAGCTGCGGAGAGAAACGACAACATAATTTACGTGATGTACGATAACGAAGCATACATGAATACCGGTATTCAGAGAAGCTCTTCAACACCTAGGGGTGCTTGGACTACTACTACGCCAATACTGGGTAAGCAGGAGAACAAGAAGGATGTTGCAAGAATAATGATAGCTCACGGAGTCCCCTACGTGGCAACAGCGAGCATAGGGTATCCACACGACTTCTACAGTAAGTTGCAGAGAGCTAAGAACATTAGAGGATTTAGATTCATACATTTACACGCTCCATGCCCAATCGGATGGAGATTCGACCCTATGTATACAGTGAGGATCGCTAAGTTGGCTGTTGAAACAGGCATGTGGATACTATACGAGTACCATAATGGAAAAGCGGTTATTTCACCGCCAAGCAGACCATACGCAGACCCATCCAAGAGAAAACCCATAGAAGAGTACTTAAGACTACAGGGAAGATTTAGAAGCATTGATTTCCAGCTAATCAATGAAATGAAAAGCTACGTTGATGAAAACTGGAAATGGATTATGAAATTAACATCTGTGGATACAACCTCATGAACGCCGATACGCTAAACGTATTGGTTGATCTTGCTTGCAAATTTGGGCACACTACACGATTAGCCAAGATTCTCAAAAACGCAGGAATAGATTTTAGAATCATATCATATGATACACTTAGAGTAAGAGAAAAAGTTTTTCTCAGTAAATCCTTTGAAGACGCTGTAAACAAGGTGCTCCATGTTTTCGATCAGATAAAAAATAACAAGGATCTCTGGAATACAGCATGCGTAGAAGTATGGATCGAATCCAGTAGCGATCACACGGTTAAGCCTTCGATCATAAAATACGATGAGCTATGCATCTATGTGAGAAGAGGCACGAGGGGCAAAATGGTATTCAAGGTCGCGTGGATTGAGCCCTGTAAACAGGTAGCAGGAGAACTCATTCCAGAGAGTATCACAAGGTTTTGTTTCTCCGATCCGAACACTATAACCTCTATAAAGAACTTTGTTTTAAAGTTTACGGGTTCACTCCAACCGGTACGGGAATACGTAATGAGATCCTCATGCAGGGAACGCGAAATCTGTTAAAACCCCTTTGAATAAATCATCATATATTGTAGGGCCCGTCGTCTAGCCTGGCTAGGATGCGGGGTTCGGGACTTAAGCGGAAATCCCCGTGACCCGGGGTTCAAATCCCCGCGGGCCCACTTGCAATCACACTGTGAATTAGTGATTACGTTGTCAATCAGGAAGACTAGGGAGGAGCTTCGTGCACTCGATAGTACTAAGGTAGCATCAATTCTTCCAAGTGTATATGAATTCCGGTTTGTAAAGTTGGCTATCCTTGGTAATACTTCTCAACAGACACTCTGGATTTACATGGGAAGGAGCTCGGATTATCTGGTGGTTCCGGGGTATTTCTGCAGTTGCATGAACTTTGTAGTGAGAACCGTTATTAACAAGACATCACCTTACTGTAAGCACCTAGCAGGTGTTCAAATAGCCATGAAGGCGAAAAAGTACGTCGTTCTGCATGTTGATGTTGAAAAGTCAGCTGTAATAATAGCTGAAATACTGGAGAATGGGTTTTCGTCAACACTAAGAAAATTGCTGAGCAGGGGGAAACAAACAAGTTGACAACTTGAGCAAAACATATGATATAAGCTAGATTAACCCTAATACATAACACACGAAGCAAGCACATTTAAGTATGGTGTGATAAATGGGTCGCAGAAGAAAGAGAAGAAGAACCATAGTTAAGAGGGTTGTTAAAATACCAATAGTGTTCGATTGCCCCAATTGCGCATCCAAGAGCTTAACCATTACAATAAAGAAGAGCGGTGATAAAGCATCAGCTCTTGTATCATGTAGTTCGTGTGGATTGCTTGATGATGAGGATTTTGCCGAGATACCTGTATTTTATGAAACTGTTGACGTGTACGCTAAGTTCTTAGATCTTTACAGCAGCGGGCAAGCAAAGGTGAAGATGATGAAGTAATGGAGAGGGGGGCATCTTGGGAAAGGTACATGAGTACATCATAGCGAAGATCAGCTCTGGCGAGAAATTACATTTTACACTAGTTGATCCCGACAAGGTAGGAGATCTTGAAAACCTAGAAGCGCTATCTCAGAAGATGGTTAGTGCTGGAACAGACGGATTTCTCATAGGGGGAAGTATTGGTGTTACACCAGAGGAATCGAGTAATGTTGCTAGAGTACTAAAAAAACACGGTTTACCTGTGATAGTATTTCCAGGCAACATTAACTGCTTAACCCCTGAAGCGGATGCTGTACTATTCATGATTTTAATGAATACTCTAGAACCCTACTACTTGATTCAGGCACAGGTTGCAGCAGCCCCTATTATAGCTAAGTACAGACTCGAGACTTTGCCAACGGGTTACCTCGTAGTAGACCAAGGTACTGCTGTTGCACATATTGGAAGAATACACCCCATACCCAGGAACAAGCCTGAGCTCGTAGTAGCCTATGCTTTAGCGGCTGAAATGCTTGGCTTGAAGTACTTGTACCTCGAGGCTGGAAGTGGAGCTTCTGAGCCCGTTCCTTCATCATTTCCTCAGATGGTTAAGAGGTTCACAAAGCTTATAACGATAGTTGGTGGAGGCATAAGAAGTCCGGATACCGCTAGATTGCTCGTTAACTCTGGTGCAGATATAATAGTAACAGGTACTATAGTAGAAAAGGATGCACACTTAGCCGAAAAAATAGTCAAGAGTATAAAAGAGCGTAATCAATAGCCACTAGAATTCCCATACTTCTTTCTGAAGGCCTCTTCCAGGTTTACATTGAGCAAATTGGCTATGCTCAATAGCCACGCGAAGACATCAGCCAGTTCTTCTTCAATGGCATCCTTATTCATCTTTATTATAGCATCAGCCAGTTCTCCAACTTCCTCTATGAACCATGTGAACGTAGCATAAAGACCCCTTATTGAATCTCTCTCGTAGTAGTTTTTCCTTATTGTTTCCTGGGCTTTTGCTATATCCATGGCCATTGTCACCTTAACAGACATATTTTTATTTATGTATATTCATAAGCATCTACCGGGTGGAACAGAGTGAGTAAGAGAAAGGATAAGAAAAGATCTCCCGCTGTTTTCTCAGCTGCTGGTTTAGTGAGGTTTTTCGAAGAAAGCGAAGCAAAGGTGTCTCTAAAGCCACATCTAATAATAATCTTAGCATTAATCTTCGTTGCGATCATCATAGCCTTATCGAAGCTTTTACCACCTTCCGTGTAAAATGCAGACTGCTGGGAAGTTTTAGATCACGAGCTTTAGGCTCAAATAATGCTCTCACGCAAAAGTGGGTTCTCATCTATCAGAAACACGGACCCTCGTCACTGTTCTGATAAGTGGCGATTCATCATCATGTTTAAACCTTACTTGAGGGCTTAATATAGCTGGTTTAGGTAAGTTAAGAAGTTTAGTCTAAGTAATAGTAAGATTTTAACCCCAATGCAGGTTGTATACCGTGTACTAGGAGTGGTGAAGTGCTTAGTGACGAGAGCAAAGAATCAAGGCTCGGGCGCTCGAAAAATGATTATCATACAAGTAGCGTCGCTGATCACGCTTGCGTTGCTATCTGCATTAACTCCGCGCGAGTACCTATGGTTAGTGTTTCTACTTTACTTCGTAGTTATTATGGCTATAACCTCTAAGAGCGTTATGAAAGCTGCAAAAAAAGTAGATAAGCCCAGAAGCCTACTACTATTCGAGGAGAAGAATACTGCTGTTGCTATGTCAAGCGATGCTGTACTCCTGAACGAGCTTAAAAAGCAAATGAGCACAACTATGCTATCACTCATGTTACCACTAATACTGTTCCTGGCGTTTACACCACTATACTGGCAGTACGTGCACCCCACTCTACTTCAAGTACTTAATAATATCTTCAGCTACGATTTTCTTGTGTTGTTTATAGCATACCTAGTGTTCTACTCGATACTGATACTCATGTCACTTGGAACACGGCGCTTACTGCTAAAGTCTACAAAAATGGAGAAGCAGATACTGATACCACGAAGCTTTGCTGTGTATAGAGATGGTGTCATAGCAGATGGCAGATTCTTTGAGTTTACCAGCGATATGTGCTATGAGGTTAACACAGCTAGAAGGTTTGCAGCTATCTACAGCAAAAACCTACCATTCATTATAAGACTCTACACGCTTGAGGCTTCTAAATTGAAGAACGCTTTGAAGGAGGTTAAGATAAGTGAGTGTTAATAGGAAGCGCGTTTGCTTGGTTTGTGGTAGAGTATTCCCGGAAGGGCAAGGAGTTGTGATTAGATTCAACAATGAGATTCTAGAATTCCACAGTAATAAGTGTTTTGCCAAGTTTGCAAGAGCACTACTCGAGAGGCTTCCTTCAAACGAAGTTAAAGGCTACATCAAGAGACTCAAAGACGAATTCGAAGAAACCATAAATCAGAGAACAAAACTTAAGATCAAAAAACTATAAGAAACCTTAACTTATGTACTTAATTGAAATGATGAAACTTGCCCCGTTGGACTTAGACAGGATGAAGATATTATCGCGGCCTGATCAACTGCTTTGCTGATTTTTGAGTTTTTCTGCTAAAATAGACCTGATTCTTTCTAGCGAGTCCTTATCTAGATTTGCTTGAGCAAGTATACTTAGAGCTTTCCTCAAGGCTTCCTCCTCGCTGGGGGCACTCACGTTTATCACAATGTTTGTTCCTTCAACGCGGATTCTGTAGCGTTTCTCGTTGAAAAGCTCATAGACTTCTACTACTTTTAGCTCGTTTCTTGAGATCAAGATTACACCTTGTCCCAAATCGACTTAAGGAGACTATAAGATTCTTGAAGTGCCATGGGTAGTGTTTTTGTATTAGCTATTATTGCTATGAAGTTCGTATCTCCAACCCATCTAGGTACAACGTGGACGTGAAAGTGATCGGGAATGCCAGCTCCCGCAGCTCTTCCAATGTTAGCACCAATGTTAAATCCATCTGGCTTAAACGCCTCCCTGAGTACTTTCATGGATTTTTTCACCAGGATCATCATCTCTAGTAGAGTTTCCTCGTCGAGTTCGAGAATATCACCTGTGTGCTTGTAAGATGCTATCATAAGATGTCCAGTGTTGTAGGGGTATGCGTTCAGGAGTACGAATGATCTACTTCCTCTGTGTAGAATAAGCGCATCCTCGTCTTTTTCGCCCTGAACTCTGCAAAACAAGCACTCTTCTGTTTTATGCTTGTTTGTGAACTTCTTTATGTACTCATATCTCCACGGATTCCAGAGGATCTGCATTGTTTAACGCCGTGGCGAGAGCTCTTCCACGTCGCGAATACCATCATCTGTTATTGCGAACTCGGCTTCGCCTTCTGGTAGGTGTGGTGCATCTACTACACGGGCAATTCTCTTGTTTCCTCGTATTTTTCTAAGCTGAACCCTAACGCCTGGAACATGAGCGAGAACATGCCCTCCTACGGCAATTATGGGGTCGCCGTAGAACACGTCTGGTCTAGCCATAACTTGGTTGGTAACAACAACGGCTATGTTGTAGGCTTCTGCTAACCTCATTAGCTGATGTAAATGAGCGTTTAGCTTCTGCTGTCTCTCAGCTAAGTGCTCTCTACCTGGGTATTCAGCTCTGAAGTGGCTAGTTACACTATCTATTACTACGAGCTTAACGTTGTTCTTAGGAACGAAGGAGAATAGCTCTTCGATTATAGACATCTGGTGGTCGCTATTATAAGCTCTAATGTAGTATATGTTGTCCATAGTCGTATCTGGGTCTAGTCCGAGAGATCTCGCCATAGCTTCTATTCTCTCCCACCTGAACGTGCCCTCGGTGTCGATGTAAACAGCTTTACCTAAGAGACCTCCTCTCTCGAATGGTAGCTGAACATTTACGCTTAACTGCATGCAGAGCTGTGTTTTACCGCTTCCATACTCGCCAAAGAACTCCGTTATAGTCTTGGTCTCTATACCACCACCTAGCAGGTCATCAAGGGATTTACTACCAGTTGTAATTTTCCTAACAGCAAGTCTCTCCTGCTTAACCTCGCGCGCTGTTTTGAACCTTATACCAAGCATTCTCCTAGCGTTCTCGATGATCTTTTGAGCTGTAAGAGCTGGGATACCGGTTTTCTCGGCGAGCTCGTCAGCTCTAGCAACTACGAGACTCCATGCAGAAGCATAACCAGCAGCTTCAAGCTTTTCAGCTATAGCCGGATTTACACCTGGTACTTCCCTTACAGAGATGAATCCTACTTCTCCGTGCTTAGAGTCTTGAGGCTTCTGAGATGTCACTCGGGATCCCCATGTAGTTGTGTATTTTTAAAAGGCGTTTAATATAGTAGGGTATACTTTTAAGAATAATTTGAATTATAGTTGGATACATGAGGGTTTCTGAGAGTTGAAATTGCTCTTAATACACGCGAAAAGATTCACCTACGAACCCGTAGAACCAGCTGTAAAGGAGCATGAACAGATTCAAGCGGGTTTTAAGAAGGACTTTGAGAACACTCTAGTTGTGTTCACCACAGTTGAGAACTCCGATGACGAGGGTGTTGTAGCTGAAGCAGTTCAAAGCATTAACGAAGTTGTACTACAGGTTAAGCCACTAGAGGTCCTGATATATCCTTACGCTCACCTCTCTTCAGATCTAGCTCCTCCAAGCAAAGCGCAGGATATACTCAGTAAACTCTACATGGAGGCAAGTAAAACTCTTAATGTACCTGTGCACAAAGCTCCCTTTGGCTGGTACAAGGCTTTCAAATTGGATTGCTTTGGGCACCCTCTCAGCGAACTATCGAGAACCATAACTAGGAAGGCTGTAACTCAGCGGCCTAAAATAGAGAAGAAGTTCTATATCATGACCCCCGATGGAGTGCTTCATGACCCTGGAAGTTTTGACTACACTAACTACCCTGAGCTAAAGATACTTGTTGATAAAGAAGTCTACGGGGTTGAACTAGAGGGAGGTGAAAACAGGGTAAACGACTACTGCAGGAAGTTTGGATTCGAATGGGAGTTCATGGGAGACCACGGCCACATGAGGTATGGTCCATACGCTACGTCGGTTATAGAAGCTGTCATGAGGTACTCGTGGAAGGTCGTTCAGAGTCTAGGTATACCTGTCTACAAGGTTATGGGTACAAACATGTTCAACTTAAAGGAAAAGCCTGTATACGAGCACGCGCTTCTATTCGGAGATAGACTCTACGAAGTTGAGGTTGACAACGAGCGTTACGTTTTAAGGTACGCGGCGTGTCACCAGCAGTTCGCTATGATCAAGGACTGGGTTATAAGCTATAAGGACCTCCCGTTGGGCGTGTTCGAGGTGGCTGATAGTTACAGACTTGAACAGCGCGGAGAACTTGCGCTTTGCTTTAGACTTAGAAAGTTTTACATGCCTGACCTTCACATACTAACCAAAAACATAGATGAGGCTGTTAAGGTTGCAAAGGTAATTCAGCAGAAAATACACGAAGAGGCTCAAAAGGTGGGTAGACGCTACGTAGCTCTCTACAATGTTACAGAAGACTTCCTATTAAACTTCAAGGACTATTTACTTGAGTTCGTTAAGGGTGAGAATGCACCGGTATTACTTGCCGTTATACCGGCGGGTGTATACTACTGGGTCATAAACGTTGAGTACCATATTATTGATAATCTCAAAAGGCCTAGAGAAATAGCTACGTTTCAAATAGATGTGGGTAACAGTAGGAGATTTGGAATAACCTATGTCGACGAGAACAACGAGAAGCGTTACCCCATAATAATACATACAGCGATTATAGGTAGTGTTGAGAGATACATATACATGGTCCTAGATACAGCTGCTCTCATGGAGAAAGAAGGTAAAACACCCTATATACCAACTTGGCTCGCACCGGTGCAGGTCCGCGTGATACCTGTTTCGGAAGAGTTTTTAGAATACGCTGAAACGGTTGCAAAACAGCTCCGTAATAGAGGTATTAGAGTTGAATTGGATGACAGAGACTTAACTCTTGGGAAGAAGATACGGGATGCTGGAACAAGCTGGATACCGTACATTGTTGTAGTAGGCAAGAGAGAATTAGAGACTCAAACAATTAACGTTAAAGTGCGGAGAACTAATGACCAGCACTTAATGAAGGTAGAAGAGCTAGTTGAGTACATATACTCAGAAGTAAAAGACTACGTACAGGTAGAACAGACTGTACCTATGTACCTCAGCAGAAGACCGTCATTTTAGAGGCAAAGTTCACTTCAAAGTCACCAGGTTTTAGAAATGCCGACCAACACGATGGAGGACCCAGGTAGTAGAAAGACTAGAATGAAGTTCCTTGGAAGACACATAATGCTGAGAGGAATTTACGCAGATAAACTGCTGAGAGGTGAGAAAAGAGCAACTATAAGGAGAGGATTAGTAAAACCAAAGTACGATGAGCTAATAGTTCACGCCGGGGGTAAACCTGTTGCTAAGGTGAAGATTACTAGGGTGTACTACAAGAAGCTCAAAGAACTAGGTGACTACGAAGCAAAGTTGGAAGGCTACGATAGAGCCGATTACCTGATCAGAGAGCTGAAGCGAGTGTATAGAGGACTCAAGGACGATGATTATGTTACAGTTATTGAGTTCGAGGTTGTTCAGAGACTCGATCAGTTAGAACCAGAAGACCCCTACTTAGGTTTGAAGCCTGCAGACATAGCTCGAATAGCCTTAAGATACTTGCAAAACGAGCTTACCCCTTTTGAGAGAGAAGTTCTGCTGTATTTGACAAGAACAAATAGCATTAGGAGAACAGCGCTAAGGATTTTGAAAAACTTAAATAAACGTTACATAGTAAGAGGAATACTGAGAAAAACACTTAAACTTCTGATCAGCAAAAACCTAATTAGCATCAATGAAGCAAGCAAAGGTACTCAAATTGGTGATTGAATGGGTTACTGGGTTTTAAAGTGCAGAGAGTGTAAAAGAGAGTGGAGACTACTCGTCAGCTTTCCGCTCGATAGGGAATTCACCAAGCTGTACCACTATTGTCCATACTGTGCTAAGAACACCTTTCACGATATAGTTGAATATAAGGAAGAGTAATAACACGTATACCAAGGTCCCGAGAGCCCGGATGATGAATCCCCATTTACGGAAACATGAAGAAACCTGTCTCAGCTGAGGATTACTCTATATAATCTCCTGTGCTGATCTTGTGGGGTATGTATTCATCGGCAAGGAACTTTAAACCTTTACCAGCTAATGCTTCTATCTCCACCTTGCTCAGAGTATTAAAGAACACGCAAAGCTCTCTGATCCACGTTGGTGTTGAAAACCATGGATAACCACTAATACCTTCTTTTTTCTTGATCTTCGTTTTTACCTCGGAGCTTTCTATACAAAGATCAGCTATCTTGTAACCAGCAAGTTCAACAGCTCTTTCTACATCTTTAGTTTTTGCTCTGATAATGAAGTTTCTTCTCTCGGATTCGCTTAGGTATGGTTTCTTCCGTGGAAGGTTAAGTATGCCGGGTGCGATTTCCTCTAGGGCGTTCTTTACGCGATGATCGCTTGCTAGTTTTCTAAAGACTTCATCGCCGAAGATGTCTGTCATGGCCACTCCTATGAACTTTGCACTAGGCACAGCGAGTCTTTCGCTTTCGTATGAAAGTGTAATACTTCCCACTTTGAATACACTGTATATGTAGAATCCGTAAGGGTCGCTATCCGTTAGAATATATACTGGTAACTTGAACTCTTCGTTCAGTCTTCTCACAAATCTTCTAGTTGCTCTATCAGGTTGACCTGCACTAGTTACAAGTATGGCTTTATGCTTTCTCCAGAATCCATACCTGTGTAACTGTTGAAAAACAGCGTCCTTCTCAACGACAAGAACGTACTCAGCGTCAATGTCTACAAAATCTATTAAGTCCGGGGTAGGTTCAATGGCGTACGCTCCATGGCCCATTTTGCTGAGGTCTATGGTATCATCGCCACTCTTAATGATAAGGTTTCCAACAACCTTCCCTTTCTCCTTGCTCAGTATCAGCAAGTCTTCTCTAAGTACGTTCAAGTACACTTCCAGGTCTCTTATGACGCTATCAGACTCGTTTTGTTCATCCCACGTGTTCTCGTGAGATCTCTTTCCATCGATCGTTGTGTAGCTTATAGTGTGCTTACCTCTGTAGTAAAGATCACGTATTGTTGGATACTCGTTGTTCGTGAGAGCTTCGTATATAATGGAGGCCATTAGAACAGTCTGCATGAACTTCTTTGCTTCATTAACGTTTAAAATACTTCTTCTCTGTGTATCGGGGCCGAGTAGTAAAATCTTGTTCCTGTAGTCGTATATCGTGTTTGAAAGCGTTCTTTTGGGTATTACCAGAATTGGTTTACCTCCTTCGACTACTTGATCAGCTAGTTTTTTAAACGACGCTCTTATGAGCTCCTTAGCCTTTTCTCTAGCTTTGACATCAATTCCTGATACCATCCGTTCACCCTACGTTTCAATTTCAACAGACTTTACAACCCAGAGTATGAGGTCTCGCGAAATACCTGTTTTCTTCGAGATGATTTCTACTAGGTTTTCGACAAGCTTATTTCTGAGCTCGACGTTGATGTGTGGATTGCTACTACCTTGACCTAGTATAACTGTAAGGCTTCTAGCTACCTCCGGAATGTACTTTGCTATCATCTCCACCCTCTTCTTTGCTTCCTCTTCTCTGAGCTTTTTAGCCAAGTACAACCTTAACTTTCTCGCGACTTCCTGTATAGCGGTTCTTATCTCTCTATGTAGCTCGGGTATATCAGCGATACTCTCTTTACCTACACCTTTGAACGGAACTTTGGTACTGCATACGTGAACCATGAGTACAACAGGAGCTGGGAACGTTACCAGGTAGTTTTGCCAGTCGACTTCGTCTTTAGCTACCTGCGTGATTACGTCAGATCCCTCGTCGTAGAGCAAAGGTATTTTGTTAGCGTACCTTAGTATTAGAGGGTACTCTTCGCTAATCGGTACTCCACCTCCATAGGCTATTCCAGCTTCAACTATGAATGGGTGTCCACCATACGAGCTGGGTTTACGGGTAACAGCCTCCGCAAACTCAGCGTCGAAGAAAATCTTTAATCCTGTTTTTATCACTTCTTCCCCGAGTGGTGATAGCGCCTTTGGTGAAGGAGGTTTATACTTGTTATAGGATTTAATAACATTAAGTAGTTTCAATAGTTCTTCCTGACTTAGCTCTTCTGGCTTTTTGCTGGGATCCAAGCCACTCAGTTCTACTAATCGGCTCGCGGTGATTTTACCTACGCCCTGCAATCCGTTGATCAAGGCTTCATGTACGGTTGAGTAGCCTGATCTCATTATGCTAGCCAAGAGTTCGAGGTCTATACCCAGGGGATGAGGCTTTGTTTCAATAGGTGGTCTTGGAACCTTATTTATCGTTCTCGGATAGTACAGTGTTTCATCTTCTGGAGTTACAAGAACCATGCTGACGTAGGGTAATGCTATAGCTGTTCTTTGTACGTACTCTAAAATTCTCAGCTTAGCCCTATTCCAATCTCCCTCGATGGTTACAGAAACGATGGTTCCGTGCCATTTCTTTGTTTTTCTCCAGCTACAGGCTTCGAGCACAACGGGCTCGTTCTTGCCTATATCTATTTTTAGTTTAAAGTAGTAAGTTCGTCTAAAGTCCCTCTTACTGGTTATCACCTCTACTGGCTGCCCAGTGGTCATCTGAGCGTAGAGAACCACCATTTTAATGCCTAAACCAAACATCCCGCGCGTTTGCCTCATAACATATTTACTACCGAACAGTACTCTACCAAAGGCGTTGGGTACAACATTTGGTGGAATACCAATACCATTGTCTTCAACGGTTATTCTGTAGAAGTCATGGGATTCGTCAACCCTGGTGATATTGATTCTGACATCGGGGAGAATACCGTGAGCATCTGTAGCATCGAGAGCGTTTTCAACAAGTTCTCTTATCGTTTGATACATAGCTCTAGCCGGATTTGAAAAGCCGGCGATCTCTCTGTACTTGTAGAAGAACTCGGCTGGGCTTATTGCTTTATATGTCTCAGTTAAATCGCTCATATAAACACCATACTGAATAAACTATCTTCACAGTTAGGTTATAAGCAACAAGAATACTATCGGTTAACTCTACCTAGTACACCTTATAACTTTTACCCGTGAACCCGCTTCAAAAACACCTATACTTTATTGGGATTCGTCCATGAAGGGGGTTTCGGGAATAGTTGCAACGGGTATCTTACTAGCGTTAACAATAGCTGGCGGCGTACTCCTCTACTCGTACATTACCAGGTACTTAACAGTGTTCACTAACTCAGCGGATATTGTAATTACGAACGCGTACTACGTTAAATCGCTGAACAAACTCTGCGTTACAGTAAGGAACGTAGGTTTAACTCCAACAACTGTGACAGGAGTTGAAGTCATATTAGCAAACAGAAGCATTTCAGCTAGTAATCAAACATATGATATCCCAGCAGGTGGAGAAAGAACCATAGAAATAAACGTCGATCTCACAGAGGCCCCTCTCTACGTTATTGTGCGGTACGATAGAGACAAGCGAACGGATCCATACACGGTAAGGGTATTTGGCTGATAAACACAGGTGTAATCAATGAAGATCTCCAAAAGGTTTTCTTTTAGGTCTCCTTTTTCTTCTTTTAAATTTAGCTTATCCATTCCTTATGCAAGGAAGAACATTGATCCCACAACCTCGAACATTTTGAATATGTTGCTCGAGAACCAGCTCAAAGGTTACATTATTGAGAACGTAAGCCTGGACAGCATCCTATATACCTACAGTTTGCATAACGTTGTTGAAATCTCTGTTGGAGAACACGGTAATGAAGTTTTTTACGTTGTTAAGGAGCCGATGTACGACAAGGAGGTTTTAGCTCAGGTTACACGAGAACTCTCCAGTAGAGTTTTCTCCGACGAACAGGTTATTTCTAGCATAAAAACTATGCTCGAGAAGAAAGAGCTCAAACCCACCGACTACGTGTACTTCAAAGTAACAAGCGGTCTTGGTCCTCTCACACCTCTTGTTTTAGACCCTCATGTCGAGGATATTCATTTGAGTAAGTCTTCTGGCAGAATTTATGTTGTTCACAATTCTTTTTCTTGGATTGGCTGGTTGAAGACTAACATAGTAGTTAAACCAGAGCTAGTAGATCAGCTGGTTCTCGCTCTATCTAGAAGAGCTGGAAAACACATATCACTTGTTCAACCACTCGTCGAGGGATCACTAGAGGGTGTTTTGAGAGCTAGTTTGGTTTACAGTGGAAGCATAGCTCAGCTTGGTAGTAGCATAGTACTAAGGAAGAAAAGTGGAGCGACTCACACCATTACAAAACTGATAAACGAGGGAACAATTTCGTCTGCGGTTGCAGCATACCTTTGGCTTGTGATAGAGAACAAGGGTTGGATCGTAATCGCAGGCCATGTTGGCTCTGGGAAAACCACCTTGCTTCAAGCATTACTGAGCCTTATACCAAGGAACAAGAAGATCATCACAATAGAAGACTCCCCTGAAGTCTACGTTCAAAGCGAACTATGGGACTCTTTCGTTGAAAACCACGAGGTTTTTTCGAGATTACCTCAAGTGGATGCTTTCGCGCTTCTCAAATTCGCTCTTCGTAGAAGAGCAGACTATATAGTTATTGGTGAAGTTAGAGGAGTTGAAGCGAGGTTATTGGTTCAAGCTTCGAGATTAGGACACGGTGTGCTGAATACCATACATGCTGATGGTGCACAGTCTGTTCTTGAAAGACTCATGGCATCTCCAATATCAATTCCAAAGAACCTTCTGGGTAACATATGGACGATTGTGCTGACAGAACTTGTTGGTAAAACAAGAAAAGTGGTAAGTATTACAGAAGTAAACAGCGACGTAGAACTGGTAGAAATATGCAGTTCCTTTGTACCATGTAGCTTAGAGAATATTGCTCAGAGGTCTGTCAGGCTCGCTAAGATCTACAATAGTGAAGAACTGTACCAGGAACTTGCTCGTAGAGCGATCTTCCTAGAAAAACTAGTCTCCGAGGGTGTTTTCGCGCCAGAAGCACTGGCACGTAGGCTCTTCGAGTTTTACGCGGGAAGACACGTGGAGGTTGAATAGCTTGTTGCTAAGAGTACTCGGTAAGAGGAGATTTCTACATAAATGCTACGATGACATGTTCCTCGACTTTCTAGTGCAACTAGCAAGCTTCGAGTCTAGTGGTTTAAAGATCTATCACTTATTCGAGAGCATTAGAAGAGGTGATATCGAGCTCGGTGAGTGCTATAGCGCTCTCTCGAACCAGTATACTGTACTAGAGAGTTCTCTAGGTGCACCTCACCTGGCTTTGAGAAAGATTGCTGAATCTGTACCTTCTTCAGAGCTCTCTAAATTTCTGAGAGATTACAGTACCGTGTTAGTTACTAGTGGTAATACGAAGTACTTCGTTGAATCTGTGCTTAAGCAGGAGTTTGCTAGGTTTAGGACAAAGGTTAATGAGCATCAGAGAGCACTAGATACGTTCTACGAAGCGTATCTAGTTGGGGTTCTAGTGCTGATGTTCCTCATGGTGCTACCCATATGGGGTTTGCTCCCGCTTCTTGGACTACTCGTAATCTATGCGCTGGGCATGACTGGGTATTTCTTCGCGTATAGACTATGCGTAAAGCTCCATTACACAATCCCTGGCTACGTAGTGTTCAGCGATATTCTCTTTTCAACGTTAGGAGTTGCTCTAGCCATGTCTTTCGAGGCGATGTTCCTACTACCTGCAATATTACTTGTTCTACACGCGACTACGAGAAAACACGTTGCTGTGAACAATATTCTCGAGCAGGAATCGTTCCGCGTAATCTACGATACTTACTCGCAGGTGTTAATGGGTAGACCAGTGAGTACAGCATTGCTGGAGTCCCTAGGTTCCTCTAGCTCGGCTCGGTACAGGTTACTCTGGTTTAGTTTAATGCTGGGCGTTAACCCAAAGAAAGTTTTAAAGATGATTAAGCTTCCAAAACTAGCCTTCAAGGTACTTCTCTTCTCGCTTGCAACTATGCTTTACAGCTCAGCTGAAGGTAAACACCTTGTCCACGCTGTTGATTACTTGGACGAAATTGCATCGGTGAGAAAACAGGTACGCGAGAAGACAAAGCAGTACGTTCTGTACTCCTTTGTAGTAATATTTCTTGTAGTAGTAGCCTACATTATGCTATTGAGAATACCACTAGCATCACCCTTAGACAAGCACGCGTTTTCAGCTTACAGTAGTATAGGTTTTCTAATGGTGATGCTGCCAGTGGTTCTAATCAGAGACGGAGGATTCGCTTCCTCGCGAAGCGCGATATTAGTAGTATTCGCAGCGCTTACTTCGTATTTGGCGATGATGAACTTAGCTATTTAAGCTCCTCAACTAGAATCTTTGCAATTGTTCTTGCAGCATTAGGGTAAATCCTAGTGGGTTTATGAGCGAGCTCCAAGGCTCTCTTTAGCTCCTCTACGCCCGGTCTCTCGATGAAAACTGCTTCTAGCTTCTCAGCGTAGATCTTTACATCATTTTTCGGTGCACCGAGAACAACCCTGGGGTTCCACACCACTACGACCGGTTTCCCGTAAGCCAAGCTGGCGGTTGCAGCGGTAACTCCTTGCTGGGTAATAACGATGCTTGCACCCGCGATCCACCTGTGTATATCACTAGTGTACCTGAAAACTTTCCACGAAGGGTTTCTCCTGAGGTAGGGCTCTGGATCCACATCTCCTGTTTGTATGACAACGTTGTTTAGCTTTAGTTTCTCAATGGAGTCGAACAACTCCTTATACCCAATTGTTCCAGTCGTTACAAGCACATAGCCTTCGTCCCTGGGTTCGTAAACGGGAGGCTCGTAAACTGGACCAACTACAATCCCCCTTGGAAACATTCCCAGTTGTTCTTCCCAGTGCAGAAACACCTTTGCTCCAAAAAACTCGAGGAACTTAATGGCTCTCGAAGGCTTAGAAAAGTGCTCTATAGCTTCAATAGTGTACACTTTTGCTCTCCTGAGAACCGTGGCTACCAAGGATGGTGGAACAGAGAAATTAGAACCTCCAGCAAACACAACTTTAGTGTTCTCTTTCAATAGTAGTCGAAATGACTGATAAAACGCTTTCATCCACCTTCCTAGATCCTTTAACACTGGTTCACCAGGTCTTCGGGGTAGAACATGATAATATACTCTACCAAGGTCTTTGAACTTCTCAGCTAGGAAAGAATACTCCTCAGCTACAAGAAAAACATTGTTTTTGAATCCAACCTTGGAGAGCTCTAGCGCTACAGCGTAAACATAGCCGGAGTGACCACCATAACCGGCAACGAGTAAAATGTTGAGCGATTTAAGGCTCATGGCACTCCCGTTAGTAAGCTTTCAAGACTATTAGTAAAGCGTGAGTGCAATAATAATTTTTGGAATTCATCTACATTTTAGCCACGTTCAGCGATCGAATCCGCAAGATCGGATGTCTCTACATACCCGGGCAGGGAGTTGATTTCGTGAACACATTTGAAGTTATATAAACTGTACTTCTTATACAAGATCAAAGTCTTGTGGCATTGAATCATTAGTAGAACACGGAGTAATAGGTACGGGACCTATGATTAAAGGAAGGCGCCACCTGGAATTGCTAAATTACATTTTTTTTGCTATGATTTGTGCAGTAATCGCGTTAAACCCGCTGGAAGCTTTATCTTTAAATACCATTCCGCCCGATGGCGACTCTAGAGCGCATATATACAGAACCCACGCATTTTGGGAAGACTTTATTAAGAACAAAGGATTAAGTCTTAGACAGTACAATGGAATGATCATGCTTACCTATGCTCCACTATTCTACGTGATTCTATTTTTACCATCACTATTATCTGGACCCGTACTCGCATATAAAATAGGAAGAGTTCTCACCGTAGTATTGTATCTTCTGGCTACCGCTATGTTATCACGTAAACTAGGTTTTGCCAAAGAAACAACCCTTATTGCCATGGCGATTCTCGCATCCTTTCCTACAGTAATGAGTTTGTACTATAGCGGTGCATTCCCATACCTACTCTCATGGAGCTTAACTCTGATGTCCTTCTCAATACTTCTGGAGTATGAGAGAACACGTCGAAAGGAGCTACTTTTAGCTTCAGGATTTATTGGTGGATTATCTGTTCTTTCTCATAGCTATGGTACAATAAATATTTCATTACTTTTGCTAGCTTGGTTCTTTACCGGTTTCCGTAAGAATCTTATGAAGGTTGTTACGGCTATTCTTACGTATCTTGGAATAGCTTTTCTGGTATCATTACCATATGTAGTTTCAATGTTATTAACACTCAATGATGCATCTCCACTTTACGAGTATTCTCCTGGTAGATTTTCTCTATTACTGGAGACAGAATATTTAAGCATTGATGTAGTTAGCCTAATAATGGCATCGTTGTGCTTATATGTGGCTATACGCTTATTCAGAATAAACGATAATCATTCAGGGAAACAAGTTATTTCACACTTTTTATTGCTCTCTACCATTTTTCCTCTCGTGTTTCTTGCTTTGGCATCATTTAACATTCAAAACATGGCTGCAATAAACAGAATAGCGAAACTTGTATTACCGTGGAGGTTTTTATACGTTAACTGTCCAACTTTCCTTATACTCAGTTTAGAGCCGAGCATGAGAAAGGTGATTGTATTAAAGAATAGGTTTCTCGGTTACTTGACTTTGGGAATAATCTTATTAGTGTCGTTGCTAGCCAATTTAATAATCACATCAACAATATTTCCCTATGAAAAAACAATAAACGAAGCCTTCCCGGGCCTTACTGAGGTGATAAAAAACAACCGTGTTCTTGTAGTAGGTGTTCCTTTAATTCTTACCAATAGCCCGGTGGTTTTTTCTTCAATGTATGATTACGAAACATCTACAGGTTCTTACAATCAGGGTGATCCGACCTTCTTTGACCTAACAGTCTATTACGAGTGGGTAACGAACCTAGTGAAGAGTCCAGTAGTTCTTGAAAATATCTTGGAGTTAACAAGGTCTAATTACATATTCACAGACCTAGATATAGGTGTAAACTTTACTCCGATCAGCGAAGAGCTGATCTCGAGGAAGTGTTCATTGAAGATCACCGTACTTACCGAGTTTAATTACCATAGATTACAATGTAGCCTAAATGAACACTTGGTTTTAGAAAAATTCAATGGAGTTCTAATAAAGTTAATGAGCGCTGAAGATAACATCATGAGAGTCGTCGTTGTTCAAGAGGATAATCAAGAGCTGGAAATGGTCACATTGTATAGCGCTATTGATGAAAATAGAAATACCTTACGCATTTTTCAACTTCCTCGTTCTAAGTTGAATGAACGTGTAACCGTGAAGGACATAATCATTGATATATGGGTTGACAAATTATTACCAAATTCTTCACTAAATATAGAAATGTACCTAGTCTCTATCAACTTAGTCAAAGTAGCTGATTATCACTACAGAGGATACAACTTTACTCTCTATGAGTATTGCAGAAAACCTCCGATGGCGATTTCATCAAAGGTCGTGGTATTTGACACAGATCCCGAACTACCAAGGGTGTTAACACTCTTTGCTCTGGATGGTCATAAATTTGTGTTCTTATCTGTAGAGCAAGAGGTTCCAAAAGACCTTATAGCAGGTGTTATAACGATTAGAATGGATAAAGCTGACGAATACGTTAAAAACGGGTATAGAACAATTCTTCTAATGTCTGGTGATACTTTTAATGTGAGAAATCAAACAGAACTCTTTGCTATTGTTGAAACCCCCTTGTTTAGTTCACGGTTACTACCGTACGACCCAGGTAATCCTTATACGTATGCGAAATGGGATAAGAATTTAACTATGGATAGCCTTCAGCGTATTGTTTACGAATCTTCGAAACTTTTAAGCTACATTAAGGAGTTTATGGAGATAAAAGTAGAAGAAATTGACGCCTCTATAAAATCATCTCCACCGGAATTCCATATCGAGGTACGAAAGGATAGAGTGTACTTAGTTAAGTTAGCATACGCGTCTCATTGGAGTTCTAACGCGAAGCTCTTAAGATCACCAACAGGATTCATAGTAGTTGTTCCAGAAGAGGAAGGTGAGGTTAAGGTAACATGGAACCCACCAATGATACGAGAGCTAACCATATTCAGTATATCATCATCTACGATAGTTTTAATCTACATTATTTTACACTATAGAAAGAAGAACAATAGTATAAAGCTTGTAAAACTTCAATCTTAAATCGCATAATACGATGAACCTTACAAGGCCTAAATCAACTTCTTCACTAATTTCGAATTTTTAGGAAAACATGCGTATTCAATGTCTACTTAATAAGCGCCTTCAAATGAAAGATGAAACTTGCATTTTCTATCAGTGAACCCGTGCGCTGGAGAACTAGTGTATATCGGATAAGTTTCCCAGCATGTTCATGTCAGGTAGCGACGTTTAAATACTAGTCTTTACAGTTGATAAATCCTTTCAAAGTATTTTTACAGGTAGAAAGCACAAGCCGTATTAACGAGGAGGCTCTTCCAAGGAATCAAAGCAACAAGTGTATTAACGGACCTTAGTTACTAGTAAGTAAGACAAGCGGGCCCGCCGGGATTTGAACCCGGGTTCTCCGGCTCTGCATGCTGGGGCTCGTTTGGATTAGTTCCTGTGTTCACGCGGGGATGGAAACTGGTTACATTTTTGATTGTTTATGTGAGTGTGTTTTAACGCTTCGAACATTTTAATTAGGAAGGGCTCGCTCATCGACGTGGGTGAGAGGAGAATAGTGCGTGTTGGCTCGAAGAAAGAAAGGTACTTGATATACCTCCCTATAGGGCGCATCTACATCTGGAGAAGCTGCTGGACGATTGGAATAAAGCAGAGGAGCTCATCAAATACATTGATGAGATCTTCGCCGAATTCAGCGTGCCAAAGAGTTCCTGATCATGACAGATCCCAAGAAATCCAAAACATAGAGAAATTGGTTGCAAAGCCCGGTACTAGATACATACCCACGTTTCAGATGGTTCTAGGGACAGATGTAATGGTTCAAATAGTAAGCAATATAACAAGATATCTCGAGGAGAGAAATGCCAAGATCTCCACTTTAATTAGCGTAGAGGACATAAGGCGAGATCATGGAGGTTTTAAGTTGATTGCAATTAGGGGCGAATTTTATGTTAAAAAGCTATTAATAGCTTCGGGACGTGGTGGGGGTAAAATGGTTTGAGGAGGTAACGATGACGATAGGCATAGAGATCGAGTCAGGGCCCCTGGACATCGGTGCCGGAGTTGAAATATTATAGTTATGTAGCAGAGCATATTACAAGCATAAATCACACCCCAAGACCGTCATGTACACCAAGGTATATGACGATATGGTTAGAACTTTTTGCACTAATCCACAAGGCTAGTACTCAAGGAATACTGTGATGATGGTACGATCGGGGTTAACGGCGAGACATATTGAGTATTCAAATCAAAGAACACTAACTTCGCATTACTAATCACTCTAAGGTCGACTGATCCATACTCGGATGTTCTCGAATCGGCTAAATCGATTGCTAGAGTAGCGACAAGAGTGGGCATAGGGAAACCCATTATACAGAGATTAGGGAATTTAGAAAAAGACAGGAGAAGTACATGGGAAAGGACCTCTAGGAATGTTATAACCCCAACTCTGAAAAATGTAACACCTGGGGATATAAGCATATTTCTACCACACCGAGTTATACAGAATTTTCTTGAAGTCATAGAAAGACTTGATGGAATATATCCAGGTGTAGCATCTCCACAAACACTTCTATATGTCCCTGAGATAAAATAATATTATGGTGTGAAGGCAAAGACAGACTACTGCAAACTGGAAACAAACATTGAAGGCACATTCGTGACCGGGGATGGTGTAGGGCTTTCAAGAGGGATAAACGTGGTAGCTACTACTGGCATCTTGGCGGCTAGGGCCATATCAGGTGTTCTTTAGCATGTATATGCCGAGTGATGTGTTGATAAGTTTATAAATAAAACACTGCATAAAAAGACTTATGGACTTCGTCAATTTTGTCAAACTATTTTCGCTGGATGAGTTATTTAGAGACTCATGTTATGCTTTTCTCTGTATTGAAAGTAAGTGGATTGAAGAATAGTTGGGTTTATAAAACCTCTTTTTATACAGAGTTTTATCTAGCAAGAATTTTTCAATATAAATTATACAAAAATTAATCAATTGATTAAAGGATCCTGAATCCCAATATTGTGGGTTCACAGAGTTATTTATTTGATAATGTAACGAAAGTTTTTAATCTATACCTATATATACATCTACACATCCTGAAGTAGGAAAGGTGTATTGAATCTTGCTTACCTTAATATATAGAGGGAAAAGCAAAACCCTTTATCAACATCCTACAATACCGAATGCGTTGATTATGAAATTCGAAGATGATGTTACAGCGGCTGATGGAGCTATCAGGATGATTGCGAAAGGTAAAGGATTATTGAATGCCAGGATCAGTGCTTATTTCTTCAAGTTACTAGAGAATAATGGAGTAAGAACACATATGATAAGCTACGATAACTCTGATACTATGGTGGTTAAGAAACTTAAAATGATCCCGCTTGAAGTGGTCATTAGGAATTACGCATATGGTTCGCAATTGAAAAGAATGCCTTTGTTTAAAGCATTACAGCCGCTTAAACCGCCCATAATAGAATATCACTACAAGAGCGATGAATTACATGATCCCCTTGTCCTACGCGAGGATGTAATATATGCAGGTGTTGTGACTGAAAGACAACTGAGATTAATAGAAGACCTTTCCCTTAAAATAAACAGCATAATGACAAATGACATGGAGAAAAAGGGCATTAAGCTCATTGACCTCAAATTAGAGTTCGGCTTTGACGAGAACGGCGAGATCGTGGTCGGAGACGAGATTACAGGGGATACTTTCAGGGCTCTGGATGAGAAAGGGGAGCACTTGGATAAAGAGATCTTTAGGAAAACCAAGAACGTACAACTATTGATCAAGAGATATATAGAGTTAGGCAAGCGATTAGGGGTATCCATCGAGGGGGTTGAAGACTACTGAGGTATTACATATGCCTAT
The DNA here is from genome assembly GCA_038889555.1 of Desulfurococcaceae archaeon. GTDB lineage: Archaea > Thermoproteota > Thermoprotei_A > Sulfolobales > Desulfurococcaceae > UBA285. The sequence continues at coordinate 51,101 of JAWAHD010000001.1, forward strand.
AGGCATGGTAGCCATAATGCCTTTTGAAGAGGGCTGGGATCTCAGGCCATATTTACACTATGCTTTCTTAGGACTACAGCATAGGGGAGGCGATAACAAGGTCTACTGTACACTCGTGGATAATAGGCCATTATGCATGGAATATGAGGGAGAGGGGATCTCACAGGGTATTTCAAAGCCCGTTGTGGCATTTACATCATCAGATGAGCCATCAAAGCATTGGCTGGAGATCGAGAGAAACGGAATTAGACTTGTAGCAATATATGATAGGTTCACAGATGACCTGGAGTTATTATTAAATAAGTTATTGGAGAGATCAACTAATATAGTCAACGAAGCTGGACGTGTAGTAAGAGATTTGACGAATAGCATGGATCTAGATATACCGTCGTTCATTGCTTTAACGAGTAGAGGAGAGATATTGTCGATGAGGAGTAATCTCGGTATTTCGCCACTGGTTATAGGAGGGTATGGATTCGACCTTGCAATAGTTTCATCGGAGTCTTCGCTAGTAGACATATTGGATAGTGATATAAGGAGACACGTTAAGCCGGGTGAAATGCTCTACATTGCTAAGTCGTTGTTCAAGGTGTTTGAATCGAACATGGATAATGGCTCGCTATGTGTTTTTGAACCACTATACCTGGCTAGGCACGACTCCATTATAGATTACAATATACATGTATACGAGTTTAGGAAAGAGTTAGGCCGAGAACTGGCTAGGGGCTTTAACAACGAGATCGATATTGTTGTTGGGGTCCCAGAGACAGCATATCCATATGCAATTGGATTAGCGCGCGAACTCCGTAAGCCGTTTGAACTGGGCTTTCATCCAACACCTGGTAGATATAGGTCTATGCTTAAGAGAACTGGGACAGAGAGATTAATAGCTATACACTTGAAAATGAACCCTATTAGAAAGGTATTAGAGGGTAAGAGAATAGCGCTTGTTGATGACAGCATGGTCACGGGCACCACTATTAAGACCATTTCTCAAATACTACGCAATAAGGTAGGGGTCGAGGAAATACACCTTTTAATAGCCAGTCCTCGGTTGACAAGAAGTTGTCCGTATGGTTACATGTATATAGATGAGAAATTGTTAATAGCTTCAAATCTTAGCGAGGACGCGATAGTCAAGTACCTGGAGGTGGATAGCTTGACATGGCTAAGCGAGGATAGCTTAGACCACGTAGCTAGGGCTTGTAATATACGCCTATGTGGGAGGTGTTTTGGGAGACGATTCTTCGGGTGATATGCATGAAAGTGTTGATAATCGGCTCGGGAGCTCGGGAACACGTCTTAGCCAAGTTCGTTTTGAAAAGCACCATCGGTGCTAAGCTGTATTCAATCGCTGATTATGTTAATCCAGGGTTAAAACGCGAATCGGAGAGAACAGGGGGTAGGTTATATGTGGCTAATACGCTTAGTCCAGATCAAATTGTCAAAATAGCAGAGAAGATATCGCCTGACCTTGTGGTGATAGGGCCGGAGGAACCACAGTTCGCGGGTGTCACAGACGCCCTAAGAGAGAGCGGTTTCACAGTTTTTGGGGCTTCCAAGAAACTCTCAATTATAGAGCAGAGCAAGGTGTTTGCAAGGAGTTTTATGTGGAAACATAAAATACCAGGTAGATTGTTTTTCCAGGCATTTAGGGACTTTAGTGAGGCAGAGGAGTTCATGAAATATGCTGGCGATGTAGTGGTTAAGCCAGCTAGACAAGTTGGAGGAAAAGGTGTCAGGGTATTGAGGGATACGAGAGCATATCTATCATCCGAGAAATCAAAGATCAAGCAAGCAGCCGCCCTTGATGTATTAAACGAGATGAAACATTACGATGACATTGAATACAAGATACTTGTGGAGCAAAGGGTTGAAGGGGTTGAATATACCGTCCACGTGATCACAGATGGCTATAATTTCGTTTCATTACCCGTTATACAGGATCATCCGCATGCTTTCGAGTGGGATATAGGCCCAGAGACGGGTGGAATGGGGTGTATAGCCGGCCCAGGCAAAACACCACCTTTCCTGACTATCGAGGAGTACGATAGGAGCGTTGAGATAGTCTCGGATATAATTAGGAAATTATCCGAGGAAATGAGAGAACGATACACAGGCGTTCTAGCTGGTCAAATGATGTTGACGTGGTTCTGGGGGCCAACAATAATAGAATTCTACAGTAGGTTTGGAGACCCAGAGATCACTGCAATACTTCCCTTGGTCGAGAGCGATTTCTTGGAATTACTGGATCGCGCCGCTAATAGAAGATTAGCTGGCTACAAGCTCGTAATAAACGAGGAAAAAGTATCAATAGTGAAGGTCGTGGCGCCTCTAGGCTATCCTTCTCATAGAAAGGAGGCAACAGGTCACCCACTTCAAGTGGATGAGGCCCGTATAATGGATCTAGGGTGCGATGTAGTATATGGCAGTGTAGAACTAGGGGATAACGGCATCGTAACAAAGGGTTCGCGTTCAGTGGAGATCGTGTGTGTCGACGACGGTTATCCAAGTGCATATGAAAAAGCAGAGAAAGCCGTTTCGTACGTTAGATCGCTAGATGAATGGCCTCTTTTCCATAGGAGTGATATAGGCTCACATGAGTTATTGCGTGAAAGGATCAGCTTAGCTGAGAGAGTTAGAAGGATATATAAGTATAGGGCCTCAAAGGGCCTTTTAGGCGAGTACTATGTGTGGATCCCATCCAAAGGGCTGTTTTCAAATCCCCTTATAGTTCTCTTGGGTGGGTTAAATGAATCCACGTGACAAGATCCCTTTAACTACTCTCTCCAAGCCATTAAAAGTATTGCTATTGGGTAGCGGCGAACTCGGTAAAGAGGTCGCTATAGAGGCCATTAGATTAGGATTTGAAGTAATAGCAGTGGATAGGTATGACATGGCACCAGCAATGCATGTATCTAGCCGTAGATATGTCGTAGACATGTTGAACGAGAATGCTGTGAAAACCCTTGTCAGACGCGAAAATCCCGATGTGATAATACCGGAGATAGAAGCCATAGCCGCCGACGCGTTAATAGACCTCGAGAAAGAGGGCTATCACATAGTGCCAAACGCCATGGCTGTCAAAATAGCTATGAATAGGATCGAATTGAGGAAATTTGCCGCCGAGAAACTAGGCTTACCCACCACTAGGTATTACTTCGCCGAGAACCATGAAGAGGCAATTGAAGGATGCGAGAAAGTTGGATACCCATGTATAATAAAGCCGGAGATGAGTAGTAGTGGACATGGCCATGTCAAGGTCATGGAATTTAATAGAGAGAAAATAATCAGTGCATATAATTATGCGATATCACATGCAAGAGGTAAGAGCAAAAGAGTTATTATCGAAGAATTCGTACCCCTTGAAACAGAGTTCACAGTGTTGACATATAGGTATCTTGGCCCAGATGGAAAAGTGATCACAGAAACTTGCGAGCCCGTAGAGCACTGGAGATATGGGAAATATCATTACATAGAGTCATGGCAACCATCAGATAAGCCGACCAATGTATTAGAGAAGGCAAGAGAAATAGGCATTAAGGTGGCGAACGGCTTAGGGGGCCTTGGCATATTTGGGGTCGAAGTGTTCTTGACAACAGACGGGAGAGTGTTGTTCAGCGAAGTCGCGCCCAGGCCACATGACACCGGCATGGTGACTATGGTTACACAGGAATTGAGCGAGTTCGCTATACATGTGAGGGCTGCAGTGGGGTTACCTGTGCCAAGGCCCAAGATCATATCACCTGGTGCAAGCATAGCCTACTATGTCGATGAAGACAATGCATGGGATTGTAGCCTGAGCGGTGTTTCAAAGGCGCTGTCGATTCCCGGCGTGGACATAAGGGTATTTGGAAAACCATATACTTATAGAGATCGACGAATGGCAGTGATCCTGGCAAGGGGTAATAATGTAAAGGAAGCCCTTGAAAAAGCCCGCCTAGCTCATAGCTACCTAGGCACACTTTGTCCTGGTGATTGATATGGGGATTTACAAGGTAGGCGTGGTGGTTAAGTACAAGAAAGGTCTCAGAGATCCGGAGAGCGAGGTAATATACAAAGACCTCGTACTCAAGAAAGGATATAACATGATTAAAAAAGTGGAAACAGGTAAGTTCTTCCTACTAGATGTTGAGGCCGATAGTTTTGAAGAAGCGGAGAGAATTGTGAAAGAGATGTGCGAGAAACTAAGGATCTATAACCCAATTGTGCACAGCCTCGAGGTATTCGAGTATGGCAAGGGTGGCGGTGATTAGTTTCCCTGGGACAAATTGTGACGAAGACGTGGTAGTGGCATTTAAGGAGACAACTAGCCTGGAAGCGGAGATTGTGTGGTACACGGAGTTTAAACCAGGAATATACGACGCCGTGGTGATACCTGGTGGTTTTAGTTATGGTGATTGGCTAAGAGCTGGCGCGATTGCTGCTAGAACTATGACAATGGAATATGTAAAAGAAGACATCGAAAAAGGTACACCAGTGTTGGGTATTTGTAATGGATTTCAAATACTGGTGGAGGCAGGTTTACTGCCTGGGGCATTAATATACAACGAACACGGCAGATTTACCTGTAAATGGGTTAAAACGCGCATATCTAATCCCAAGGGGCCTTGGCTCAAGTTATTGAGAGATAATGATGAGATAAACATGCCAGTTGCGCACGCTGAGGGCCGTTACTATATTCCACGCGAGGAATACGATAAAATTAAGACAACATCGCCAGTTCTATACTACCTACCTGGTTACAATCCCAATGGAAGCCTATATGACATTGCTGGTGTGGGCAATGAAAACGGCCTGGTGTTCGGTCTAATGCCACATCCTGAAAGATCGGCGAATAAGAACTTATCTCCACGGGGTTTTATTGGAAATGGTTATTTGATTTTCAAAAGCCTTGAAGACTCTCTCAAAAGGGGCTGGTAATGCCTCTATCCCGCGAGGAAATAGATGAGATCAGGGCTATACTTGGAAGGGAGCCAACCCAGGAAGAACTAGCAATGTTCGAGGCCCAATGGAGTGAGCATTGTTCATATAAGAGCAGTCGATCATTGTTGAGATTATTCAGCTCAGAGGGTAAACACGTTGTAATAGGGCCTGGCAGAGATGCATCTGCAATTGAAGTGTTTCCTGGAATTTCAGTGGTCCTCAAAATAGAGAGCCATAATCACCCATCAGCGGTAGACCCTTATAATGGGGCTGCCACAGGTATAGGCGGTGTTGTCAGGGATGTATTAACACTCGGGGCTAAGCCAATAGCACTATTAGATTTGCTATATATGGGGGATCCGAGGGATCCCCATGCAAATTGGCTAATCAAGGGCATTGTCAAGGGCATAAGTGATTATGGAAATAGAATTGGTGTTCCCACAGTCGCCGGCGATACATGGTTCGATAGTTCATTCAATAGACAGCCGTTGGTCAACGTTGGATGTGTTGGTATAGTTGAGTCAGACGCGATAATCATCGGAGACGCCAAGCCAGGTGATTTGATCGTAATAATCGGCAACCCGACAGGCAGGGATGGACTACTTGGTAGTAGTTTCGCGTCCAAGGCCCTGAGCGATGATGTAGATCAAGAGATTGGCGCTGTACAGGTAGGAGACCCGTTGACCGAGAAGTTATTGATAAACGCTGTGTTAGAGTTGGCTAGGAAAAGACTAGTCAAATACATCAAGGACCTTGGAGGCGGTGGATTAACCACGGCAATCAGCGAGACATTGGCGGAGTTTAACCTTGGTGGTGAAATAGAATTGAGTAATTTACATCTTAGGATGAATCTAACGCCATTGGAAATACTGGTCTCTGAGAGCCAGGAGAGAATGTTGTTAATACTTGGAAGAGATAAATTAGAAGAAGTGATCAAGGTACTTGAGAAGTATGGTTTACAATACTCTTTGATAGGCGTTACTGATTCTACAAATCGCCTAAAGGTCTATTACAAAGGTGTTAAAGTGGCAGATGTGCCCGTTAAAGAACTCGCCAAGCCACGGAGTATTAGAAGGGATTCGGAGCCCCCATTAGACGCCCTCAAAGGGCTTAAACCAATATATAAGTTACGAGAGGTAGATCTGAAGGAGGCTGTGTTAAAAGTCTTCTCCTCGTTTAACATAGTATCGAGAAAATGGATTTTTGAACAATATGATCATGAGGTGGGTGTTAGAACAATCATTAAACCGGGCTATGGAGACGCAGCTGTGTTGAGAATAAATCCAGGCGATCTAAGCGATAAAAGAGGTATAGCGATCAAGGGAGATGGAAACCCGAGATACACCAGTATAGATCCATTTAATGGGGCAGCGAATGTCGTAGCAGAGTGTTTTAGAAACCTCGTGGCTGTGGGGTCAACGCCTCTCGCAATTGTAGATGAATTAAATGCCGGTAACCCAGAGAAACCGTGGCATTACTGGTATTTCGAGATGATGTTAAAGGGCGTTGCATGGATGGCTAGCGAGCTAGGTTTGCCAGTGATAGGGGGAAAAGTCAGCTTTTACAATGAGGATCATAGGGGGGTCCAAGTAAGGCCCACGACAACCATAATTGGAATTGGACGAGTGGATGACGTCTCCAGGGCTAAGACCTTTGATTTCAAGCAACCAGGTTCATTGATACTGATAGCGGGAATCACGTACCCGGAACTTGGCGGATCTGAATACCTGTATACAGTGCACGGTATCGAGGGAGGTGAAATACCCAGGCCTAGACCTGTCTCGGAACTGAAAACAAGTGGTTTCATCCATGAGCTCGTAGAAAGAGATCTAGCTTACTCTGTGCACGATATTGGACTTGGCGGAATAGCAACAGCCCTTATTGAGATGAGCGTTCTCGGTAGAATAGGGTTTAAAGTCGACACGGCATTAATACCTCATAAAGCATGTGACAGGTTGGATGAGCTATTATTCTCTGAGACACAGGCACGCTATATAATCGAGATCCCAGCTAATAGTGTTGGATTAGTTAAACAAATAGCTGAAAAACACGGGGTTATAATAGGGGTTATCGGCGAGACGATAGATAAGCCAGTTGTCGTCTTCACCAAGAAAGACGTGGAATTGATAACGATAGACCTCTGGGAATTGGTAAACATCTATGAGAAACGCCTCTCGGAAACCCTTGAAAGCGTGTAGAGCATGTGTGGCATAGTAGGTGTTTTCAAACCGGGAGGCCTCAAAGAGATTTTCGAGACAATGATCAAGATGTTGATAAATCTACAGCATCGGGGCCAAGAAGGCTATGGATTCGCCATCGTGGGTAATGAGCTGAGATTGAAAGTCATCAAGACACGGTTTCATCTATACGGCTTTATATGGAGTATTGATAAGTATGTTAAAAGCCCAGCCAAGGCCATAGCCGGGATAGCTCATGCCAGATATTCCACGACCGGTGATTACAGTACACCGGTTCAGCCAGTCGTAATATCGACTGATAAAATCAAGATAGCAATGGCGTTCAACGGCACAATAGCCAACTACGTAGAGATACTTGAGTATATTAGGAAAGAAATAGATTTGAAAAAAGTATATCCATGTGTATTCGATAATGACTCAACTGTCCTGGCTGGATTGTTGTTGAAACTTGTAATAAATAATGGATATGACGTTATAGAGGCGTTAAGGGATTTACCCAGTTTTGTGAACGGTGCCTATAGCCTGGTTGTATTAACCAATGAACCAAGAATAGTCGTTACCAGGGATTTACACGGTTTTCATCCATTGGCTTACGCAATACATAATGGCTTTTACGTCGCCTCCGAGAACCCGGCACTGGAGGTAATGGGGCTTCAGTCATGGAGAGAAGTTGGTTATGGAGAGATAATATCCTACGATGGACACGGTGTTGAGAGGACAAGGGCACGTGGGAACATAGATCCATCCCCATGTGTGTTTGAATATGTATACTTCAGTAGGCCTGACACGGTGTTCAACAACATAAGTGTATATGATGCTCGTTTCAAAATGGGTGAATTATTGGCCACGGTTGAACCAGTGGACGGAGATGTAGTGATCCCGGTGCCAGAAGGGGGTAGGATAATAGCTCTTGGATATAGCAGTAAAACCGGGATTCCATATGTAGAGGGCCTTTTCGTGAACAGATATGTAGGCAGAGGGTTTATAACACCGCCCAATATGCGTGGACTGATATCAAGTCTCAAGTACAATGCCATAAAGACAGCTATTGAAGGACAAAGAGTCATATTAATAGATGATTCAATTGTAAGAGGGACTACGATGAGGCAAATAGTTAGCCTTATCAAATCCGGGGGCGCGTTAGAGGTGCATGTGAGGATAGCATCTCCCCCGTTTAAATGCCCATGTTACATGGGGATAGATGTGCACTCGAAACGGGAACTCGCGTTTTCAAATAATATTGAGGATGTGAAAAAACTAATCAATGCTGATAGCTTAGCTTATAATACCCTAGAGAACTTGTTGAAAGCTGTTGGATTGCCCAGGGTTTGTCACGCGTGTTTCTCCTGTCTTTATCCAATTCCATTGAAATATCAAGGAGTTATTGCATGTTCGAGGTGATAATATGAGATATCGTGATGCAGGGGTTGACCTCGATATACATAGGCAAATGCACATGATAGCGAGAAAGATCGTGGAGAAAACGAGTTCGCATATAGGTGTGGAAATAGGCAATATAGGGGGATATGTTCAGTTCATCCGAGGCGAAATAGGGGATATAGGGATACATGTAGATGGTGTTGGGACAAAGACTTTGGTCTTATTGAAGACCGGTAAACTAAGAATAGCTGGATGGGACTGTGTAGTCATGAATGCAAATGATATTGCCTGTGACGGGTTCAGAGCGCTTGCTTTCTCTGATTACATAGCTATGGAAAAACCAGATATAAACATGTATGCAGAGGTCATGAAGGGTATCGAGGACGCGTCGATCCACGTTAAGGCCCCGATAATATCTGGCGAGACGGCCATAATGCCTGGTGTAGTGAAGGGCCTAGATGTTGTATGCATAGTCCTGGCAATTAGAAGAAAGCCGTTTCAAAATAAGGCACAGGGCTATGATGTGGTGATAGGGGTGAATAGCTACGGTTTACATGCAAATGGCTATAGCCTGGCCAGGAAGATCGTGGAAGAAGTGATAGGTGATTACAACAAGGAAATCGATGGAATAAATATCGGGGACGAATTAAGTAAGCCAACGGCAATATACTATAACCTAGCGTTAGAGGCAGTGGAAAACGGCATCGTGAACTCCATTGCCCATATAACCGGTGGCGGGTGGAGTAAGTTGAAAAGAGTATTAGGTGAATCACTTGACATGGAGCTGAGACCACCCCCACCTACGCCCATATTCAGGTTATTAATGGAAAAAGGGGATATTCCGCTCGACGAGGCTTACAGGGTTTTCAACATGGGCATAGGTCTCGTCCTAACCACGCATAAATCCCGTGTGGATGAACTCGTGTCCATGATTCATAGACATGGTTTTCACCCATATATACTTGGCCATGTTAAACCCGGTCAGGGAATCGTAAGGTTACATATAGATTGGGCAGGTAATAGAGTTGTCGAGCTCTAAAATAGATGTAACAAGTGTCCTAAACTCATATAGCAAGGACAAAATAACCATATCATGCATAGCTAGTCATTCGGCTTTGGATGTGTTTGATGGAGCCCGTGATGAAGGCTTTAAAACAATAGCGGTTTGCCAGAAAGGGCGTGAGAAAACATACACAGCACTGTTTCCAGGGCTTATAGACGAGGTACTAATCCTCGAGAAATTCGTTGATGTGGTCAAACCGGAGATCATAGGGAAATTGATAGAGAAAAACACGATCTTTATACCCAATAGGAGTTTTGCTGTCTATGTGGGATATGAGAACATTGAGAGACATTTCACAGTTCCTGTTTTTGGCAATAGGTACCTGTTGAGATATGAGGAGAGAATTGGCGAGAAAAACTACTATAGAATACTGGACTTGGCTGGTATTAAAAGGCCCAGGACATTCGGAAACCCCGATGAGATAGATAGACCAGTGATTGTTAAGATACCGCATGCCATTAAACGTGTTGAAAGGGGGTTTTTCATAGCGGTGGATAGAGATGATTTTTACAGGAGATTCAATAAGCTAGCCAACGCAGGTGTCGTGAGAAAGGAAGATATAGATAAAATGTCGATCGAGGAACTCGTGTTAGGGGCGCATTTCAATATTAATTATTTCTATTCAGTTGCATATAATAGATTAGAATTGATCAGTATTGATAGGAGAATACAGTCTGATATAGATGGTTTCATAAGGTTACCTGCCGACATACAGATCGATTTGAAAGATCACTTCGATATCGAGATGATAGAGGTTGGACACATCCCAGTAACTATGAGAGAGAGTTTATTAGAGAGAGTATATGAGATAGGGGAGAAATTCGTAGATGCTACGAGGAAAATAGAGCCACCCGGTATTATAGGGCCATTTACATTGCAATTAATAGTAACAAAGAACCTGGAACCAGTGGTATATGATGTAGCTCTAAGAATAGGTGGAGGCACCAACGCATATATGGGAATAGGTAGCCAGTACAGCAAGTTATATTTCGGGCGTCCAATAAGCCTTGGCAGGAGAATAGCAATCGAGATCAAAGAGTGTGTTCGAATGGATTGTCTAAGCGAAATAGTAACATAGGGTGTCGATATGAGTTATGAACATGTTTGTGTATTCGAATGGCGATACGGATCTCCCGAGATGAGACAGATATTCACGTTGCCAAACATTGTGAACATTTACATAAAGGTGGAAAGGGCATTGATGAAAGGGCTCGTAGAAGCCGGGATAGCTCCTCCTCATTGCGTAGAGGAGTTTGACAGGTGTAGCGCAAACATAGAGCCCAGGGAGATATATGAAAAAGAGAAGACACTAGGACACGACATAGCAGCTATGACATATATACTAGGCGATAGATGTGGTGAATGTGGTAAATATGTCCATCTCGGGGCTACGAGTTACGATATAGTTGATACTGCCTGGGCCCTTTTAATCAAGGACGCTCTCGGCATTGTTAAGAGGAAACTAAGGGCTATAATAGAGAGATTGATGAACATGTCGAACATGTACATTGACGCAGTAGAGCCTGGTAGAACTCATGGCCAACATGCTGTTCCAATAACCTTTGGCTTCAAATTCGCTAACTATGTCTACGAGTTGACGAGGAGTTATGAAAGACTAGTTGAAATAGAGAAAAGAATTGTGAGAGTTAAAATGTCGGGCGCAGTGGGCTCTATGGCGGCGTGGGGTGACAAGGGGCTTTTGATCGAGAGAGCTGTTTCCCACGAGCTAGGCATAGACCCCCATATCATATCAACGCAAGTAGCTCCCAGGGATGGCTTTGCCGAGTTAATAGCTGTCCTGGCTATATTGGCATCCCAGCTTGATAGATTTGCGCTGGAGATCAGGGAGCTGTCTAGGCCTGAGATCAATGAGCTATATGAGTCCAGCCCTAGGATCGGCAGTAGCACCATGCCTCATAAGAGAAACCCCGTTATCTCGGAGAGAATATCGGGTCTAGCCAAGGTCATGAGAGGGTTAGTCGTAACGGCGTTAGAGAACATACCCTTAATGCATGAAAGGGATCTGACCAATAGCTCCAGTGAAAGGATATTGATACCACACGCGTTTCTAACCATAGACCAGATGTTGAATGACATGGCTAAGTTACTTGATATCCTTTACGTGAACACGGAGGCCGGTAGAAGGAATATCGAGATAACAAAGGGGCTCATTTACAGTGAGTTGTTAATGGTGAAACTGGTTGAGAAAGGCTGGCCGCGCCATAAGGCACATAGCAAGATAATGGATATAACCAGGTCTATCGGGGAAGGTGAGACATTAGTGGACGCTGTAATGAGGGATCCCGAACTCTCCAATTATTTCTCCAAAGATGAATTAATAGAGCTACTTAGGCCGGAGAACTATTTAGGTTGTATAAAGGATTTGGTCAAAAGGACTCTCGAGTACGCGAAAAACGTGCTAAGACAAGGGTGACGATGTCGTGGTAAAAGAACTGATCAAGAAATATGAAAGAACCGGCGAGATCTCAGTGGCCACGTTGGCCAGTCATAGCTCTCTTCAAATAATTCATGGAGCTAAGCAGGAGGGCTTGAGAACGATTTTGATCACACTGAGAGAGAGGGAGTGGTTTTATAAAGAGTTCCAACACCTAGTTGATGAGATGATTGTGGTGGATAAATGGAGAGATGTATGTAGCGAGAGAGTTCTATCAAAATTGGCTGAAAACAATGCAGTGATGATCCCCCATGGTAGTTTAGTTGAATACGTTGGGCTGAATTGTGCAATGGATTTACCATTACCTTACTTTGGCAATAGACATTTATTCGTAATTGAGGGGGATCAACAAGCCAAGATGAACTTCCTCGCAAATGCCGGCATCCCAATACCAAGGATATATAAATTAGGTGAAAAACTTGATAGACCCGTTATCGTGAAATTACCAGGAGCGAAAGGTGGAAAAGGATATTTCATATCATCCTCTATGGATATCGTTGAGAAACGAGTGAGAGAATACATTGAAAGGGGGTTGATAAGAAGCGTCGAAGAGATCATTATACAGGAGTATGTAGTGGGCACGCCTGCATATTACCACTACTTTTATAGCCCGGTCATGAATAGATTGGAGATCATGGGTGCTGATATAAGATATGAAAGCAATGTTGATGGTTTAAGGAGAATACCTGTGAACATGTATGGGGAATTCAACGTGGAACCATCTTTCATCGTAGTGGGTAATTTGCCTCTTGTGCTTAGAGAGAGCTTGTTACCCAAGATCCTGGAATATGGTAAGAAGTTTGTCGAATACTCTGTATACAGGATACCACCAGGGGTCATAGGCCCCTTCTGCTTGGAAAGCATTATCACTGAAACCATGGATATTGTGGTGTTCGAGTTCTCAGGTAGGATTGTGGCTGGCACAAATCTATACATAGTTGGGAGCCCCTATTCCTATCTATATTGGAATGAACCAATGAGCACTGGTAGAAGAATTGCAAGAGAGCTCAAAATGGCTATTGAGAAAAACATGTTACATAAGGTCTTGACATGAAGAGAATCGGACTTATACTGGCACAAGGACATTTATAGATATCAATACGTGTTTTTCAAACAAGGCCAGGATAAGGTTTCATATACTTTTCACATCAGAATAGTCTAATTGAGTATCGTGTAAGCTGTTGCTCTAGGATCTACCGTTTACCTCCAGTGTTGAAGGAATAAAAGAAGAAATAGTCAACTCATTGAACCCTATTCTTCCTCGTTTCAAATTGGATTAACATATATTTTTTGAATACGGCTTGGGGAAAGCACATAGACTGAGACAATATACGGACAAAGAGCTGATAGCTGATCTAAAACTAGCGGATATAGGGTGTATAATGTCAATGATTGTGAGCAAACTAGCGGAAAAAGGCTTTGACTCTGTGATAACCCATGGATTCGTAGGCGTTAAGAGTGCTCTTAGCGAGTTGAAATCAACATATGATAGACTTAGGTTTAAAACCAATACTGGGGGTCTCCATGTTCCATCCAGGCTCGATGGAATACATCGATAGGCATTTGAATGAATTGGTGAACAACGCGATCGAACTAAATGTACATGGTGTTGCGGCCTCGGCTACGAGACCGAGGCATTATAAAAAAGGACGGAGAGACGCTTGGAGAAAAGATTCAAGATGTATTCGCCTGGAATAGGCGTTTAAGGCGTTGAACTATGTGATGCTCTATGTGCCGGAGCCGGATTACGAGATCATAGGCAGGGCGATAACGGATTCTTCAAACCCATATGAAACCGCAATTATGATTAGGAACAAGCAAGTCAACCGGGTGAGATCGTGTCGTGGTTGGACATCGTGGTGAAGAAGCTTTATAGACATGGCATGGTTGAGCTGGGCAAGTTTAAGCTATCATCTGGACTAGAGGGCCCATTTCACATAGACATGAGAAGGCTATATAGTTAACCAGATCTAGCCAGGCGCAATGTTTCACTACTAATACGTAATGCTCCATTAAGCGATGTCGAGGTACTCGCTGCCGTGGCTACAGCTAGCATCCCTTTGGCATCGTATATGGCGTGTTAACTCATAGGCCACTAGCATATGTAGGAAGCGGTAGAAAAGCCATGGCACGGAATCAATGGTAGAGGGGATGTGGTTGGCAAGAAAGTGGAGGTGATAGATGATTTTGTCACGACAGGTACATCGATAATGAGGGCTATTGAGAGCCTTGAAAAAGTGGGAGCTATACCTATCAGGGCAATCGTTCTAATAGATAATGGATAGAGAGCAAGGTGCCAGGGAAAACTCGTGGCTAAGAACATAGAATTATACGCATTGATCAGGGTCACCGAATTGTTTGAAATACTCTATTCAAATGGGTTAATTGACGAGAACGCATATAACGAAATACAGAGTTACCTTAAGTCGTTTAAGAACGCGATAAGTGATGGATGATGTATTACCACGCCGTGGTGACTGAGAATAGAAAACATAGAGAAAACTAAGTAATTCGATGGATATTCTAAAGGCGAGGATCAGCACTGCATTTAATTATCAAAGTCGTTTTAAATGTTATTTGAATAATTAGAGCAAACTTCATAAAGTATTTTTTACATGCTTGCTTTTTAATAATCTGGATGCGATAATATTTTCCAGGTATCTATATGCCGAAAGTAGCCGTAATAATGGGTAGCAAAACTGATTGGGAATACATGAAAGAGGCTGTAGATGTTCTCAAGCAATTCGGAGTAGATGTGGAGGTTAGAATTGTATCAGCTCATAGAACTCCTGAATTCATGTTTGAATTCGCTAAAACAGCTGCCGAGAGAGGAATAGAAGTCATAATAGCAGGCGCAGGTGGTGCTGCACACTTGCCTGGAATGACGGCTTCCTTAACTCACTTACCAGTAATAGGTGTTCCAATCCCATCTAAGTATTTGAATGGGCTTGATTCATTGTTATCGATTGTTCAAATGCCTTATGGAACCCCTGTAGCCACGGTTGCAATCGGCAATGCAAAGAATGCTGCCCTACTAGCTTTACGTATACTTGGGATCAAGTATTCTTGGATCGCTGAGAAGATCAAGAAATTCATGGAGGATATGAAGAATGAAGTTCTCTCTACAAGACTTGAGTGATATTAAAATAGGAATACTGGGAAGTGGGCAATTAGGTTGGATGATGATATTAGAGAACAGAAAGTATCCATTGAAATTCTACGTAATGGGGGCAAAAGATGATCCGGCGTGCAAAATAGCCGATAAATGTTACGATCCGGACAACTACAGGGAATTAATAGATTCCGTGGATATAGTTACATTCGAGTTCGAACATGTCTATGAAGATGCACTTAAATATGCTGAATATAAGGAGAAGTTACTTCCAAAACTCCATGTCGTGGAGCTTAAAAGAGAAAGATGGAGAGAGAGATTGTTTTTCAAGGAACATGGTATACCTACTCCTAGGTTTCATATCGTAGATAATGTTGAAGAGGCGTTCAAGATTATAAGAGAAGAATTCAATTACCATTGCGTCATAAAGCAATCGAAGGGTGGATATGATGGTAAAGGACAATACTTTATAAAAAACAAGATCGATCTTGACAAATACGAAAGAACCTTCTTGCATCTGAATGATATCTTAATAATCGAAGAATATGTGAATTTCGACTATGAGGCATCAATTATTGTTGCAAGGAACATTAATGGCGAATTCGTTGCCTATCCACCAACTTACAATTATAATGAAAAGGGGATCTTAGTTTACAATTATGGACCTTTGCAAGACAAGGAAATATTTGATAAGATGATTGAAATCGCGAGAAGGCTCTGCGAGAAATTAAATTACGTAGGGACCATGGGAATAGAATTTTTTGTAAAGGACAAAGAAGTATTGGTGAACGAATTCGCCCCCAGAGTCCACAATACAGGACATTACACATTAGATGCTGCTTTTGTTTCCCAGTTTGAACAACACATTAGATCAATATTAGGGTTAGAACTAGCTCCTACTATGCTCTTATCGCCGGGTGGAATGATTAATATCATTGGATTAGATCTATCCGATATACCTTTAGAGATAAATAAGTATGGTAAATTATATTGGTATGGTAAAAAAGAAGTAAGAAAAAGAAGAAAAATGGGCCATGTAAATGTGGTAGGCCGAGACCTAGTTGAAGTTAGGCATAAAATAAACATGATATTAAAGCTATTGTATCCAAATGGTATGGATCTCTAAGATTCCGAGCAATATTTTATAATATGACTCCAAGCAAAATCCTGATTTTATGATTATATACATGATATACATGACGTGGCGTATTACATGAGCAGGAGAGATATGAATGGTACTCGCAGAATAACCATTATAGATGCGGGAAAAATAAGTTCAGTCATGATCCAGGCTTTTAGGAATTGCTTTAGATATATCGAAATGATAGCATCAGGTAGAAGAGAGTTCACTCTTAAAACACCGAGTTATTAGGAGCGATTGCCACTAGGGATGATAATGAAGCTGCCAGTTCCTCCGATCTCGTGATTCTTGGTGTAAAACCCCATCATTTGCCAGATGTAATTAGACAAGAATAAAGATAATCGGGATAATTGGAGAGATAAAATAGCAATCTCCATAATAGCCGGTGTGGGACTTGATACATTAACGCTGATACTCGAAGACGCCGAACTCTACAAGGTATGCCCAACATTAATGCATATGTGAAAAAATTCAACAGCCATTGCAGCCTTGAGCGAAAGTGTTCATAAGAACATCGTCGAGAGGCTCTTCACCTGATTTTTCTTAATAATGGATTGACTCATGAACGGGTCTACGCCGGGTATTTTGATCTCACCTTTCGTAGACCTTAAAAGCCCCATTATCTGGCGTATAAGTGTTGTTTTACCAGCTCCGTTAGGTCCTACTACACAGGTTATTTCACCTGCATTAACCTCTATTGATGCATCCTTGTTAACGATGACATCGTTCGGATAGATCTTGGTAACACCTTTAGCAAATATAACGGGGTCATGCATTTTCCCTTAAACCTCTATACCTTGATTCCACATATGCACCATATGAATTCTCCTCAACAAATTCTCGCCGAACGACTTTTTAACACATGGTGGTATACAACGAGATCTCAAGCGAGTACATCCTCCAAAACATAAAGTGGCATACCTGCATTCAAACATACACTGAGCATCTTCGACAAAGGTTTTAACTCAGTACATGGACTTAAATTCGATTATGCCATTATCTCTCATAAATCCCTCTGCTTTCTCATAAAGCAATGCAGGACATCAATACACTCTTAATTGCTCATCTATGGAGAAACCATTTATAGATCTCAGGAACAAGGGCCTATGATAAAGTTCTTTGCAGTGTCAAAATCTTTTAGACGATGCATACTCTATTATCTTCGCGATGCGATGTAATATATCAGTATAGTACTGGGCATATGTTTTCTTACCTTTGAATAGCTTACATTTCCCAGCTTGACCCGGTATTACTGGCGAGAAGTCAATGGAGTCAATTTTATTTCTTAAACCATGTTCATCGAGGAGATCCATGAACTCTACGAGCATATCTACGTTATGTTCATCCACGTTAACCCTTATTACATTCCATTTGTTGTACTTATCAATGAATTGCAAAGTGTTCTTGAATATTGTCTCAAAACTTCCGGCTTCGTTTTAAAGGGCTTCTCTTATCATGCATCTCCACGGTACCGTCAATCGTGATTTGAGTAGTATCCACATTACTTATTACATCCTCTACGTCATCTATGATTGTTCCATTTGTGACCAGCATTACACAAAGTCTTAATTTATACTCACTGGCTAATTTGTTTAAATCCTTCAGTATAACGCGGGGGCTGTATTTGCATTGAGTAGCAACCAGCCGCCAAATAAAGCCACATCTATCTTCTTTGAACCCTCTTGTAGTTTTCTTTCCACGAATTTTTCATTAAGCACCATTCGGCAATCGTGAGATCGCTACCTTCTAGCATAGGTCTATGGGATTGATAATAGTATATGCAGACCGGGTTACACCTATTGGTAAGAGATAGGATCAATACTAGATTTTTTTTGAAAATCTCAGGGAATATGTGAGATATTTGAAAAGAGCTCTTTCACCAGTATCTTCATCCAGGATTATATACAAGTTCTTTAAAGTCTTAACCATTTCCTCGTCTACGAGTATATTGGTCAATTGATTATTCAAAATTTCCTGGGCATATCTGTTTTCAAGAAGTATTATCGAGGATGCAAAAATAAGGCTAATAAAACAATCGAAGATGCCAAGAAAAAAGCAGAGGAAATATTGTCAGATAGGTCGTACGAGGTCGAACTTTACAAGTATAAAGAACTTATCGAGAAAGAGATCAAGGCTGAATCAGAGAAGATCATCAAGGAGGCTGAGAAAGAGGCCATTAGTAAGGAACAAGTATAGGGATAAAGTTAGGGAAATAGCCATTAAATTGATTTCTCTTGTTCTTGCAATTGAAATTTAGATGTTTACATGCTGGGAATCAGTCAGTTACTATTAAGTAAGCCTGTTATTGGAGTTAAGCCTTATATCATTCTTTTAAGAGATGTCATAGACAGCGTTCACAAGGAACTTGTCAAGAAAGGTTTGTTAGAGCCTCTTGCTCTAAGTGTAAGGAGGGTTGAATATGAGAAAATTAAATCACAGATAACGCTACTGGATTATTCAGTACAGAGTATTTGAATATTTTGAACTCGTATATCGAAGAACCTGTGATCTTGGAAATAAATCATATCCAACCCAATATAGAAGAGGAGTTAAGAAAGCTCTACGACAAGTTGTCTAATGTTATGGAGACCATAAAACTGCTAGAGAATAAAACCATGGAACTTGAAAGAGAGCTGTTTATTTCTAGAGCTTTACTAACAGTCTTAATGAAATTGTAACCAAGTATAACGGAGATTTCGACATCTCTATTCTAGACTATGAAGGAGACTTTATCGTGGCAAAAACCATTGTAAGTGAAGTAGGAGATGTTAAGAAAATGATAGGCAACGCATTGAAAACCATTACTTATGTTGGAATTAGATGAGAACGTTGCAATTGTTGCTCTATTAGCTGAGAGATCGAAATATAGTGAACTGAAAGGCCTGAAAACAACATGTGTGAATATAATTAACAAATACAGGGTAATCAGGTTAAATGAGGTTTTGGAGAAAAAGAAAATAAAATAAAAACTATTTCATCGGAACTCTTAGTCCCGAGAACGAGCTACTGGTGATGTATATTCACGAGTGCAAGAAGTCGCTGAGGAAGTATGTTCAAACACTAGCAGTAATACTCGCAGTCGTGGTGATATCCCCGGCTATGAATTCCTCGATCCTCAGCTTCGGTGCTAAGCTGTTTCCGCAGTACATCATGCTAGGATATATTTCAAGCATAGCGTACGGCTTCATAGCTAGTAAGATAGCGCTCGGAGAGAACAAGAGCACGTTTCTACCAGCACTCTCAGCCTTGATCTACGCTTTAACCCTGCCCGCTTGAGTGAGTGCTGATGCGAGTGCGTTGAATCACGTTGAGAGGGTTCCACAGGTGAGTTCCCGGGGGTTCCGCGGATCCGGAAACGCTGGAGGGATCTTTAAACAAACAGATGAATGTTCACGGGCCCGCCGGGATTTGAACCCGGGTCCTCCGGCTCCGCAGGCCGGCGCCCTATCCAGGCTAGGCCACGGGCCCCCTAGTAGTTTAAAGTATTCTTGGTTTTTAGTACTTTCGTTTAAGCGTCTTTGAGTAGGAGTCTGCTGCCTGAAGCGGTATTGGTAGTTTTGCTTCTTTGGTAAGCAGGTTTTTAACTATGTTAACAGCGTCTTCCAGGTTCACTCTGTAGCCTATGCTTACGTAGAGTTCAGTGCTACCGTGTTTCAGTACTTCTCCAACTACTAAGCCGTGAGCTCTAATGAGTCTTCTTCCGTAGCTCTCTACTATTTCACCGTACAGCTTCTTCTTAGCTACACCTATGCTGGGCTTCCCGAGAACTACTCCAACGTGAGTTGCAATACCGAATGCTCTGGGATGCGTTAAGCCATGTCCATCCACGAGTATAACATCGGGTTTCACCGTGAGCTTTGAGTACGCTCTCATGTACCCTGGAACTTCTCTGAACGCTAGTAACCCCGGTATGTATGGAACACGAGCCTCAACTATACTGAATGTCTTCTCCACGACGTCTCGTGTATTCGTATCGTAGATTACTATTGCAGCGTACTGTTTGCTGTCCTTATAGGCTGAATCAAAGCCAGCTATAAACCTTATCTTGCTCAGATCAAGGCGCGTGCTCTCGCGAATACTTAGGAGAGCCTTCTCGGAGAGAATTTTCTGAAGCATCATAGCTCTCTCAACGCTGAAACCCACAGTTAGACACCAGTACAGTTGTTTCGCACCAACCATGTTGTTTTTAATGGAGAGTAATATTAAGTATAATTCATGTGCTTTGGTATTTGTTAACTCTGGTGTGAACTTGAAGTACAAGAGATCAAAGCTCGCTGATATATTTAACGTGCTATACAGGTGGAAGATAAACGGAGTTGTAATAGGTGACACCTCCGTTCAGCTATACCTGAACTACTCAGAACTCGAAGGAGACATTGATGTTTTTACACTAGATTTTAGTCCTCTGTCGGAGAGGGAGAAACTAGAAGAAATTGCAGTGGAGCAAGGATGGGAGTTAACATCATCGGAGATAGGTTTACCGGCGTTAGTGGTCCCTTTGGAGGAAGGCTACGTGCTTATTGAGTTCTACGAAAACTACATGGACATAGATATACCGATGGAGCTTCTCGAAGACTCGGTCGAGTACAGAATAGACGCAACGAGAGTAAAGTCCATTAGACCAGAGTTCTATCTCGTTTTAAAAGCAAGGCAAGGTACAGACCTTGACAAGCTCGAGAAATACCTAGCAGAGCTTAAACGCAGAGGCTTCAACCTGAAGCTAGTTGAATACGCAGTATCTCTGTACCCACCTGAGGAGCAAGAACTTATATACGAAAGGTTGAGAAGTGTTAAGCTAGAGGTTTAGCTTTAAAATCCCTATTACGGGTATATATGAGGTAGTAGGTGCTTACTATGCCAATAAACGACCCCGAGTTGCTGAAAATAGTGCATCTTCGTGTTTTGAACAAGTACGTGTGTAGAAAGTGTGGTGCATTAAACCCGCCGGGAGCAGAGAAGTGCAGAAGATGCAAGTCCAAGGGTACACTGAGGCCAAAGAAGCTGATAAAGGCAGGTCCTAAATCTAAGTAATTACAGTATTAACAGTTGTTAATGTAATACCAAGTGGTGTAAGGTTATGAGCTTTTAGCTATACCGATGAACAGTTGGAAAAACTAAGAGTCGACAAGCAAAAGCTTAGAGAAATAATAAGAGAGCTTTCTACTTGGAGAGCTCATGCAACAATACTACTAAGCCTGTACATTCCACCGGGAAGACCCATAAGCGATGTTCTCGCTCTCCTAAGACAGGAGATCTCCGTAGCCGAGAACATCAAACTCAAACGAACAAGGAACGCCGTTGAGTGGGCGCTAAACGTAGCCTACGATAGGTTAAGCAAGATATCCAAAGCACCAGATAAGGGATTAGTACTGTTTGCAGGTATGAACCCCGACACAGGTGAATCAACTGTAGTGATGCTTATACCTCCTGAGCCCGTACCCGTATTCTTCTACAGAACTGACAAGGTATTTCACGTAGAGTTCCTGGAGGAAATGGTCTCGGAAAGCAACGTAATTGGTATTCTCCTGATCGAGAGAGACGCCGCAACTATAGGTCTTCTCAAGGGTAATAGATTGGAGGTTGTCGATGAACTGGAAGGATATGTTCCCGGTAAACACCACAAAGGTGGTCAAAGCCAGAGGAGATTTGACAGGATCATAGAGCAAATGGTAGAAGAGTTCTACAAGGATGTTGGCGAAAGAGCAAACCAGGTGTTTCTACCGTTACTCGAGCAGGGTAAACTGAAAGCAATAATTATCGGTGGACCCGCGTATGCAAAATACGATTTCCTACAGGGTAACTACTTGGACTATAGGTTAAAGCAAATAGTACTACCAGAGCTCATAGACGTAGCCTATCAAGGTGAAGCTGGACTAAGAGAGCTAATCATGAAAGCAGGAGATCTGCTAAAAGACCAAGAGTACGCAGAATCTTTGAAGCACCTGGAGGAGTTCAAGTACCACCTGGCAAAGGACGATGGACTTATTGTTTACGGTGAAGACGAGGTTAAACTAGCATTGCAGCAGGGATTATTAAAAGTTTTACTTGTAAGCGATTCACGAAACGATGTTACATCATGGCTTGAAGATGCTTCATCAAAGAACGTGAAGGTTGTTGTAATAAGCAAGGATCTTCCAGAGGCTGAGTGGTTTTCTAGAACATTCGGTGGAGTAGCTGGTATTTTAAGATTTCGAACGTACGAGTAGCAGAGCTAGCGATCTCACGGATTCAAAAAGGAATAGTTTCATCAAGCTCTCCTTGACTTAACCTATACCATTTTTAAACGGGGTTGCATGAAGGGAGTAGAATCTATAGTAGGAGCCTACTTAGCTGTTATAATAGTCATAGGAACAATGTTCGCATTTCACACGTGGATATCCTCCTACACTAAGAGTATCAACGATCAAGCAAACAACGTTATCAGCGCTGTTCAGGTTGTTTCATACCCTCCGGTTATATCGATAAAGTACGCTAACGAAACTCACTTTGTACTAGCAGTAACACCCTATGCACCTATTAGAATAAAGGATCTTGTACTAAGATCGCCTGATAACGAGCTTGTGTATCACCTTGCACTAAATGAGCTTGTACTTTCCACAACGGAGTTTCCTGTTGAAAGACCAAGTAAGCCTGTTCTTGTATACTTCGTTACGGAGGGCGGCTTTGTGTTCTACTACGTTCCACGCTTGGATCCAGGCTTGCAGAACGCTCCCGACAATATCAAGAACAAGGTGTACGTTGATAACGAGCTTCTCGACTATGTAGCCAAAGGGTTAATGGATAGTGGTAGCTGGGTTCTCATGGAGGCGCAAGGCTACAAGCTAGCCTGGGGTTCTACGAGGCTTGATCTGGTAAATAGTACTCTTCTCCGTGGACCAGTGGTGTGTAGCCTAGTTGTCCATATACCCTGTAATGTTAACATGACATCTTTGGAGAACTCTGTGTTAACGAACTGGTTTAATAGTACTAGCAATGTACCCGGGTTCAGACATAGCGGTGGTTTCTTGGAATTTGTTCATTACTCAGGAAACTACATGCAAATATACAGGATGATCAAGTTTACTGGAGGAAACGAGATTAAGTTTATAGTCAATATCACTCTACGTGCAGTAGGTGCATACACGGGTGTAAGCCACGCGGTGTACTTCATTCCAGTAGTCTATCTCTACGATGCTGGGTTTAACCCAGTGTTCCCAGTAACTCTCTACCAGCCTAGAATATACCACAACATGGAGCTACTGGGGGAAGCAATGAGACCATGGCATGCCAGGATTCCATTGACGAATAACATCTTGTTCTGGAACAGTACAAGCCACTACGTAGGTGTATTCGAAGTAAAGTTGAATCCACGAGAATACGGACTTAACGAAGGATACGTACTCGTCGGTGTCGAAGCCGTCGTAGTCACAGGAATAGAGAGTTTCAACCTTAGAGTATTAATAGACGTGAAAGCTCGGTGATGTTTCAACTGTACTACAAAGGGAACTGTACGAGTAGGAGAAACTGGGGAGAATGAAGTCGATTGCATTGTGCACAGAGTTCGCGACGAGTTGTAAATGATAAAATAATGCAGATCCATCCGTAGAACTGCGGGATGAACGATGATATGACTCTACCCCGTGATCATTGCCAGAACAGCTGCCAATATGGCTGGGAGTAAGCTGTACTTGAATAACTGAATAAGTGCTTGCTCTATTCTGTAACGCCCCATGATGTTCTTTATCAACACTACTAGCATTAACAAAGCTACGTACTTTATAACCAGTAGTATAGCACCATGTGGAGACATGTGCACAAACGGTAGAGGACCACCGAGCAGAACGTAAACTCCGGTGATAAGGGATATTGTCAAATCCACGTCATGCAGTAATCTTGCAAGTGCTAGCAGTGGACCTGAGAACTCTGTTTCAAAGCCGGCTATTATCTCTTGTTCCGCCTCGGGGATGTTGAACGGCGGGTACATAGCTTTAGCTTGAACACTCACAATAAACGAGATCAAGCATAAAACCATTACAACAGCTGTTCTGGGATCAGCCCACAGCTCGTTGACCCTTGCATAGGCTTCACCAACGCTCATGAAACCATTAGGATCTACGCTGTTGCGAGTTGCCAAATAAACTGGTATAACAATACTCGCGAAGTAAGCTGGTTCAGCTATGGTTGCTATTGACAGAAGTCTCGATACTCCAATAGTGGTGTAAGGTCCTGGCATAGATAGAGATGCGTGTATGAGCGCGAGTAATGGTATAACACTCGTCATGTAGAAGAATAATAGAACATCAAAGCTCGAACTTATGTTGAAGGGACTTAGAGGTAGGAAAATGACACCTCCGATGGCGAACGATAGTCCTATGATCAACGAGAACTCGGCTGCTTTAACAAGCGAGAACCGCGTTTTAACTAGCTCCTTGTACCTTAAAAGTTTCCAGAAGTCGAAGAATGGCTGAAGAACGCCGAGTGGACCTACGTAGCTAGGCCCCATTCTTCTCTGGTATCTTGCACTTAGTTTTCTAACGAGGTATTGTGTGAAAAAGGCTAGTGAAACCAGGAAGATTAACCCTGGGAATACGAGAACGCTGAGCAAAGCGTAAAGAACAATCTGGTACACTTTGTTCACCCTACAAGCATGTACACAGTGTAGATTAGTATTAAGAGAACCATGAGGAATCCAAGCCAAGAAGATATAAACCTGAACCAGTCGTGCAGACTACCTGTGTGAACACTCTCCACAAGAACCTTATATAGTGATCTCGCAAACCTTTTCATGAACCCCCAGTACAATGCACCAACGCTAGGCACAGGCATTGAAACCACTTCCTCGGGTTCACCGGACAAGTACATAGTAGTTTCGCGGACTCTTTTAGACTTCAGCAAGTAGTAAAGCACGTACATGAAGACAGCTAGAAAAGCTACCAGGGAGGTTGAGATGAACACAGATGTGAACGGGTCCATCCTCATGGTAACCATCCTTCGAAGTTCTTGGGTATTTTCTCATGTACAGCGGACACGTAAGTATTTACATTTTCCACTAGGCTAATTGAAGCCTCCTCAAATACCGGCGTTAACCACGAGAACACTAATCCCATGAATACAAGCGATATTGCCATCCCCAGTAGTATAAGTTCCACCCAGATGCATTTCTCGACATTTTCCCTGTGTTCACCAACTCCGAATACTACTGACGATATAACCTTCATGTACCCAGGTACGGATAGTGCCGATATTGCAATGATTAGTACTGGTCCTAGAACAAAGCCTGCATTAAGGTACCCTAGTGCTATTAACCGCTTGGAATAGAATCCCGCTAAAGGTATCAATCCAGCCAAACTCATGAAACCAATGATCATGGATATTGATGTAACCGGATAGTAGCGTCCAACACCGCGCATTGCGTCAAGGTCTCTGGAACCCGAGGCATCTATGAATATGCCACTAGCCATGAAGAGCAGGGCTTTTGCTATACCGTGAGAAACTATGTGAACTAGTGCACCTGCAACAGCAGCTTTGACTGCTTCAGAGAAGTCCGCTAGAAAACCGATAGCTATGCCCATAAACGCCACTCCCGTATGACTAATCGTGCTGTAAGCTAGAAGCCTCTTTATATCTCTCTGTAGCATCATCATTAAAGCACCTAGTAACCCGCTTAAAGCACCAAGCACGAAGAGCGCTAGTAGAACAGCTTCTCGATAACCAGTTGCGATGCTATTAGCTGAGAAGAGCGTGTAGAGGAACCTTGCAGTAGCGTACACACCAACATTCACAACAAGACCTGAAAGTGCTGCAGATACAGGTGTAGGAGCTTCTGGATGTGCGTCCGGTAACCAGAAGTGGTTTGGAAACACTGCTGCCTTGTACGTGAAAACCCAGAGAGAAAGAGCTATCGCCATTAAACTAATGTACCTTAACTCCGCTAGAACTCTTGTTCTCGACAAGCTGGAAAGTAGTGCCATGTTGACTGTTCCAAAGCCAGCATAGAGTAAGACCACGGCCATGAAGTACATTGTCGTAGCAACAGCACCTATAAGAGCGTACTTAGCAGCGGCTTCAACAGCCTCAGCTTTATCTCTATGATACGCAACTAATCCATATGCTGATAAGCCGAGTACCTCGATCATCACGAACATGTTGAAAGCGTCTCCCGTGTAGAGGCAACCGAGTATACCTACTTCGAGACCTATTAACAGCGTGTAGTACCAGGATGGATCATCGAGATGTCTACTGTACCAGTATGAGTACAGAACTATTGGTATCATAACCCATGCTGTGAGAGCTCCTATAACAGCGTTGAAGGAGTCCACCTCGTAGACTATGCCGAAGTGAGGTGGCCATCCACCGTACATGTAAACGAGAGGTTTCTTGCTCGTTAAAGCATAGTATAGAACTACCGAGGAAGCAAATGCAGCATAGGAACTACCCGTCAGAGCCGCGATGAACGGGGCTACTCTGTTGTTCTTCGTAAGCTTCGATAACAGGGGAATCATGAAAGCTGTTATTGCTAGCAAAGGAGTCAATGATCCCAGCGTGTTCAAAGCCAGTCTTTCGATCTCCATGAACATCACCCCTAATCAAAGATCCTCTTAGCGTACTTTTCAAAGTCTTCAAAAACACGTTTTTTCACATCAAGGGGATCCAGGGTTTTAGCGTCAATCCAATGGATGTAGAAAACTCTACGCTTTTCATCTACATCAACTACGACTGTACCAGGTGTATTCGTTATGCTGTTAGCTATGGTAGTTAAAGCATAGTCTGTTTCTACATCGAAAGGAGCCATTACTACTGCGGGGTTTACAGGAGTTTTGGGATGGAGTATTCTGCTTATAACGTCCAAGTGTGAAAGAGTCTCGTAGTACACGAAGTACTTGATCGCGTAGAGAACTAGGTACACCCATCTAGCTGGGTTAACAAGTTTAACTGGGGTTTTTACTGTTATCCCGGAAAATAGTGCCCCCACGATCAAGGCGACTATTGCACCCGTAGTTAGATCGTATGGCGAAATATTACCGGTATACACGATGTAGATAACAAATGATAACAAAGCAACAGCGAGAACACTACCGATTCTTTTCATCATTAACCCCTTAACCTCTTGATTTCTCTCATATCCAAAGTACCGTAGTGTACGTAGAGAACGTAACCGAGGAATACGAGAAAGAGTATCACAGCTAAACCTATAACTATAGCAGTTAAAACTAGTGCTTGTGGTAGCGGATCAACACCTCTCTCTACAAGCACCTCTAAGGCTTTTTCCTCGTGTTCTAGTAGTACTGGTGGCTTCGCAGGCCCCTGCTCAGTCCAGCGTCGATACCCGAGGTAGATTGCGAACGTATTAGCGGTATCCGATAGTATTGTTAATGCAATTACCTTCTTCGTGTAGTGGGGCTTGAAGAACACACCGTAAAGCGCGATAGCAGTGTTCACGAACAACGATGCTACAACGACCGATAGTAGGTATGTGTTGATAAGTTCCACAGTTACCCACCTCTTGCACTAAACCTGGATAGGATAATGATTATAAACGCCATCGAGAAACCAGCAGCTACAGCTATCATTTCAAATAGGTTAAAGAACCAAACCGTGCCACTAAGTTCACGCGGCATACTAAGTGGTGCATTCGGTTTAGCAATGCTCTGAAATACGTATGCATGCTGACCTACTACTAAACCTGCCATGAATAATACTACAGCGGTTAGTCCTATGCCGGCGAGTCCCAAGGTTCTGAGAGTTAGTGCCTTACCTGTCGTAATGCCCCGTTCAATGAGAAAAGTGATCGAGAATATTACTATGAATAGCATCGGCACAACGGCAATCACCGAACCCCCTTGAAAACCGCCACCTGGTGTCAGATGACCGTGGAGCCCTATGGATGCGCCAACAGTTAAGATCATTGGTGCGGTTATTTTTGTCACCGTTTTAACAATAACGGAGAGCCCAACGCTCCTCACACTCATTCTTTCACTAAAAGTACCTCTGCAGAGCGCAATACCTGCTATGAGTGCTAGGTAAAATACCATTGTTTCAAATAGAGTATCAAGACCTCTGAAATCCCACACTATTGCTGAGACGACAGCAGGAGTCATAGCGGTGTAGTTGCTTAAGTGGAACGGATTATAAGCAGCGTAAAGGTAGAACTCTGCGAGCTTTCTAGTCTGTGCTTGTGGTACAATGTAGTCAGACGCTTGTGCTAGTAGTAATGCTAGCGAGAGGACTACTACAATGGGTACGAATAGCTCTACTACCTTCAATTTTTCTCCCACCTCTCAGTTTTGCTTACAAGTACTAGTAGAACAGCGGGAACAAGCCCTACAGCAACGGGTATATACACTAATGCTATATCCGGTGCTAACATAAAGTAGTAGAGTATAGCGTAGAAACCACTCTGAAGAGCACTATACACTATAGCTCTAACTAGGTCTTTTTCCTTAATAGCCATGTAAACAGCGATCACAGAGAGCAAGCTTAGAAGAGCCATCGCGAGATACGTGAAGGTTTCACCCGGTAGCACTGATCTCACCCGCATAACTCTGGGTTAAGTAAGTCTGCTCTGCATGGTTGAACCCGTGCAACCTTTGCTCTGTGAACAGCTCTAGCTAGAGCGTGTGAACCAGCTGGTGCGAGAATAAGTATAACTATAGCTATTGTAAAGCTAGCACCAGCAACAAACCACCTATGAGCTCCAAGCTCTTCTAGTGTAACAGAAATCAGGCTAGCACCTATCAGTGGGTAGACTGAGCCCCATATAGTACCAACAGTTGCAGCATGTAGTCTTAAGTAGAAGTTTTTAAACCTGTGAAAGCCTATCGCTGATACTAAGCTTGCAAATGCCCCAAGGACTAGCAAAGCAGAACCGAGAATCCTTAACACCAGTATAAGAACTTCAATCACCTAGATCACCTCTTTCAAGATACTTTGCAATGTATATGTCTAGAGCATAAACCCACAGAGCAAGCGGTAAAGCTACCACGGTTAAAATAGGCTCTTTCAGGTAAATTGAGACTAAAATGAACAGAACAACCGTAATATATGCTATGACGTCGATCGCGAGCACTTGGTCACCGATAGTTGGGCCCTTGATAGCTCTTGCAGATAAAAGTGTGAACGAGATAACGTATATGATTAGAACAGCCACGATAAGCTCGTAAATCATTAGTCCTTCACTCTCTTGAGTGTGCTTAGTGAAGGATCAGCCGAGTATGGAATGCTCGTACCAGCTATTTCAAAGGTATTAGTTGTTATGTAAGCGTTGAACGGGCACACTTTAACGCACCTATAGCAGAATACGCATTTACCATAGTCTATTAATGGGTAGATCCTGCGAGCATTTATCTTTGGAACTTCGTAGTCCTGTGGTATAGGAGTCATTTTGATAGCATCAGCTGGACACTCTATTGCGCAGAGAGAGCAACCAGTACACTTGGTTAAATCAGCGTACTGGACTCCACGAGAATCCTGCTCCACCGGCGTTTTCTCACGTGGATACTGAATAGTGGCTGGTTTACTGAGGAGGCTTCTCAAGCTTAGTTCAAGTAGCTTAGGCCTTCTCACAGCTTACCACCAGCGAGTTCTCTGAGTGATAACTTGTACTTGGTACCCTTTTCCAGGTCTAGAACCACCACTCTCTCCATGCACGATATGCAGGGATCTAGCGATGTCAGTATTACAGGTACATCTGCGAGGCTGTAGCCTGGGTAGAGTATACCAGCTGAGTTTATGATGTTGTTGAAGCTCGGCGTTCTAATTTTGACTCTGTAAGGCATCGGGCTTTTGCCATCACTCATTACGTAGTAAGTGAGCTCTCCTCTCTGAGCTTCAACTCTAGCGTAGGCTTCCCCTTGAGGTATTACTCGTGGAAGCCTCTTCTCGTCGGGAACAGGGTTTCCGTCGGACGGTAGCTTCTCGAGAGCGTAGAGACACATTTCTATTGCTTCGAGAGTTTCATCCCATCTAACCATCATGCGTGCCCACGAATCACCCTCTGTTCTAG
>JAWAHD010000002.1:0-61844 GCA_038889555.1 Desulfurococcaceae archaeon
CCTCGTAAAGCTGGTTCAGCAGCTTCTGATAGTATAGTTCACCTCGTTCTATCTTATCCATGTTTTCTTCGAGTTTTCTTGTAACTTCTACTCCAACTATATCTCTGAAGAACTCGTTTAGGAAATCGTATATCTGGATCCCTCTTTCTAGGGCGAGTAGAGATTTGGTTTTCTCAGTAGCTTTAACATACTTTCTGTCTATTAATGTCTGAACTATCTTAGCATACGTACTTGGTCTACCAATACCGTTTTCCTTCATCCACTTTATAACGTCGTGATACTTGGGGAGGGGGTACTTTAACTTCTTTACGTTGCTAATGAATCCACTGAGCATTTCACCGGGATTACCGAGCTCTTCTGCTTGTACTCTCAAGTTTTCGTAGAACTCCAGGTATCCCTTCTCAATTATGCTCGTTACAACGTCGAGCACCTGTTCAAGCTCTCCAATGCAAACTTTTAGCTTTTGGATCTTCACGCGAGCAGGCTTCATCTGGCTTGCTATGAATCTTCTAAAGATCAGGTCGTAGAGCTTCATGTGGTCTCTCGTTAATCTTCCTACTACAACGATAGCACCTTCCTTTACAAGCTCTGATAGCCTATCGGCGTCAATTGGTCTAGTTGGTCTAATAGCCTCGTGAGCTCCACCTACACCCCATGTTCTGGGTTTAAACAGCTCGGTGTATTTCGCACCGTACTTATCTTCCAAGTACTGCCTAGCAACTTCAATGCCAACATCACTGACTCTTGTACTATCGGTTCTGTGATAGGTGATCAAGCCCATTTCAAAGAGCTCTTGCGCTAAGTTCATGGTTTTAGTAGTAGAGAACCCATATGTT
Organism: Desulfurococcaceae archaeon; assembly: GCA_038889555.1. Lineage (GTDB taxonomy): Archaea > Thermoproteota > Thermoprotei_A > Sulfolobales > Desulfurococcaceae > UBA285. The sequence goes on from JAWAHD010000002.1 coordinate 837, forward strand.
CTAGACGCGTCTTCTAGAAGAGTATCCGTTGTAAATGGTGAAGGCGGGCTTACCTCATCCTCCCGCTCTTCTAGTATTACTACTTCAACGTTAGGATAGTTCACGACTTTACCATGCTCATCGATGATCCCAGCTTTCAAAGCATCATTGTGATTAAGTACTAAAATGAGCGGAGTTTCATGCCTCTCAACGTTGATGTATACCTGGTACTTTCTGTTCTCGGGACGCTTGCTCTTATGATATTCACTTATAATGAAGCCTAGGACAGGTGTTTGCACCCTTCCGGCGCTTAAGTTCCTGTTTGGATAGCAGCACGCGTCTATGGACTCGATCTTGCCGGGTTTACCGTGTCTTCTGTATAGGTAGCTCATGCAGTACTTCAACCAACCGTACTCCTGAACTATCTTGGATAGTGAAAATCCAAGCCATCTATCCTCAACACGTCTAACTATTTGAGCTTCTACTAGTCTAGCGTTAAAGTCCCTTGGGTTAAGAAGAGCATCCATTATGGCTCTTCTGGTTACCTCGTGGAATTCTACTCTTTGTATCTTCTCAGCGTAGGGTTCAAGCAGAACTCTTAAGTCCCATGCGATTTTTTCTCCCTCAGAGTCGGGATCTGTACCGATGAACACTACATCGACCTCGCTCGCGAGCCTCTTTAAAACTTCTATCACTGAAAGCTTTCTGTTCTTAATGCTAGACTTGCATTTCGGGCAGAACATAGCATCGTCGGAGAACTGATGTCCGTTGATACAGGTTTTTATATCGGTGTATATTGGTATGAATCTTCTTTGCTCAGATGAGTCCTGATCGAGTGCTACTCCGTAGAGATGACCATGTTTCTCAGCTTCGGGGGGTTCCTCGTCCACTATCAGGTCGTATACGTGTCCTCCGCTAGCTATAACCGTGAGTATATGGTTTCCAACTGTTATTTCATATGCTTGAAGCCCTTCTCCTAGAACCCTTACACTGGGTTTACCAAAGAAGTTTGCAATAGTCTTCGCTTTATTTGGTGACTCTACAATTAGAACAGCTGTCTTAACGAGATCTAGGTACTTATCGGGTTTGACCTCGCCTCTAATGATTTTTTGAACTTCTAGTCTTTCCTCCGAGATCTCTTTTACAAGCATGTCTAAGTCTAGACCATGTAGGTTAATCATTTTGAAGTCCTCGAATATCCACCTCATTCTCTTAGTAAGACCGCTCAGCAATCTAGCATCATCGACGATCACCACTGAGAGGCCCTTCGTGATACCACCTGGGTATAGCCTTGAGCATCTGCCGCTTGCTTGTATGTAGGTGGCTACATCGGGTATTAGAAGGTACATTTCCTCGTTCTCTCTCGTAATGGCGATTTCTCCTAGCTGTGTAAGTTTCTCCCATACAGCCGGCTCTTCCAGTTTTTTCTTCAAAATGTTATATGCTTTGTACAGGTCCACGACTACGGATGGTTCATCACCTTTAAGACCAGTGGTGGTAACCTGGTTGAATATTTCTTTAACTTTAGCCAGCGCACCGGGGCTCATTGTTCTGAGTTTGCGGGCCAGCTTGCCTATCAGCGTTTCTATTTCGCTTTTCTCATCACCCTCTACTATGTCTCTTACCACAACGAGCATCCTCAGAATATCGATTGGTGATACCCTTTCGAGCTTGGAGCTAAACTTGTGTCTTGGAACGCCTATGAACACTACAAACTTTACTCTTTCAGGGAGATCGAGTCCTCGAACGATTGTACCATAGTATGTTGCTACTCCAACAAGAGCGTTTAAGTTTCCGGCAGCGAATTCCTCAATTATCTTAATGCTCTTCTTCGCGTGAAAAGCCTCTACTGAAAGACCTGCTTCTCTTAGTTTTTGGGCTATCTGCTCAGCGTACTCTACGCCTTTATCCGCGGGAACAAAGACGATAATGCCATCCTTAAGCTTTAAACACAACTCTACAACGAGCTTGTCCAGGTCCATTCCTTCAGGTATTACGTATGCGTCGACAATATTCCTAATGGCTTCTGGCTTCGATCCAGCCTCGAAGTTTAGGAAAAGTTTGAACAGCTTTGGATAGATCCCTCGGGGCTTACCGGTTGCGCTGTTCACTATCAGTGTGGTTTTAATGCTTTTCTTCACAGAGTTTATTTCCTCCTGAAGCTTACTGAGCTCAACTTTAAGCTTTTCCGACTCTTCACCATGGGCTGTGGCGAGTCTAGCTTTCAGCTTTATGACCTGCAATCCCTTGTCGATAGTGGCATCATCTATACCTATAAGGTTCAGGAGTCTTCGTACAGCTTTACCGCTTCTCAGTATAGCGTCAACATCGTCCATGATCACGAGTTCGTATACTCCACGCGGTAATTTATCAGCGTGTTTATGCAGAAAGGCGCTTGTAGATAGGAGTATGTCGAAGTTCCCAGTTACCACCATCTCCATGTACAACTCTTTATCCTTCTTATTGAGTTTTCCGTGTATGCAAAGCACTCTTACACACTCGTCGCTACTCCGCAGTTCTTGGTTGCTACAGATCTTTACACCCGAGTTCTCGGCAAACTGCAGTAGTTTCTTCCATGCTTGAAGCAGTAGCGGTGTTGTTGGAAAAGCTATGTATATCTTCCTTCCGCTTTTCTTGGCTTCCTGAATTTTGTATAGGGTAGCTATGAGCGAGAAAACGGTTTTACCCATTCCTGTTGGTGCAATTATGCTGAATGATTCTCCCCTAAGAAGCCTCTTAGCCCACGCTTTCTGAGCACTCCACATCATGAAGCCATTTGTAGCTTTCTGAAAGAACAACTCGAATTTTCGAAATAGAGTTTCCTCCTCAACCAGCTCCTTAAGACGGCCTTCTCTGTGAACAAGAGAGTAGTATATCTTCAGTCGTCTTGACTTATCAACATTGGCTACGAGATCCACGTAGGCTTTAAACTCTTCTTCGGGAAGACACGCTTCACAGGGAGCTTTGAGCAGAAGTCGTTCATCCGATATTGATCCACCGCAGTTAGGACAAGCGTGTCTGTAGAACCCGCGGACAACTGGGTGCTTCACTTCTACGGAAACGTTTGCTGTATTATCCACAGAAACACCTCTCTCCGTGAGTTGTGCTTAATAATTAGCTTTTAAAGCTTTCCGTACAAAAGAAGCTAGAGATCCTATGGTGAAAAGGAAAATGAAGAGAAAACATTACTGATGTCCACAAAAATTCTCGCTGAAACACGTCATTGTTTTAAAGTTCTAGCAATATCCACGGCGTAGCCAGCTAGAAGTATCGTGGTTGATATCAGAAGAGTCCATGCCGAGATAGGCATACCCCAGATAACTCCTACAAATGTTCTTCGGGGTCCTAGAACTACAGCGCAAGCTGAGGCGAATAATGCTCCAACTATGAGTGACGCTAAACCGGTCACCTTAGTTAGTCTGCTTATCCTAGTGGACCAGTAAACTCCTACAATGGTTATTGGTGCAAGTGGTAGCAGTATTACAGAGGTTAAAACGGACATTTCGACAATGAAGCCTGGGTTAAAGTAGGCTACGACTCCAGCAGCTGAAACCAGGACTAAGTCAATGAGTCTGGCTATCACTAGTCTCTCACGAATATTTATGCTGGAAACAACGCTACCTGAGACGGCTAGGACGATGCTGTTCGATGTTGATACGGCGGCTGCTATTATTGAAACAGCTACGAGGGATCCTAGCAAGGGGTTCATTAAACTCAGCAAATAGGGTGTAAGCCTATCTCGGGTAACATCGGCAGGAATACCGCTCTTCAATGTAAGTCCGGCCGCTAAAAGTCCTACTAGTACAACAATAAGCGTATAGAGGAATCCGTAAAAGAAGAAAAATACGGTTGATCTGCGGTAGGCTCTGTAGTCTTTTGGAAGATACAATCTTATAACAACTTGCGGGTTTGTTATAGCGAAGAACGCCCATGGTATTGTGTAAGCCAGGAATACGGGGAGACTCCAAAACTCCGTTATTCCCAAGTACCCTTTCTCTGATACTAGTGCAAAGATCTCATGAACGCTAATACCGATGCTTCCTGCGAAGAACAACACCCAGGCTAGGTATGCTAATCCCGAGAACAGCATTATTAATCCTTGATACAAGTCTGTGAGTGCAACACTCCACATACCTGCTACGAATATCCATAAGTAGATCAATACCATGGAGACCAGTAATGCTTCGTGCTCACCTAAACCACCGTAGTGGAATATGGCTTTTAACCCAAGTACTTGAGCAGCCAGGTAAGGTATCATCGCGAACAAGTACACACCGGTAGTAGCTAGTGCGAGAGCCCTGCTCTGGTAGAGGTCTCCTATCATCTGAGCAGGCGATATCCACGATCTACCCTTGGATAACTTCCATATGTTGTATCCGACGGTTGCAAGCAGCACCATTGTTGAAGCAAGGTACACTAGCTCAAATCCGTAGGCTCCAACACCTGTAGCATGGGTTAATCCGACGAGCCCTATCATCATGAACGCACTGTAGGTTGTAGCTGCGTATGTTCCGAACGATATGAGCCCTCCGACTCTACCACTTGCGGTGTAGTAGTCTCTGAAAGTGCCTGTGAAATACCTTCTTGAAAGCAATGCTAACAACGTTCCAATACTCGCATATATAGACATTACAACCACGAACTCTACTCTCACTTTACTTCACCCACGTGGAGTTTCTCGTTAGAGGATAACCAGATAATGCATAGAACACCGATTGCCACAGTTACAGCAGTCCAAAACAGAAAAAGGGAAAGATCCTTAGCACTACTTAGAAACAAATATGGAACTACGTACATGCTAGCAATTAGTGCTAGCTGTAGCAAAATAAGCAGCTTCTTCATGCGAACACCGAACAAATATTCGATCCTAGGAGTTGCTATTAAGGTGGAGAGTTTAAAAATACCTGGAGTGTGGTTAAAATGAAGAGTTCAGTTAGGGAGCGTTTACTGGAAATTTTAAAGAGCTTTGAGGGAGATTACGTTCCACAGTCGTACCTTTACAGGGTTGTTAAAGCTTCTAAAAGCAGAGTCTCGGAGGTTCTAAGAGAGCTAGAGCATGAGGGATTAATACTGAGAACAACTGTTGGAAGAAGCAAGATCATATACGTACACCCGGGTTTCTCGGAGCACCAGCCTTCTCTTATTAGAAAGCAGCTGAGGCTGGGTATTGTTTATTCAAGTGAATATTTATTTCTTGGGTACTTCGTAAAGGAACTATCTAGACATAACATAAGGGTTAACGTGATTGTAACTAAGGACGGTTTATCCACTACTAAAGCTGTTGCTGAAGGAGTATTAGACCTGGCTTTTTCACCACTTGTAGGCCAACTTTACCTTTATCCCGTGTACAGGACGTACAGAATAGTGCAAGGTGGTTTACAAGGAGGCTTCAGAGTTCTGCACAAGCCAGGAAAGAACGTAGTGTACTCTAGTATGATAAGTACTATGGATTACGTTCGACACTACGTACTTAAAAAAGGCTTAATTGATGCCGAAAAAACTGTGTACTTTGACGACTCATCGAAAATATATGACATGGTAAAGAATAGTGGTTACGTTGTTGCATGGCATCCTATTTACTTGCATCTCAAAGAGCTAGGGTTTAAGGAAGTACTAACACCGCAGGATCTGGACATAGACTTCTGTTGTACTCTAGCAGTTTCTCGCACTGTTAATGATAGGTACTATCGGTTAATTAAGAAAGCGTACGCGAAAGCCGTAGAAAGCTACAGGAAGAACCCCGAGAAGTATATAGAATACTACTCAATGGTAACGGGAATTAGCGTGTCTATTCTGAAAAATGCCGCTAAAGAGTATAAGGTCTCCTCCGAGGTCAACAAGAGTACGTATGAGAAGGTGATTAACGTCTATTCATTAAACGTCCCATCCAGTGAGGTTTACATTGAATCCTTCAACGAGTATTCATGAGAGTACCTATATAAGACACGTAGCGTTAATAGTCAAACAGGGCTTTTGTTCGAGCTTAGAGTAGTCAACAGGAAGTATGCCCAGAGCATTCTAACGCAACTTAGGAATCGTGAAACAACTCAAATAGATTTTAGAAAAGGTTTAGTTAGGCTGGGTAGAATACTGGGTCTCGAGATAATTGAAGACTACGATGTAGAAGAAGTGGAAATCGTAACACCACTGAATGTAAAATATAGAGGAGTAAGAATAAGAGACATGGAAAACACCATTGTAATAACTGTTCTAAGAGCAGCATGGCCTTTAACGGAGGGGTTAATAAAGGTATTCTACAACGCGAAGCAGGGTGTAGTAGCTGCACGTAGAGTAGAGGAAAAGGGTATGAGTAACTGGGAATTTGATGTTGAAGTATCCTACATTAAAACCCCGAGGATAACTAGCGAAAGCGTGATTATAATAAGTGATGTTATGGTTGCAACAGGTTCAACAATAGTAAGAGTACTCCGGGAGCTCGCAAATAGGGGTAAAGCAAAGAAGTACTACGTAGCATCTGTTATTACAACCCCTATTGCCTTGGAAAAGATAAGGAGTATATGCGAAGAGCTGAACTTAGTACTGAAAATGTACACGGTAACCGTGGACCCCGTAGTCAACGATAAAGGCTACATAGTACCAGGATTAGGAGATGCCGGCGATAGAGCTTTCGGCTCTTAGCGACCCACAGTCGAGTCTGCGAGCTCTTCGAGCATAGATACGAAGTTTACGTCGAGTTTTTTGTATCTCTCAAGGCTTCCCACATCGAACCACTCTCCATCGTACATGTACGCATAAACCCTAAAGTTTCTTTCCAATAGCCATGGTACAAGGTCTCCCATGAAGTCAAAGGATTTGCCAAGGAAATCTTCGATTCTTTCTCTAAAGATGTGTTCCTCGGCGAGAGCTATACCTATGGTTACAGGAATATCGAGAACAGGTTTTTCCGCTATGTACGTAACCCTGCTATCGCTGTTCACCCTTACTACACCTACTGGAACCTGGTACTTGCTGGCTACAACAAGTGTTAAATCTGCATCATGCTTTTCGTGAAACTTTACAAGGTCTTCCAAGTTTAATGTGGCTAGGATATCACCGTACCATATCAAGCATCTACCTCTTGCTTCGCCCGTTCTGTAAGCCTTAAGAACAGCACCACCCGTTCCAGAGTAGCCCTCCTTCTCATTGTCCAGGGAGTACTTTATTCGAACACCGAAACGGTCACCATCTCTAAAGTAATTGTAAATGTACTTCCACTTGTAGTTAACCAAAAACACGAAATCTCTAATACCCCATTTCTTTAACCAGTTCACAATGAGTTCCAGAACAGGCTTTTCGTTGCGCCCAATAGGAATCATGGGTTTAGGTATTATCTCCGTGTACGGGTGAAATCTAGACCCGGAACCACCAGCTAATATGAGCGCGTTTATTGACGTATCCAACCAGAACCCCGGTTTTTAACTGAGAACTAGTATATGGCCCTGAAGTTAAAAAAGACTTTTTCATTATTCAAGTAAACGAAGCTCAGCGATCAGTTCACGTGTAGTTCTCCTTACAGACTCTTTAGAGCTAAGTGTGGGTTTCCAGCCTAACTTCATTATTCTCCCTATATCTAGTGCTATTCTCTTAACGTCGCCGAGCCAACCCACTCCGTGTAAGATGGGTTTATAGATTACTCTTGTCTTGTTCTTGAGATTCAGCTCGCTCAGAATAACATCTACAATGTCGTTAACTGTTATCCAGTCGATATTACCTATGTTGTATACGTTGTACCCGCTTGGTGACTTAAGCCATGCAACTAGAGTTGCATCAATAGCATCCGAGATATGGAGGTAACTTCTAACTTGTGTACCGTCTCCTAGAACTTCTAGAACCTCCTTATTTCTGGTTAACTTTGTGAGCAAGTCGTATATCACTCCGTGTCTGAGCCTAGGTCCTATTATGTTAGCGTACCTCAGGATGATAGCGTTCACTCCGTATAGCTTACTGTAAGCATGTATTAGGCTTTCGCAAGAAGCCTTACTCGCACCGTATACCGAAACCGGTCTTAATGGAGCAGTCTCATCCACGGGTATGTTCTCAGGTTCTCCGTAGACAGAGCTTGAAGATGCGAACACTATTTTCTTAACATCGTTTCTGCGCACAGCCTCGAGAACGTTAAACGTGGCTACGATATTCTCGTTGAAGTGTACTTCTGGTGCAATACTACTAACTCTAACTTCAGGGTTAGCTGCTAGGTGAAAAACCACGTCTGCGTTGGTTATAGCTCTATATGTGTCCTCTCGATTCTTTAGGTCTACTTGAATGAACTCGACAGAGCCTTTGTTCAGGTGGTGGCGAATGTTCTCGATACTTCCCGAGGAGAGGTTGTCGATCACCACTACGTGGTAATTTAATTCCACAAGTTTGTCAACTAGGTGACTTCCAATAAAACCCGCTCCTCCTGTTACTATGACTTTCATCGGTTTATCCCGTATCATAGTCTCAGGCTCAAAGTTCAATGCTGTCTTAAACACTACGCGTGACAATAACAATAGAACAGTATATCACTTGAGGAGATAAACCTTACACTATCGGCTTACCGTATCTATTTGTTAAGGGCTTACTAGTTACGGCGGGCTTTTCCAGGTAAATTTTCTCCAGCACGTACAAGCCTTTCTTTCTTGATAAGTACCTGTTATTGTTACCACAGTATGGACTGTAAATACACTGTGGACATCCATCCTCGCAAGTGCAACTACTCATGATCTCGTATGTTACACCAAGAGTGTCCTCTAGCTTACTGTAAAGTAGTTTTGCAAGACCTGATCCCCCTATTGTTGCATCGTACACTATAATGTCCCCACTGGGGTAGCTTATGCCGCCGAGCTCTGTTAACCCTGCTCCGCAGGTTATACTTGAAGCTGATATCAAACCGTGTTCTATCGCGTGGAAAGCCTCAGCAGAGCTCACGATATCCAGTCCTTCGATTTCTGGGAACTTTATCAGCACAGCTTTTGTAACGTACTTGTACTCCACAGGAGCTTCTAACTCGTTCACGTAGATTGTTCTACCGTTCTCCAGGTCCTTCATGACGTATCCGTAAACAACCTCTTTGAGGAGAACCTTAGCGTAGGAAACAGCTACACCTAATTCGCTTGATCTTTCGTCGTAAAATACGTAATCAGCTACATCAACTTCGTAGAGAGGTCTAGTGTAGTAGTGAATGCTATTCTCCGTTTTTCTTACAACAGCAACCCGTTCTTCCAAATCTAGGTGAACAACCCTATATGGTTTACCACCGTGGTAGTAGACAGCATCCGGGTAAAGCTCTAGTATGGCTATTGGGAGCTCTCTTGTGCCTATAGTACTCCCAGAAGAGTAATCATTGATCACTATCTGCTCGCTAAAGCTCCTTATACTTTGTCTTTCCGAGAAATACCTGTACGCTGCACCGTAGATGGGTATCACGTATGGCCCCACTCTCTTCAATACACCGCTTAACACGAGATCTTCCACGACAAGTTTCCATTCTTTAGGTAAGTAGTGAATGTTTGCTTTTCCCAACTGGAGGGTGTAAGCAACGAGGTGAAGCTTAGAGACCTCCTCGTTATATGGCTCAATAACACTCGGAGGTAACCTCTGTTCAAAGAACTTCTCTGGATTTCTAGTGTAGTAAGCTTCTATCGGGTCGTTACCTAGCACTGTGATAACGTATCCCTTACCTCTTCTACCAGCCCTACCAGCTCTCTGAATATACCTAGTGTAAGACGGAGGTAGCGTGGCCAATACAACTGCGTCAAGTACTCCCACGTCAATACCCAGTTCCAGCGTTGGTGTTGCGATCACGCCATCAAGTAGCCCCTCGCGTAGCTTCTGCTCTACATCTCTTCTATGGTCATAAGGCAGACCAGCTCTATGAACAGACACTTTTACACCAAGCTTACTAATTAGGAATGCAGTAAGTAGCTCAGCGAACTGCTGACTATCCACGAACACTACGAACCTCTTATCGTTCTCGGTCAGAAACTTCACTATTGTCAAGATAACACTTAGTCTATCCATGTATCCCGTTGAGATGAACACATGAACAGCTGAACCCTTTCTTCGAGCTGGTCCTTTTACTTCTACAAAGCTTTCCTCGAACAAGCTCTCAGCAAACTCCTTAGGGTTACCTATGGTTGCAGACGATGCTATAATCTGTGTTTTTTCTCTTCTGAATGCTTTGATTCTGTGTACAAGATGATGTACGTGGGCACCCAGCACACCATCGTATACGTGTAGTTCATCAAAGACAAGTGTACATGCATTTTTCACGAAGTTTTGAATGTAGGGGCTAAAAACTAATCCTGTGTGGATCATGTCAGGGTTTGAGACGATAACTGGGGGTGGATTTAGTGCAATCTTTTTTCGTACATTCTCCGGGGTGTCTCCGTCGTATATACTAACACCAAGTTTTCCATAAACCAGGTATTCGGAAAACCGTTTAACCTGGTCTCTGGCTAAAGCCTTTGTTGGATATAATAGAAGCACTTTTGGATTCTCTCCTATTTCTTCCAGAGCTTTCTTTGCAATTGGGAGAAAGAAAGCCTCGGTTTTACCCATGCCGGTCCCGGCTGAGATCACTACGTTTTCTCCGTTCAGAATACGTTTGTATGCTTCAAATTGAAACTTGTACAAGTTTCTTATGCCACGTTTTTCTAGAACCTCTACGAGGGGTCTTGGAAGATCAATATCATAAATGGACGGACCTTCCTCTGGTTCGTAAACCTCCTCTATTCTCTCGTAAACAACGTGAACTCTGCTTCTTGGATAAAGGGACTCTAGGTATTGGTCCAGTTCAATTGTAAAAGCATCTCTAAAGGTCCTAGTCAAGAGAATCACTTGACGGTGAACTCCACAATAAGTATCCATTGGTAAGCTCTTATTTGCAAGAGCATTGCCAGTGCTTGGTGCGTTTAAGTAAAACTAAACAAAGCTGTATTAGGGCTGTATTAGGTATGAATGAGACTAAGTGCGTTGCAATTATTCTTCGTATCTCAACTCGAATACTTCGTTGCTACTAAGTTTTACTGTTCCAGTATCGGTCTCCACTACTAGATCGCCTGTTTCAGTTATAGATTTGGCAATTCCTCTTACTACTTCGCCTTTCACGGTGTATGCTCGAACCTTCTTACCGAGTGTATCGAGTAAGTCTATGTACAGAGATTGTATCTTCCTGTGGTTCTCGGCATAAAACTCGAGCTTGCCAAGGAAACCAGTTATTTGTGCTATGATACTGTTTCTTGGAACAAGCTTGTCAACAATAAGCTTTAAGCTGGTCGCTGTCTCTAGTGGTGGCTCGTTGTTGACGTTCAATCCGATGCCTATGGTTGCTAACACTCTGCCCCCGTAAACCTCGCCTTCGAGAATAATTCCCGCGAGCTTCTTCTGCCTGTAAACTATGTCATTCGGCCATTTGATCTCTGCCTGAAATCCCCATCTTTCCCGCAAGTACAAGCAAACTAGTGTGGGTACAACCATGGGTAATAATTGGACGAGTGATGGAGCAAGTTCTATATTGTACGATGCCCATATACCGCCAAGATTACTAATCCACTGTTTAAGGTGTCTACCGTAGCCTTTAAGCTGATGTTCGGCAACTACGAGAGTCCATGGTGGAGACCTCTTGGCAACAACCATAGTTGATCCTACCAGGATCTTGTAGATGTAGTTCCACCCCCAAGGTTTAAGCAGCGCTGGATTATCTCCAGCTTGCCAGGTAATGCTGTTTCTTTCGAGTTTTATCATGTAGTTTTTAGAGAGATCCTCAATGACTTCCCTGAGGTCCTTCTCTTGTATACCTAGTTCAGCGGCGAGCCAGGATAAATCGGCGAGTCCTCGAGTAGATAGAGTTCTCAAAATCTCCAGTTTCACGTGTATAGAGCTTAGTACGTTTTTGTCCATTTCTTAACCCTTCCTATGACCTTATCCACTCTAAGAACAGTTGGTAAATCAGGATACATATGTCTCAAAAAGTCATATAAATTAACTACAGGAGCATTCAGCCTTGCTGGTTGAAGTTCAACTATTCCTTCTCTCCACAATTTTGAAAGTGCAAGAAGAAATAAGCTTCTTACGTTTTCAGCTTCTTTGGCGACAAGATACTCGTTTCTCAAGTAGTAATATAGTATTGGGATGTTATTCTCAAATTTTTCAAGGACTTCTCGGTCTTTTTTCACGATGTGGCATGCTAAGCTGAGACCGTAATCCGTTGAAGCAATAATGTACTTGTTTACTTCATCTATGCTGTACTTAACATGCCTTGGAATATAAGGGAAGCTTCTACAAATGTAGGGTTTATAGATGTAGTGTATTGTACACTTGTTATTCCTTAGGAAAGGACACTGCTTACCGGTATTCAGCTGCATAACGTAGCTGAATGCTAAGTTAACGCCTCTAATAGCCTCGTACACGGTGTATCCAGGTGTAAACCTTACGTCTACATCTAGTAATTCTCCAAGCTTTTTCAGAATAACCTCTTCGTGTGGAAGCACCGATATAGGGGACATCTTGCAGCAGTCTCCGCACATATCGCACATAAATACTGGAATACTACTGGTTGATGCCAAAAGATTTTACACCTACACAGTCGCGTAGTAGCCGGGTATGTGCTCTCTATACAGCATTTTAACTCTTTCAACTCCACGGATCTCCTCGATGTATTCGGCAACGGGTGGTGGAACTAGCTCCTTCCAATGAGGATCTCCCATAGCCATCAATCTCCTAACCTCCGACCCGGTGAACTTTGTTCTATCCCGTATAGATGGTTCTACAACATCATATCCTTCTTCTATGAACAACTGCTTTATAATTGGGTTAAGTGTTAGAACGGTGTGAAATTCAGGACTATAGAGCTTTACGTAGTGAACAGCAACTCTGCTAACCTCCATTGTTGGTATTGTAACGGTTATCACTCTGGATAAATCGTAGTTTCTCCATTTTAAGGCTCTTCTTATCATCTCTATGCGTTCACCGGCTGTGAACGGGTTTTCTGGAGTATGGCTCTGACTAGCCATACCAACTGCTACCACAACTTCATTTGAGATCGAAAAAGCGTATTCGAGCGCGTGCAAGTGTCCATAGTGCAAAGGCTGAAACCTCGCTATCATTAAGCATCTATTAGTCATACGCATAACCCATGTACTAGCAGTTTCCTTGGTACCTAAATATTAGTTATCAGTTAGGGTTGTCACTGAGATGTCTTGAGTTTTCTGTAGTAATCTTCGAGTATTCTTACGATCTCCTTTGCTTTCTCGGTTTCTAGACTGAGAATACACTGCTCCAGGAGCTCGATTTTGTACTTCTTGTACTCATCTTGTGATATCTCGCCCCGAGATAGCATTCTTTCCAACAACGCAATGCAATCTCTATCGAGACCTCTGCGTGAAGGCACTAATGCCATTATATAAGGGTATCTCTCGTCCACCGGTCTTATCTCTACGTACTTTTCGATCCCCGCTTTTATAACTAGGTCTCTTACTTTCTCCAGCTCGTGAATTTCGAAAATAAAGCACTCAATTTTCTTGAAAGCCGTAATAACCCTTTCTACCAGAGAAACGAGCTCACTCACTTTTCATCACCTAGCTTTGTCATTATCACAGGAATTTTCTGAGAATCCAAAACCAGTCTAACAAGCCACGCGAACACAGGGTCACCCTTACTGTATACTACGTATCCATTCCTGTACTTAGCTCTGTAAACCATTTGACCCTTGCTATTGTACACTGAAATGTACCCTTTAACGGTGTTCCTAAAGTTTCTAACCATCCATACGTGTATAGCGAAGTCTCCTGGGTCTAAGCTTAGCGAAACATACTTGGCTTCTCCACGCGAGTATGTTGGCTTAGCCTGTTCCTCATTGTACCGGGCTTTCGTGTAGGAGAAAAGCCCCTCTCTTTTCTTGTAAACGAAAACCATGCTGTAAAGAACGTGTTTTCCACGTCTACTACGTGATCTCTCAATTTTGAAAACTAGTGCTTGCAACACGCTCATCCTTTGTGGACAATGTACAGTAGCCCTTCCCTCAGCTCTATTTCAGGATTGTCAGACTCCACCAGGATCGCTATTTTCTCGTGAAAAAGCTGTCTACCGATTCTCACCTCAGGTGATCTGATGACCACCTGCTTTACACCTTTAATTTCCCTGCTGAGAGAGAGTTTACCAGAGTTGTCATATACGTAGATATGTACATCATACTCCTCCACCTTAGGTACAAGGTACATCATTATCTTAGCCATGTTAACACCAGCTTACGCTGTTTACATTGTTAGTTTCACTTTGTAGTAATCCTTTCCAGTATAAGATGTATAAATGTCTTTTACAGCTTTACTGACGGTTAGCACGTCGATACCTAGCACGGTATTGATGGCGTTTAGTAGTGCTTGCGTTGCAGGCAACTCAAGATCCACGCTATACTTATTCCTAGCAACATACAATCTAAAGATGACCTCTATAGGCAATTCTTCAGATACAATATCTAGTTCTTCGCTTATGGTAATCTTTCTACCTGACCTCTTGCCAACCCTGAGAACCAGCGGTGGCTCCATTTGCTCGGAGCTTGGGTAAATCGTAGATCTCGGTAGCGGCGTTATATCTAGAACATCCAGCCAAAGGTCCTCCCCGCCTAGATTGTGCTTTTTAAGTTCTTCAATTACTACTTCGTGAACAGAATCAATAACCGTCTTTCTATACTCGCTATCAAGGACTAGTTTAAGAGCTATTTTCAGAGCGTCTAAACCCTTGTAGACAGACAACGATACATCTCTTCCAATACGCCTCCACTCCGGTTTTCTCTCAACTATTAATCTACGGCAAAGTTCACCTACTCTTGTTTTATTACGAAGAGCTTTTGACATCATAATAGCGTAGAAGAAAGCATCGGTGAGCTCTAAGTACCCTTCAACATCACCATGTTTGATTCTGAGAACTCTGTCCGTTAATCCTATTTCCGGATCCAGGTAGTAGATGATGTCGTATAGTATCCTGTCGAAGGACCTACACACACTGTGGTAGTATACGTGTTCGTACATACTAGCTTTTGCTCTCATGTACTGCTTGAACTCACCTAGTGCTACTCGGTCTATGACTATCTCGAACTTGTCTCCCAGTAGTACAGGATAGCTGTTCTTGTATAGTCTTTCGTACATTATAGAACCATACTCAGACGTTCCAGCGTAGTAGCTATCTCTTCTCAAGAAATCGAGTATATCAGCTGGATAATACCCGTCTTTTATAATCCATTTGAGTAAACTAGCAATTCCTTGAGGCTCCGAGTCACCTAAGAGTGTGTACACTAACTCCTTGAAGCCAGGAAGATTCTTGTCTACTTTCTCGAGTTGATCCTCGATAATGTTCTTAACCAGTAGATAGCCTATTTTCTCGTGGTTTGATAGCTCTCTAGGCAAATTTTTCCTCCAAAGTAACGCGTATTCGAAGGCGTGTCCAAAGGCTGCATGACCTACGTCGTGTAATAGCCCGCTAATTCTTGATGCTTCTATAATGGTTGCAGGCTCGTAGCCTTCTAATGCTTCTTTCCCATAAATCGACACGACTTTGTAGAGAAGATCCTCGGTCATTAAACCAGCGAGATGCATTACACCTAGGCTGTGTTGAAACCTGGTATGCACAGCACCTGGGTAAACGTAGTGAGCTGTTTGAAGTTGCATTATGTACCTGAGTCTTTGTAAAATGATGCTGTTGATGATAGGTTCTTCGATTTCTGTATTGAAGTATACATAGCCGTAGAGAGGATCACTAACCATTTTCCAAGTTAGGTCTGTTCTGAGCTCCTTTATATGCATATAAGCACCACCACTACCCATTTAACGAGAGGTTTAGGAGGAGGGAAAAACTTTTATATTCTACAACCATAATTTACTTGTTCACTTAGGTTTAAAGCTGTTATTTCTTCGCTACCCAGCCTTCAGGTGTTCTTTCAGCTAGTCCTTCTTTCTTGAGATCATGAAGTCTAGCTCTAACAGTACTGTAGTTTATTCCTGTCATTTTAGCTATTTCCTTGGGCATAAGTGGCTTGCTCTGGGACTTTAGAAATTCGAGTATTCTTTCTTTGGCTGTTTTAGCCTCGCTCATGGAGATCCCCGATCCTAGTGTTCGTTCTCGGGGTTTATAAAGTCGCATTTCAATAGCTAAACAGACTAGATTGGTACTAGTCCCGGTGCTGATCATGGTGTACGCCTTAGTAGCACATACTGATATGGATGGTGTTGCTTCAGCAGCTCTCTATCTTTACCTCAACGAAGTATCCGATTTCCATGTCTTTTTCTCAGAGCCGTTTCTGCTTCACAAGACCTTGGGTAAGACGACATCCGCTTACTATGAGAAAGTAGTTATATTTGACTTGGGTATAAACCCGGTGAGTTACACGAAAGTTTTAGAATACATAAAGTTGCTACGTGAGTACAACATACCGATAACCTGGTTTGATCATCACATCTGGGAAGAGAACTGGATAAGAGACATGGAGAAGCTTGGAGTCGAGCTTTACATTGATAGGTCTACGTGCACCGTGGGAGTAGTAGCCAAGCATCTGAAGCCGACTAGGAGAGCCGTTGATGAACACTTTGTCGAGAACTTAGTAAAGGGTGTATGCGCTGGCGACCTCTGGAGGTTTGATCACTGGCTAGGAGGATTCTACATGAGAGTAGTAAGAAGAAGGGATAAGGACTCATGGAGAAAAACTGTGCTCAGGACACTAGCATCGGGTACTTTGTGGTCCGAAGACTTCACCGCTAAGGTAGAAGAGCACGTTGATAATGAGCTCAGATGCTTATCGAGCGATCTCTCCTTAATCATAAGAAACACTAATGGAATAAAGCTTGCAGTTGCTGAAAGCCTAGAACTGCTAGAGAATAGTTTTCTAGCATCGTACATCATGGGTAGATACGACGTAGACATCGTTGTTCTCGCATCCATGGATGGTAAGCTTAGTTTTAGAAGTAGAAACATCGATGTCAGAGAAGTAGCATATTCGCTGGGCGGGGGTGGCCACATGCATGCAGCTGGTGCTAAGATAAAAATACCATGGTGGATAAAACTACTTTCGCGTGTGAATAGAAACACTCTACTACACTACGTATCACGCTTGATTGCTCAAAAGCTAGCACAGAGGCGGCAGTAGCGCTATTAATCCATCAGCAGCACTTATCGTTTGGCTCATCTTGAAGAAGTGGAAAACGCATACTATAGCTGCTACAGCAGCGTCAGCTTCATGTTTGCTACTACATCGCTCTACGTCAAGGTTAATTCTCCGGGTTAATGCATTCAAGCTCTGGCATCTACTAGATTTAAGAGCACTTAAAGGATGTGTTTCAACAACTTGTACACCTAGGTTTCGCATTACTTCCGCTAGCTTCATTGCTCTAAGCGTTAAGTCAGTCATGCTTCTCCATCTGGGTGGTAGTACCCTGAAGCCGCGTCTGATCATCTCTATGTCTACTTTGCGGTACCCTCTTTCCGAGGATGGCATAGACAAAGGAGAGTCTATAGCTACCATGTCTACGTTGCTAGATCTTAAAGCTTCTAATATTTCGTGATTCGTGTAAACGGTTGAAACGTTTAAAACCCGAAGTTCCAACGGGCTTCTAGCTTCAATTATTGCCAAACCACTTGGTCTATGCGGTTTAGCGGCTAAGTCTAGTCCTGCGCAGATCACCATTTAACTAGTTCTCCTCTGTTAAATCCTATGAGCTCCGTATACTCTCTATATAGCTCCTCAACTTGCCGAATCCACATGTGTAACTTACGGGGGTTATCCGGATAACCTTCAGCGTATAGTGCTTGTGCTTTGTTCATGTAGTGTCTCACTGTTCTAAGCTGATTGAGCAGTGTAGGTCTACCGAGTAGTTTAATAAAGGATGCTATTGCATGAAGTACTGCGCTGGAGATTTCACCTCTTGTTCCAAGCTCGTAGACGGATGAACCATCAACTATTCTGTTCTTCATGATCCACTCGTAGTCTTCATTGCTCAGTTTCTGCATGTACATTCTAAGTATATCAAGTCCTGCTTGTTTAGACCCGTAAGTACTCATGTACTCTACGTTAACGCTCCACATGGTCTCCTCGTCGACTCTGCCTTGTTCTAGTGCGGAACTTAAGTACTTCGAAACTATGTGTGATGACAACATGGATGAACCTATTCCACCTCCATGTACAGGGTTAACAGTGTAAGCAGCGTCTCCAACAACAGCAATGTTTCTCCATACTAGTGTTGGTAAAGGTCTTCTTGTTGGAACAACACCTCCCCCTGAGTGAATTGTTTTTCCTCTAAACCTAGGTCTCAAGTACTTCTCAAAGTTCAATCTAGGGTTATGCAACCCGTTGTTTACAACACCAAGACCTACGTTCGCAACTACTCCATCGCTTGTCTTTGGAAACAGCCACCAGTATCCTCCAGGTGCTGTATCAACGTTTATGTAGATAACGGCGTAGTCTACATCCTGTTCGCTAACGGGCTCCTCGAGTTCCACTACTTCTCTATAGGCTATATTGTAGTCGGTGGTGTACGGTCTCTCGGAAATGGGCCAGTCGCGTGGAAGCTTCGATCTTATTGCTGGTTTGTAACCTGATGCATCAATATAGGCTTTTGCTTCAATTTCAACTACTCCGCTGTTAACTTTTTTCACCTTAAGGGATTTAACCTCGTTGTTCACAACCTCTACATCTACAACTACGTGCTGGTCGTAAAGTTCAACACCACTATCGAGAGCTTTGGTTATAAGCCACTGTCCAAACTTGTATCTATTTATGCTTATTCCTTCGCCAGGTACTATGATGCTGTATTGCTCTGAAGGACTGTACACCTTTACTCCTTTGTAGCGGTGATCCACAACATTGTCGGGAATATGAATGCCGAGCTCCTTGAAATGATGAGTACCTATCGCATCACCGCATACTCTATCCCCTATCTTAGAGCGATGTTTAGACTCTACCAATGCAACCTTCCAGCCTTTTAACGCGAGCACGTAAGATGCATATAGTCCAGCTACACCCGCCCCCACTACAGCAACATCATACTTGTGCATTAAGCGGACACCTAGATCGCTGTGTACCACCTTGATTAATATATCTCTACTTTTAGCAAAAATAAGCTATTAGCGTAGCAAGTGGTGCAGGAACCTAGGCTTCTATGGAAGAACCTTCAGTAGCATACCTTCAACTACTATTGGGCTTACTTCCCTTAGTAGTTCTACGGCTTCCTGAAGCCTTTGCTCGCTGTTGCTGTAGAGCGTCAATAAGGGGTCTCCTTCGTTAACTCTGTACCCTACTTTAGCGTGCAACTCTACTCCAGCACCTTTATCGAAGGGTGTGCCGCAGGCTCTTGCAATTAGGGTTACTGCGGTGTTATCTACGTGGGTTACAGCACCTCCAATCGGAGAAGTCAGTGTATATGTGTACCTTCCGACTTGAACATCGTCTGGTCTGATGTTTGGATCTCCACCTTGTGCTTCAATTATTTGCTTGAACTTTTCGTAGGCTTTACCACTCAAGAAGATCTCACGGGCTAGATCAGGGCCTTTTCCTTGTAGTGCCTTCCCGCTCATCTCTAGTACTAATCCAGCCAAGTAGAACGCCTTGTCGATAAGACTTTTACTCCCTTTCCTTTCTATTAGGGTTTTTAGTGCTTCGCGCGCTTCTAGTGCGGGTCCTACACTCATACCTATTGGTTGTCCACCGTAGGTGATTGCCACCTTAGCTGATATTCCAAGTAATGAGGATTGTCTTAGAAACAACGATGCTAGTCTTTCAGCCTCCTGCACGTTCTCGACCTTGGCTCCACGTCCCGTAGGTATGTCTATTACGAGCTTGTTGACACCCATGCTTAGCTTCTTAGATAAAATACTAGCTACCATCTGTTGCTCAGGGTCTATGGCTAGCTTCCTCTCAATGCTAACGAATATGTCGTCAGCTGGAGCTAGACCTAGTTTTCCACCCCAGGCTAACACGCCTTTGGTTTTTCTAGCTATTTCGACGATCTCGTCGGCCGTTAAATCTACTCTTGCAAGGACCTCCATTGTGTCGGCGGTTCCAGCGGGGCTCGTGATAGCTCTACTGCTAGTCTTAGGAATGAGTAAACCACTTGCAGCAACAATGGGTACTGATATCAGTGCAACTTTGCTGTTCCCGGGTACACCACCTATGCTGTGTATATCGTAAACAGTCTCCTCAAACCTGATCTTTATGCCTGTCTCCACCATAGCTTTTACCAAGTACGATAGCTCCTCGTCCGTTAGTGGATGATAGAGCTGACTCAATAGGAAAGCGGCTATTTCTGCTTCACCGTAAGCTCCAGAGACAACATCTCTCAGTATTGCGAGGTACTCGGTCTCGGTAAGTCTTTGTCCAGAAATTCTCTTTTTCAGAGCGTTGAAACTGTGAGGTAATCCAATGGGTTTAAGGCCGACAACATCACCGTCACGTATATTGACTTGACGTGCTAGGTTTTCGGGAACAGCGCACTCGCCTTCGCTTACAATCGTGCTGGTTAACATCACGGTTGCTGTTGCATAAGTTTCTCCAAGCGTAATAACAACAATACTTCCAGGAGTTAAACCAAACTTCTCGGAGTCAGCTTTGTTAACTATGACAATGGGGTGTGGATACACTACGTCGAGTACTTTAACTTTAAATAATCTAGTCGACACGATTTTTCACTCCGACTTAGACGCAAAAGTACTATGTGAGTAACTGGGTTTTTAAATCCTAAACTGTTTTACACGTAAAAATCTACTTTCGAAGATGCTTCTTTAGTTTTTCGATGAGCTTTTCATACTCTTCTTCTAGCATCTCTTCTCTTAGAATATTCTCTAATACCGCTCTTGCCGTTTCTCTAGTAGATGGGTCAAGATCTTTCAAGACTTCTTCAAGAGCTTTCTTACGATTTTTCTGAGGTTTGTATACGGACATTCAAGCACCTATTCCTACCTATGGTTAAAACCCGAATTTATTATCCTATAGTAACTTCTAGTATTCTTCCACCGCGCCTATTTGTGATTTCATGTATTTTGCGTTCAATTTTCTCCACCATAGTTATGAGTCTTTCGCTTGTTCCAGCTTCTGCGTATATCCTCAACTTAGGCTCTGTACCACTTTTACGAACAAGCATCCAAGACCTATCTTTGTACTCGAATCTGTAGCCATCTATGTCTATTACCCTTACTGGATCTCCCAGTAAGCAGGACATTTCATCGACGAGATCCCTGTACACTAGTTCTCGGATTTCTGGTGGATCTAGCAGGTAGCTTCTTCTGTCCCAGGGGTAATTGGGTATTCTTTCATCATCAAGTAATTTCGATATGTTCTTTCCCGTCTCTACGAGGTACTTAGTTAGTAGAGCAGCTTGAAGAACACCGTCAACCCATGGACCCCACTCTGTGAGTATCAGCTTCCAGGGTTCTCCAGCCATAACAACATTTTGCCTTCCTAGCTCTTTCACTCTCTCATGCGTTTTACCAAGATTATATCGTTCCACAGTACCGCCCATTTCCAGTACAACATCATCTACCACATACCCTGTGTCTATGCTGACAACGACGTGCCCCTTTCTACTCTCCAGCACCTTCTTGGCATAGAAAGCTAGTAGTCTATCCTGCCTTATGAAACCCGAGAGGGGGTCCAATACTGCTAGTCTATCAGCATCACCGTCAAAGGCGAATATAGCGTGTGGTTTAAAAACGCTGTATTTGTCCAAGAGACCTTCAAGCACATCCTTGCGTGGTTCAGGGGGTCTTATAGGGAAATAGCCATCGGGATTGCAGTTCAAGGTTATAGGCTTAGCACCCAGTGCTCTAACCAGCAACGGTGCTACGTAGTACGAAGCGCCATTTGCACAGTCCAGGACTATGTTTACGGGTTTTATTGTTCTCGGTTTTTCAACGAAGTTCAAAAGGTCCTCTACGTACTCGTCTAATATGTGGTGAGAAACACTAGCTTGACCGACGTGACTCCACTCCACGTATCGTGGGTGTTCATCGAGCATTTTCTCTATTTCAGCTTCCAGGTCTCTTGTAAACTCATAGCCATTGTTGTCGTAGAACTTCATACCATTGTACTCAGGAGGGTTATGACTAGCCGTTACACTAACCCCTAGGGACCTGTGCCTCGATGCTGAATAAGCAACTACAGGTGTAGGAGCGGTTCCAACATAGATCACGTTAACACCAGCCGACATAAGTCCCGATGAAACAGCGTAAGACAACACGTGACTCGTTGTTCTAGTGTCGTGTACTATGTATGCATCCTTAGATATGCCTAATCTACCAACAGCGTTCCCTATTCTTAGTGCTAGCAGAGGGTCTAGTTCGTCTCCATACCTCATTCTTATACCAGCCGTTCCAAACACCTTCATGGCTTCACCCGAACTTGCTCACATACAATCTGAGTGCCCATGGTATAAAGTAGTACAAGGAAATAATAGTTGATTGGTTAGGGAAGGCTCTGCGCGAATTAAGGTTGCACAGGGATACTGGTTTGAAGGTATACGTTGGAACATCTGGCTGGTTGTACGACTGGAATGAGGGGGCCTCGCTTGACTGGTATGTCGAGGAAAGCGGATTAAACGCCGTTGAATTAAACGCCAGTTTCTATAGGTTTCCGTTCAAAAACCAGGTCAAAAGCTGGTCTATTAAGGGTAGTACACTGAGGTGGAGTGTGAAAGTTCACAGGTCTATAACGCATCTCCGAAAGCTAAGCGAGAAAGCCTTGGATACTTGGTTCAAGTTCTCGGATCTCTTTAAGCCCATGGATTCCCTTATAGACTTCTACCTGTTTCAGTTACCTCCTAACTATACATGTAGAGATGATAACTTAGAGAGGATTAGCGAATTTAACAGTAACGTAAAACTAGGTCTACGGATGGCTGTGGAGTTTAGGCACGAGTCCTGCTTTTCTAGTAAGGTTGTAAAATGGGCTCAGGAAACGGGTATTACATTGGTCTCTGTGGACGCGCCCATAGCGACCTGGATCGTCTCTACGCACGACATAGTGT
Source organism: Desulfurococcaceae archaeon (assembly GCA_038889555.1). Classification (GTDB taxonomy): domain Archaea; phylum Thermoproteota; class Thermoprotei_A; order Sulfolobales; family Desulfurococcaceae; genus UBA285. The sequence continues at coordinate 23,798 of JAWAHD010000002.1, forward strand.
ACCTAAGAATGCATGGAAGAAGCGCATGGTATGGTCATGACTACACCGAAGAAGAGCTAATGGAAATAGCTAACCGAGTACTTGAACTAAACCCTAAAAAGGTATATGTGTTCTTCAACAATGATCACTGGATGCTCAGCAACGCGAGATTCATGAAAAAGATTCTAAGTAAGTTGTGAGGTTATGAGTAGACCTAAGGATATCCACGAAATTCTACGAGAAATATACGTTGAGCCATCCAGGGAAGCGTACGAACTTGCGTTAAAGTACGGGTACTTACCCTACATGGTTCAAAGATACATTGATATGCTGGGTTACAGGGATGCCGTACTTCTTCTAGAATCCTTCGAGAAGCCTCCTAAACCCGTAGTTAGAGTAAACACTCTTCTTATAACACCTAAGAATCTAAAGAACAGGCTAGAGCAGCTTGGTTTTCAACTCGAGGAGATCAGATGGTCTAGTGAAGCGTTTCACGTTAAGAGATCACCTCATTCACCTAGCATAGGTGCTACGCATGAGTACTTGAAAGGCTTCTACTACGTTCACAAGGATGCTACCAGTTTAATCCCGGTAATGCTCCTACTTCACGGCTACGAAGGAGACGTTCTCGACGCGTGCGCGGCGCCGGGAGGTAAGGCTACGTATATAGCACAGATACTGAAGTCTAGAGGTAAAGGCGTAGTTTATGCTAACGACCTAGTTCTGTACAGGTTGAAGTCTTTGGTAGGACACGTGATGAGGCTAAAATTAGACAACGTCATAGTGCTATGGAGCGATGCAAGGAAACTTCCTATAAAAATCGGCAGAACGTTTGACCGCGTATTACTTGATGCACCATGTAGTGGTGAGGGAAGAATATCCGTAGATCCTGGCAGAAAAACGAGAACAAGTGTTCTAGACCTGGCTATAATGGTGAAAAGAGAAATAGAGCTTCTGTGGAGCCTCGTAGATATCGTTAGCGAAGGTGGATTAATCGCGTACGTAACATGTAGTATTGCTCCAGAGGAAAACGAGTACGTGGTAAACGAGGTTCTCAGGGGTAAAGGTGGACTTGAAGTTGTTGAGCCTCCTCTCAGACTACTCGATTACTCAAAAGGGCTTACGGAGTACAGGAACCTGAAGTTCTCTGAGGAAATGGAGTATTGCATTAGGATATGGCCGTTTAAACACGGACTTTTCGGGTACTACATATGTCTTCTAAGAAAAAAATCATAAAGCTGAAGCTAGGTAGACTACCGAGAAAGACTGCCGACAGAATAGAGAGACTTGTGAGCGAACTATACGGCGTGAGCACCGGTGACCTTATACCGAAGGACCTTAGGTACACATGCTTTGAAGATCTATGCATAGTGTATGTGCATGACCCAAGAATACCCGGTATACTGAGTGCAACAGAGATCTTTGGTGGTCGTTGGATAGCGCTTTACGTTAAAGGAACTCTCGCACCCTCTATACCCTTAATAAAGGAAATTTACAAGAGAACAGGGCTGAGAGCAGCTATAGTAGTATCAGAGGAGGGTGTGAAGGCTTTTCTCTATGGGAATGATGTGCTTCCAGAGAGTGTTATCGAACTCGTACCACCTTCAAAAGGTCTATACGCTGTTGTTGACTACTACGATAAGGATGTCGTTGGTTTTGCTAAGTGGAATCCCAAGAAGCGTGTATATGAAAACATCTACGATATAGGTATTTTCATCAGGCTTCTAGGTTAAGGAGAGCAATGTAGTCCTTTAAAGAAGACCTCGGGAGTATGGATGCCAGGGGCTGTGCTACTAGCAGGATTGCTTTTCTCTCGCTACTTATACCCATATGCACTTTCTCTAATGCTTTGATTGTGCTGTCGGGGCATTCCCCGGAGAACAGGTCGGTGTAGTACAGAATAACACTATTGGGGAACACCCTGCCTATGTGTTTAGACCTGTACTTGACGGGAAGTTCGTGAATTTCGATAAGAAGTTCTAGTACTTCGCTTTTTTCAACTAACCTTAGTAACCGATTCATATATTTTGAAAGCTTCTCAAGCGAGAACTGGTACTCGTAGTAACCGGTGTTCGCATGCTCCTTCTTTCTAAGCTCTTTAACGCTTTCAGCATACTTGTTGATCAGGATTAGAAGCGAAGCTACTTCAGTAGCTTTGTCGACATCTAAGATGCCCCTAAGCTCAAGTACATGGTCTAGAATATACGTGAATCTCAGTGTTTCGGGATCACAGTCGTAGATCCACGTAGTCGTCATAAATCCCGCTTTTGACAGCTTATCGAGAGCTAACCTGTACTTGGATAAGATAACCGGTGTGTGTTCTCCCATGAAAATAAAGAAAACAGAAATAGAGTACTCGGGGGGTGATTTTAGTTCGAGTAAGTCTCCATAAGTGCGCTTTAAGTAAGGATCTATTATTGATACGATAATACTATCATGGCTTATAGTGATCTTAAAGTGGTCTTCTGGTTGATAGTTGGATATAAGCTCTACGGCTTTTATGTAAACTTCTCTACTGCTCAAGACCTAAGTCCTCGAGTTCTATGTCCCTACAGGATCTCTTCACAACAGTAGCTCTTTCTAGCTGGTATTTAAAAGCATCGGGATCCCAGAATATGAAGCTACCCTTGCACCCAGTTTTGTAGGTACCAGCTGCCACACCGAAAAGAAGAGACTTAGTAACATCACCGGTTTCAAGGTAAGTAGCATTGAAGAATGCGTCGAAAGCGTCACCAGAGCCTGTTGTATCCACAGGTTTTCTAATAGGCTTAGCTACACCATGGTAACACATGTCTCCAGCCTCAATGCTAATAGCTCCCTTATTCCCCATCTTCACATTGAGTATCTTCAAACCGATCTTGAAGAAAGACCTTAGATCAGCTTTGCTCTTGATCTTTGCATACTCGGATTTGTTGAGAAACAGCAAATCCAATGAACCCACCACATCTGGATAGTTAAGAATATCCTCTGCAAAGGGCCCTGGGTCATAGGAGACAATGATAGGCTCCATCTTCACTCGCTTTATAGAATTTTGCACAAAGCTGGGATGCACAGATGCGAAGTGAACCAAGTGCGCTTGTTTCAGTAGAGTGTCATTAAGGTAGCTGGGATCTAGGTGCTTGTTAGCTCCTTGATACCTGATCATTGCTCTCTCTCCATCAGCTCTCACAAGGATAACAACAAAGCCAGGGGATTCGTCAACAAAATAGAGATGATCTGTTTTAACACCAAGCCTTTCTACTTCTCGTAAAAAGCTACGTATGAAGTGATCGGTTGAAACCGATGCTACCAAGTACGCTGTGTGACCGTAGCTCGTAACAGCAACAGCGTAGTTTGTCGCTGCACCACCTGGTCTCAGGCTTACTTCTCGGGCGAACAAACCTTCATCGGGTTTGGGAAAAGCATCTACGTATGCAACCACATCGATGTTGAAGTTCCCAACTGATATGTGAACGTAATTCTTAGTAGCCAACTTTCTGGTTACCGTCTTACCACCTTTCTGATGACGCTTGGTGTAATGTACTTCAAATCCGTTTTGAGAGCTTCGTTCATCCACTCACTATGTATTTTCACTGCTTCGTTGGCTACCTTAATAGCGTCTTCTACTCCAGCACCTGGCACGAATTCATCGGTTTCTCTATTCGCTATTGCTGCACACACGGCGCCAGCTCTAAGTCCGTAGATGCTCGCTAGCACAAATATTACAGAAGCCTCCATTTCAAAGTTCAGAACATTAGCGTTCCTCAGGTACTCTATTAAGCCTTTTTGATGATGAGGTAAGTAATCCTTGAACCCGGGTCTCTCTTGACCCACGTAAAAGCTATCACTACTAGCTGTTAAACCAATGTGGTATCTAACACCAAGCGTTTCAGCTGCTTCGATCAAAGCTAGAACAACATCGTAGCTTGCAACAGCCGGATACTCTGGAATTACGTAGTGTTTGCTCGTACCTTCTAGCCTTACAGCACCTGTTGATATTATTAAATCTCCAACCTTGATCTCTTTTTTAAGAACCCCCGTGGTCCCCACTCTTATGAAAACTTCGGCTCCAACCCTCGCCAGTTCTTCAACGGCTATAGCTGTTGATGGGGCACCTATACCTGTACTAGTTGCAGATATGAACACTCCCTTGTAGTATCCACTGTAAGTAACAAACTCTCTATGTGTTGCAACATGCCAGTGCTTATCCCAGTACTTTGCTATTATTGGAACACGCTCCGGGTCTCCAGGTAGAAGAACGTACCTGCTTACGTCACCTGGTTTCACCATTAAGTGGTACTGAAGACCACTATCTGTTTCAGGAACACTAGCACTCTTGATTTTCTCGGTCAAGCAAGACACCCATTGGTTTACACAAAGTGGATCTCTGCTTTTAACTCGTCTAGGTCCAATAAAGCGTATGATTTCCTGTTGGTAATATACCCGCATACTTCACCAGGGTTTAAAACAAGCTTACCATGTACTCTTTCAGCATCTACCAAGTGCGTGTGCCCGTAGAGTAAAACGTCTATGTCTAAAGAATTTGCCAACGCGTAGACAAGTTTCCTCGTGTTCTCGGGTGAACCATAACCGTGAAACAGCAAAATCCTCTTACCCGAGATTTCTATAACAGTAGGTTCTGAAAAGAAAACCCAGTTGTATTTCGCAAACAGTGTAGTTAACTGATAAACATCTCCGTCGTTGTTTCCTCTAACAGCAATTACAGGCGTGTCTCTGAGAACTTCTTTCATAAGCCTTACTGTGAAAGGACTTATGATATCGCCCAAATGAATTACTTTTTCAACATTGTGCTCTAGAATTCTTTGGAGAACATCCTTGAGAGCAACCAGGTTATCGTGACTATCGCTCAGCACACCAACAAGCAAGTATCCCCTTTAAAGGGATTACTCGACTTTTATCTTAAAGCCTTTTCCTTCCTCTTTTCCGATCTTTTTGAGTTTTACCTCGAGAACACCATTCTTGTAGGTTGCTCTGGAGGTGTCAGGGTCTACTTTGGCTGGTAGTTCTACCTCCTTGTAGTATTTTCTATCCTCGTTGGACGCCCTGATGATCAGCGTTTTACCGTCCTCGGTGATCTCTAGGTCGATCTTGTCCTTGTCAACGCCTGGAATCTCCGCTACAACGATTACTTCGTCGCCCTTCTCGAAAACATCTACGAGAGGCTCCCGCTCCTCGATGATCTCTGGTCTACCTCTTACCCTTCTAACGTTACCGAACTCCCGGATCACAGGTCTGCCATCTGGTCCTATGGTGATACTGAAACCGTAAACGTACGGTTTAACCCCTTTCTTCTCTAGTTCTCTCATTAATTTCTCAAGCTCCTCTGGGGATAGAAACCCATAGTAGAATCTTCTCAGAAACTCCTTGTAGAGCCTTATTATGTCTCTGGGAATATCCTCGAAAATTCTGTCAAGCTCGTCGAAGATGTCCTCGAAATCACGCTCCCAGAATCTTCTCCGCTTACGCCACCACTCTTCTCCCATAACAAACACCCAATGTTTCTGTAATGCTATGGGAGGTAAATTAATTTAAATTTCTACTCAAACTACTGTATTCCTAGAGCTTAGAGCTTGTTTTGTTCTACCGGAGGGTTTACAGGTGTTGTGTATGGTTAAGGTTTATCACGAGGTTATCAAGGTTAAAACCACCGAGAAGTTTCAGCTTATAGACATCACCAGGTATGTTGAAGCGGCTGTGGAGAAGTCTCAGGTTAAAAATGGGATCGTCCTGGTATTTGCTCCTCATGCAACAGCGGGGGTTGTAGTTAATGAAAACGAAAGCGGGTTGATCAGCGATATTCTCGAAAAGATCAAGGAGTTCACGGAGCCCGGGAGTCTCAGGTGGAGACACAATTTGATCGACAACAACGCGCACGCTCACATAGGCTCAGCGTTGTTCGGGTCGGAGAGGGCGTTTCCTGTCATTAATGGTAGGCTGGTAAGGGGTACATGGCAAAACATATTCTTGATGGAAATGGATGGTCCTAGACGCGAGAGAGAAGTAGTGGTTTTCGTGATGGGTGATTAAGTTGAGACTGTACATAGCTTCAGAAGAAGACATATTGAACGGTGTCGTAACGGACATCTACTTCACTAGAACTGTTAAGATACTGAAAGCAAAGGGCATTAGGAAGAAAGTCAGGATGGAATTCCACGTTCACAAGCTACCTAAAGGCTATGAATGGGCTGTTTTCGCAGGCTTGGAAGAAGCGCTATACGTGCTAAAAGATAAACCGGTCACGGTCTACGCAATGCCCGAGGGAACACTATTCAAGGCTGGAGAACCCCTCATGATAATAGAAGGATACTACGATGATTTCGCAGTTTACGAAACAGCATTGCTCGGTATTCTAAGACACTACTCTAGTATTGCTTCCAAAGCTGCACGAATAAAGAAGCTAGCAGGCAACAAGCGGGTTCTCTTCTTTGGTTTACGTGCATTGCATCCTGCAATAGCACCTATGGCCGATCGAGCAGCTTACATTGGCGGCATGGATGCTGTATCAGGCGTTGCGAGCAGTAAGTACCTATCATTGCAACCGCAGGGTACAATGCCACACGCTCTCATTATCGTGTACGGCGATCAGGTTGAAGCATGGAAAGCCTTTGATGAGGTGATCGAGCACGATGTTCCAAGAATAATGCTTGTTGACACCTTCTACGACGAGAGGATAGAAGCGCTCATGGCAGCGCAAACTTTAAAGAATAGACTGTATGGCGTGAGACTAGATACTCCTAGTAGTAGGAGAGGTGATATGAGAGCTATCGTTGAGGAAGTAAGGTGGACGCTGGATATTCACGGATACAAGAATGTTAAAATAGCTGTAAGTGGTGGTATTGATGAGAAAGAGATTGTTAAACTACGAGACATCGTGGACATGTTTGGAGTTGGAACCAGTATAGCTATTCCACCTAGTATAGACATAAGTGCTGATATTGTGGAATTATATGAAGATGGCAAGTGGAAACCGATTACAAAGAGAGGAAAGCTACCAGGAGCTAAGCAAGTCTATAGGAAGAGACCTGGTTTAAATGACATTGTGACGTTACTCGATGAACCAGTCGTAGTACCAGAAGGGTATACACCGGTTCTCAGAAAGTACCTTGAAAACGGGAAACTCGTGTGCGAACTCCCTAAGCTGGAGGAAATCAGGAGCTACGTTCTATCTCAACTAGAGGAGGTTCCTGAACCCCTGGTTGAGTAGCAGATGTTTCATGAACAGAGTTAATTACACTCAACCGCTTGATCATTTCTACCTAGAACTAGACGATCAAAGCCTTGCTGTTGTTGTTGGTAATTGGCACTCTCAGTGTTGCATATTAGGCTACGTGAAGTACGTACCCACGAGAGCACAGTCTACCTGGCGCAGGTCGTTTACAAACTATGAACGATTGTTGAGGGTTTACAACCCCGAGGAAGTTTACAAGCAAGCCAAATGGACCATGTATGTCCCCTTCTTTAACACCAAAGTCCCTTACATCCCGATATCCCGCGTGCTCAGGGTTTACGACCCTACTAGAAGAGCTCTAGAACTTCACTACAAAGCGTGTGATCAACTGGAAGAGAAAGCACTTTGCATGCTTTCTCTTATCGAGGAGGGAACAGGCGTGTTACCCGGTGTAACGGGATCTCTTCTACCCGGAATACACAATGTCCATGTTAGTGACATAGATATCGTAGTATACGGATCAAGGAACTCAAGGGAGGTAGTAGAGTTCGTTGACAATAACAGGGACGTATTTAAACCTTTGAATGAAACGCGGTTGAAAGCTTGGTCAAAGAACATCGCTTACTCAACTGGGCTATCGGAGAATGAGGTGATCAAGTACCATAGAAACTGGAGAAGAGGTTGCTTTGCCGACAGGGAGTACTCAATTACATATAATGATGGCACCTACAAAGATGTTTTTCTAATGCCAAGCTACATAACTCGTGGAATAGTAAGAGCTGTTCTCGAAGTACATGGAGACCTTAGAGCGCTCAACTACCCCTCCATCGGCATGGTAACCAACTACAGGATTATTGAGTCCCGATGCAAGGTGGACTACGACATAAGCTACATAATGAGTTACGAAGCACTGTACATGCCAGGACTTTACGAAGGAGGAGTATTTGAGGTATCGGGGCTTCTGCAGTGTAGTGCAGTAGAGGAGACATGTAGGATTCTAGTGGGCTCTCACGAATACAGGGGTTTCATGAAGTGGCTACATTAGGGTCGCCCTTTAGGGTTTTGGCAGTATACGAGCTACTTGGATCTAAAAGCATGGAGAGAACACTGTGTTTTCTATTGAAGCATTTCAAAGCGAATACTGTTATACTACTAGGTAACACTACTTCTCCTTCGGCTATTCACTGGTTAAACAGGGTATGCGGTGCCACGATACTAGGAGTGTTAAGCGAACTAGATAACCCCGCGGTATCTCATGCGTTGAAAGCTGTTAACGGTCTACTGGATTGCCGTGGAGCAACAGTTCATGGTTTAAAGCTGTTCGGGTGTGGTGTTGGCACTTGTAGTAGTACATGCATCGTAGCTGATAGCATTGATGTTTTCGTTACTAGTCAGCCTGGCTTCATTCAGAGCTGCTGTAAACTAGGTAATGATAATGTTGACCACTTACACGACCTTTTGAGACCTAAACTACTGCTCACAGGTGGATGTAGATATCCTTGCATGCGCGATAGAGTATACTCACCAGGATCTCTAAGACTCGGTTACTTTGGTGTTCTCAGCGTAGATCCCAGCAAGGGTGTTTACGAGTTCACAGTGTACCAGTTGGATAGATACTTCAGTAGGATTGCGGCTTTGCAGTCATCATAGGTCTTTTTAAGCTATTGATAGGATACTCTGTGAAGGGCGTAAATGCTTAATGTTATGTTGAATCCAAGAAGCATAGCTGTTGTAGGTGCGAGTAGAACCCCTGGTAAAATAGGCTACACGATAATGGACAATCTCGTAAAATACGGCTACAAGGGAAAACTGTACCCAGTTAATCCCTACGCTGATGAAATTATGGGGTTTAAAGCCTATCCAAGCATCTCAGCGATACCAGACGATGTAGACGTCGCTATTATAGCTGTTCCGGCAATCACTGTACCAGACGTAATAGAGGACTGCGGAAGGAAGGGTGTTAAAGTAGCTGTTGTAATAACATCGGGATTTTCCGAGGTTGGTAACGTAGAGCTCGAGGAGAAGGTAGTTAAGCTGGCTAAGGAGTACGGTGTTAGAATTTTAGGACCCAACATATTCGGCTATGCTTACACGCATAGCAATGTTAACGCGACATTCGGACCTACCGAAGTTGTCAAAGGGAACATAGCGTTCATAACCCAGAGTGGTGCTCTGGGTATTGCACTAATGGGCTGGACGGTGATGAACGAGATCGGTTTATCAGCTCTCTTCAGCGTAGGTAATATGGTTGACATAGACGTTGTTGAGCTCTCTGAGCTCCTGGCTGAAGACGAGAACACACGCGTTATCACAATCTACTTGGAAGGCATAAAACCGGGAACAGGAAAGAACTTCATCAGTAGAATGGCAAAGGTTACATCCAGAAAACCAGTAGTTGCTATCAAAGCGGGTAGATCTCATCGAGGCATGAAAGCTGTAGCGAGTCATACTGGAAGCCTTGCTGGAAGTGATGCTTTCTACGATGCTGCGTTTAAACAAGCTGGTATAATCAGAGCTTACACGGTTGAAGAGATGTTCGACATAGCAAGAGCATTCGCATTGCAAGAATTACCACGAGGTGAAAACACCGTTGTGATCACAAACGGTGGAGGTGCTGGCGTACTTGCAACTGACGCTGCCGAGCTCTCTGGAGTCAAATTACTTGAGCCCTCGGGGGATCTCATGGACAAGTTCAGGGGGTCAATGCCCTGGTTTGGTAGTCCCAAAAACCCTGTTGACTTGACTGGACAGGCATCTGTGGACAACTATCTTAAGGCGCTTAAGGTAGCTGCTGAATCCCCAGAAATAGACAACATAGTAATTCTGTACTGCAGAACAGCTGTTCTTGACCCTGTTGATCTCGCTAAAGCTATTGCAGACTTCTACAAGGAGAACAATGTGAACAAAACAACCGTTGTATCGTTCATAGGGGGAGAAGACGTCAACGAGGCGATCAGAATACTTAACAGACACGGGTTGCCAGCGTATCCTTCGCCGGAGAGAGCTGTTTATGCATTATCAAAAATGCTGTGGTATAGAAGATACTTACTTAGAAAAATGAGAAGTGAGGCTTTAGCTCAACAGGTTTCTATATCAATCTAGCACCTGGTTTTACATTCGATGCTGTGGTAACTATAACCGGTGGATCTGTATCGGTAGCTAGAATCATACCTTGGCTTTCCAAGCCCATGAGCCTTTTTGGCTTCAAGTTCGCAACTACAACTACTTGCTTACCAATGAAGTACTCCGGAGAATACCACTGGGCTAACCCGGCGATAACCTGTCTCTCACCAAGCTCTCCAAGGTCGATAATAAGTCTTAGCAGTTTATCGCTACCAGGAACTTTCTCAGCATACTTTACTAAGCCGACTCTAAGATCTACTCTTTTAAACTCCTCTACTGAGATATACTCTTCGCTCATAGCACCACCATGTCTAATTTCAAGGAAATCTGGAGATTAATTAAATCTCGCAAACCCGATTCTTCTCCCTGCAGAGCTCAAGAAAAATATCCAATGGAGTCTTACCAGCTAATCCAGCGTAGAGTTCTAGCACTTTCTCGTTTACTTCTTTGTCCAAAACTCGAGGCAGGATCTTTACTAACTCCGTGTATAGTTTCTGAAGTCTATTTTTACCCTCTACTAGTACCCTGTTCATTACCTCCACTAAAGATCGAAGCTCCTGTCTAGGTACAAGCAACTTTGAACCTACTCTAACAAGCTGAGATACGTATACACCTGTTACAAGCTCCACGAAAACCCCCTTGGACGAGCTAACGTGCATAATTCCGCTATGCTTGAACCCTACTCTCCTTGCCACATTGAGTAATTGGACAGCTCTTTTCAACTTTAGTGCTGATATGTGTATTATAGGTCCTGTAACAATTACCCAAAAACCTCTATGGGGTTCTAGTCTATAAATGAACTCTACTTCGCTGAACTCTACGGGTACATGTGATTTAAACACGATGCTTGTTTCATCCCTCTGCCAAGGCGTATCGGAGTCCATTACTACAATCCTACCACTACAACTACTAGTTGTGTACAATTCGGCATCTAGATTTACAAGTATCAGCAAAGGGAGAAGGTCCCTATCCAAATAGCCTATTTCAAGATCCTCGTGCACACGCTTCCAGAAGTACTCTTTACTCTTGCGCCAGAGATCAATCGAGATTCTCATAGAGAATCCCAAAGCCTCCTTGATCACCATTTCAACACTACAACGTTAAAATGGATCAACAACCCTGAGAAAACTTTTCACCATTTAATACCTCCTAAGATCTATACGTTAAGCGGTGAATTTGTTGGATATCTATGAAGTAGCTTTTAATCCGCCTTCGATCATAGTAATGCTTATTCAGTTCGTACTCGGACTAGCGCTGGGTTATGTCTCGGTGAAAGCACTAAAGTACATAATAGCGTTCATAGCTGTACTTGTACTAGGTGTGATGCTGTCCATTTGGAATCTTGGAACATTACGCAAAGAAGTACTAGAATCACTTGGTTTAACAATAGAGGCGATCTTTAAACTCCTACTTGTACTAATGATCACAGCAGCTGGGCCTACATTAATTGGATTCGTCGTTGGCATAGTGGTATCAATACTGAAAGGATGAACAAAGATTCTCGAGCATTCTTGTCATTAATATTAAAACGTCGAATTAGAGCTTTGATCAAATGTATAACTACCTAGTTTTTACGTAAATCACCATGTAGCATGTAGAGGTCATAAACCATGCTAGCTCTTGTATATAGTACACGGGATCCAGCGGGTGTTGGGATAGTCAATTACGTTGTTAGCGCATTGGGATTAAGGGAAAACTGTACTTGCCGTTACTGTGTGGAGTGTTATGTAGGAGAAAGTATCCAAGTAGCTGGTTTCAACGCTGATGTTGTACACTTGGATTTCTTAGATGAAGTGTGGCCATGTGGGGTTGCACTATATATTGTAGCGTCAAGGCACTCGAGCGAGGTCGGCATCAAGAGTTATACTGTGCACTTCACTGGAAACTACGGCTTCGAGGCGATTATGGGTGGACGTCCAAGAGAACTCGGAATAGCGCATCCCCAGTTAGCATGGTACATGCTCAGGGAGATAAGCGAAGTTGCTATCAACAGAGGTAGGAAGGAAGAGTATGAAGTAAGCTATGAAGCATCTCACCATGGTCCAACAAACCTGGGAAAACCAATAGTGTTCGTAGAGATAGGTAGTACACCGGATGACTGGAAAGACCCCCTTAACCACGAGATCGTGGGCTATGCTCTATACAGGCTTCTAAGAGAGTACCCGAACCTCCCGGATTGTACAAGCGTTATTGGAATAGGTGGTGGGCATTACCCGAGGAAGCATACAGAAATAGCACTCAACACCAGCATGTGTTATGGTCATATTCTACCCAAGTACGCTCTCATGTACCTATCCATGGATACTCTCAACGCGATGTACGCTAGAACAGCAATACGGCCCCTTAAAATAATCGTTGAGAAGAAAAGCACCAGGCAGGATCACAGGAGAATTATTGAAGAATTCGCTAAGGAGCATTCAATGGAGGTTCAGTACATTTAATGGGAGAATCCTTTTGCTAAATAGTAATACTCTTGTCTATAACCCAGTGTCTAGAGAGCTTAGTCCAAATCAATCTAACAACGATATCCTTACCGGGTTGAACAAGATTCAACGGTAAACGCACTTCACGACGTATTCTTGCATTGGGTTCAAGTTCTCTTCCATCTTCATGTAGTGTGCGTATGAGTTCTCCTCTTCTTATAAATGAGATAATCAGTTTATCGGGTCTAGAAGATCCATGATTACATATTTCTAGTTCTAATTTCACTTCACCGAATCCTACTTCTCTATTCACACTGCATAAATCAAGATGTGGTGCCTTAACCTCAGATCTGTAAATCGTTACACTAGATATTACCAAAGGTGATGAACGCTCTGATCGTTCCAGTGATACTTTAATGCTTCGTGTTGCTTTAAGCATTTTCACCACTACCTCATCTAGTACTAGTGCTGAAAGGTCGTGAACACCAGCTTCCTCTCCGCTTAGTATAGAAATTCTTGCTGGTGACGCGGTATAAGCTATAATTCTAAGTGTCGATGATGGTTCAAAGCTTTCTTCCAAGTTTAACTCAAGTGGTTTCATAGGTTCTATACTGGTTAAACCAGTGTAGTGCTTATACTTTGTTTCGGCATCAGCATCGCTGTATATAGAGTCTAGTATTAGCCCAAGCACTCTGAAGGGGGCACCTCCTTCGTACTTTATGGTTAGACCTATTCCTTCTCCGTACTGCGTAGTTTCAGCTCTTAGTATATCGGTTACATCATAGATAAACTTGTACAGATGTCTATCCTGGCTTGAAATCGCAACACCAAATGCTGGTTTAAATTCTCTCGTAATACCAACGTTTCCGAGTTTGACCTTCCAACTCGGATAGACTCTACTAGCTTCTACTAGAATCTCAAGTATAGCATAACTAACCTCTCTTTTCTGTGGTAGATTCAGTGGTACTCTGAGTTTAGAGTTATAGCTACATAGTAGTATGTTCAAAGGCTTTAAAATGCTCATTAGATCACCACTTAGCTTTAAGAGCGGAGTCTGTGTAAGCGTAGTACTCATACCTGGATCACTTCTCAGCTTATCTAGTACTCTACTAATGTATGCTAATTAAAAGAGAATAAATATTGGCAAAGAACACGAGTAGTTGGAGGATTAACGAAGGATTCTCCTAACCAGGTGTTTACACAAGTAGTATGCTAATGTCAATGTCAAAACTAGTGTAAAACCTCCTACTGCATAATCAACTATGCCTTTCTCCATTGGTTTACTAGGAGGAGGAAGCTTCTCTGGGGCTTCTACCTGGTATCGCTGCTCTACTATTATACTAGGTAATTGGATCCATTCATTGTCACATAACTGAGGACTACTGGTGTAGTATACGAATCCATCACCAAAAGCGCTTTTCACTATGTAGTAGTTAAGTTCTAAGGATGTGTTCACCACATTATCCCTGAGTAGGCCCAACACTATGAAACATCTAGTGGGTGGATCAGCGGCTATTATTATCGTGTTATTTACGACTGAGACAGCTACGTTTGCGCGTTCAGCCGAGCTTTCAACGTAGTTTATGATTAGAGTAGCCTTATAGGTGGCTTGACGATTATTTCCTGCTGTTATGAATATGTCAAAGGTTCTTCTAGTGATGATGTTGTTGAAGAGGTCTGCGTAATTAAGATTCGGAATATCGAGTGTTACGTAGAGTACTGATAGCAATGTTCCCTTCTCATCTCTCATATCGTTCACCTCGGTGTAGTGAATAGGTATTCGTGAAAGAGGTTCGTAGTACAGGTTTCTACTGTACGAGAAAACACCGTGTATGGTACTGTAAACGGTGAACTCGTCTTTTACCTGTACTATATCAATACCCCCGTATCTTGTTACAGCAACTACTACACCGCTTTCATTTATAGGCTCTAACTCGCCTGCTCCGCGCCTTAATCTTAAAACTAGAGAGAAGAAACTAGCGTTAACTGTGGAGACTCCTTGCAGAATATTCTTGGTAGCTTCAGCTAAGCAGAAAGGATTGGATATCAGTACTTCGGTGGCGTTGTAGTTGAATTTTACAGCATTAATGTAAGTAACACCAATCCTAGCATCGAGTTCAACGTGAAGTTCTACTATGTACTTCAAGATGATGTGAGCTTCCCCGGGAGGTGTTTCACACCACCTTGTCAGATTTCCAAAGATTTCACTAACGTAGTTTCCTGAAGTACTTAAAATAAGTAAACCGCTGTACTTCAGTTGTAATGGAAGCACCAGATCATCACTTGTAGTAAGAGCTTCGATGACTAGGGTATGAGCTAGAAGTACAAAAGTAACCAAGGTTAGTGAAACAAACTGTCTAAGACCCATTGTTCTCACGACTAATTTTTAATCCTAACATAGTTCTTAAGTTTAAAATCTTGAAAAACATGTATCACTTCCCAAGGTAAAAACAAATCTTGGTAGTTCGTTGTGGACGAGCTAAGAATTAAACATACAAGTCAAGTTATATACGCTGTACTACCTGATGGCTCAAAAGCCTACGTAAAGTATAGTGTAGAGAACAATGTTATGAAGCTAGTGGAAACCTATGTTCCTCAGCAGTACAGAGGCAGAGGGTTAGCTAAGCAACTGGTAGAGTACGCGATTGAAATGGCAAAGAGTAATAGGCTTGTCATCGAGCCTGTGTGTAGCTATGCGATCTACTACTTCATGAAAAACCCCGAGAAAAGGCATATTTTGCATGAAGCATTCAGGATGCTGAACGACGAAGAATGGCAAAAACTGTACGAGGAAGCGCGAAAGAGAGAAGCGATGAAGGGATAACGTTGAACGTCAAGGTTAAGTACTACTTGTGGCTTACATCGAAGACCGGTGTTACAGAGGACGTGTACGTTCTACCAGATAACGCCTCAATAAAGGATCTGCTAAGGGAAATTGCAAAAACAAGGCGGGGGCTTGGAGATCTCATCGAAAAAGTTCTAGGTGGGAAAAACGAGCTCGTGATACTGTTAAACTCCAAGCATCCGTACAAGGGCCTGGAAACTCCTCTCCATGACAACGACGTAGTGGAACTACTACCTCCTGTTTCAGGAGGCTGAATTGATTTTAAACCCCTACGACTGATAGTTTAAAAGAGAAGCCGCCGTAGCTCAGCCCGGTAGAGCGCCGGCCTTGTAAGCTTGGGTCTTTAGGCCCGTCTAGACAGCCGGTGGACGCGGGTTCAAATCCCGCCGGCGGCTTTGCTCTGATCAGCAACTTCTTCGTTGTTCAATTTGATGTTTTCGGTGGATCCTTGTTTTTTCTTCAGCTTTTTAACTGCGTACTTGTAGACAGCAACTGGGTTTCTTCCACCTGGGCATTGATCGCTTATAGGGCATAATCCTGATGCTTTGAGATTACTACATCCATAAGGCATGTACCTTTTTCTACTACCACGCATTCCGAGAATGTGCTCTACCTGGTATCTTGCGATCTTTTCATTATAATCAGCGGTTTTCCTGAAGTACTCTAGTATTTCGTCTACGGTTAACCCTACTTGACCGAGGAAAGCAGCTAGTGTAAATCTTTCGAGGTGACTTGGGTTGCTTCCAGCATTTATAGTGTCTATTATTCTCCTGATGCAGGGCGGAAATAGAGATTCTACAACTTTTTCCTCGGTTTCAGTATGGGGTTCCACAGCTGTTGTAGTCTCGGTGTATTCTGGCTTCTCGTCTGTTCTGTAGTACTCTTCGAGAACTTTCTCTTTTACAATATTCAAGATTGCGTTAACCTTGTCGGATTGAACTTGTGGTGCGTTTTCTGTAAGCTGAAGTACGTAGTAGTATATGTACTCTTCCAACACGCGCTGATATGTTTGTTTATCAAGGTATATGTGCCCATTTGAGACAATGGTGTTTGTCAATGAGTATGAAGCATCGTGCATTAACCTCTTTGCCACTATCTTAACGTACTCTTCTATTGGAAGAACGAACTTGAGTGGTCTAAACTCGAGCACCTCCTTATTGCCAAGCTTCACGATGCGTGGTATTTTAGGTGGAAAACGTTCATAGGATACTCTTAGTCCTATCTTAACTCCGAGCATTAGTAGAACTTCCTCATCTTCGTTCTCAAAGAAACTAGCCGCTGACTTAGCAAACGCTAACGATAAACGATTGCTGATCCTCTTATCACCCAGTAACTTTACGAGTTCGAGGAGAGCATAGTAGAGAAGCACACTCTCCTCGTAGTCTCTGAATACACTAAAGTCTACTCTACCTTTCCTTACAATGGTGCTTAAAACTTCGATGAGCTTTTCAGCTAAGTGCGAACTACTAGCAACAGTTACAAGGGGGTTTTCTACGAATAAGTGTGGAAAATCGCTAGGTACCGCTGCAAAGGGATACCTTTTGTAGTGATCAAGACCCCACAACATGCGCAGAGACCCTTCAGCGTGATTCGGGCTTACTCACCGATCGTCCGATGGCGTATTCATCAACGGTTACTACTTAAACTCAGGGTCAGCGCTTTGGCCCCACATCACAACTCAGAGCTCCTTCGAGGTCCCCCCACATCATCCGAGTATGCTATGAGCCTGCTTCCCTTATAAACACGCAATCGTAGTACTCGGCTCCGTTTCTACTCTAGTAGAGCTCGAACTCTATTCTCTCGTATCCTCTTAGGAAAGTACCGGTTTTAACACAGAAGCTCAGAATTCTTCCCCTATCCAGAAGCGAATAGGGGACATCGAGATCAGCTCTGATTACCCTTGCTCTGGATGGGAAAAACCAGTAGACTCTGTAATCGTATTCTGTGGTTTCAGGTTCGTATCTATCTTCGTACACGTTTAACCCCTTACGGAGCACGCCTTGGAATACTATGAAGAAAGCTATATAGGGGTGTTTGTAGTCTCCGCGGAAGCCGATCTCGACATCTACAACCTTGGGATACGTGAACTCGTTGTTTAGCCTAACATTCTCCTG
Source organism: Desulfurococcaceae archaeon (assembly GCA_038889555.1). GTDB lineage: Archaea > Thermoproteota > Thermoprotei_A > Sulfolobales > Desulfurococcaceae > UBA285. The sequence continues at coordinate 41,450 of JAWAHD010000002.1, forward strand.
GTCTAGGAAGTGCTGCATGTTAATAGCTAACATGCTCTTTTCGTTCTCCAGCTTCTCTGGGTCTTCGACAATACTTTTGTATTCTCCGAGCTCATCGTAGTAATCGAAGATAACCACTTGTTCAACCAAGCCTGTATCTCTGACGAAGAACAACCCTAAACCATAAACAGGCTTCAAACCTATCATCTCTTGCTTGACTCCTCGCTTACTATTCTCCTGTACATACTCAGTCCTTTTGGTGTTAGTAGAACGTAGTTGTACTTGCCCACAGTCTTCACCTCGACCAAGCCTTCGTTTTGTAAACGACGTATTTTACGGCTAACACTGGATTTCGGCAAACCTGTTCTTCTTGCTAGATCCGATTGAGTGAGACCTTGTTCACCAGCTTCGCCGAGGGCTTTTATTATGAGCCTAAAAGCGGGATCCTTGTGTGGTTCTACGTATTCAACAGATGGGCGGGTTCTTTTGAAACGTAAGAAGTGAAGTAGAGCTACTACGACTGCCACCGTGATAGCGGCGGATGCTACAATTATCAAAGCAGGTCGATTGTATTGAGCTTGAGTGGGTACAACCGGTGTGGTTTCTAGTGCAGGTTCTAGTTCTAACCTAAAGACTAGTTCTAGCCATGCAAATCCAGAGATCAACACTCTTGTGACGTCGCCTTCGATGCTTGTACTCACATCGGCTTTTCCGTAGATTGCAACTCTACTAACATCGTAGACACCTAATATTACCATCTCTACGGTTACACCGGGGGCAATATTCCGTAGGGTAGTAGTATCCAGCGATACCGTATACGTCATGGGAAGCTCTTCTTCGAAAAGATCCCTAACATGGAATAAGGCTTCGAACGATCCTCTGCCGTTTATTAGGACTACTAGATAACCTGTTTCATGGCTGAAATCAGACCCTAGTATTCGTAGTCCTGGTGAAGCGGTGTAGTTCAGGTACTCGAACCAACCTTTCTCGGTTGCTATTAATGGAACAGTTAAATTGTACATGTCTTCACCTGTATCAACGTAGAATCTGATGATCATTAAGCCCTCGTTACTCGCGGGGTCGTAAAGTACCACGTAGGTTATCTTATCCGTGATAACACTTTGTGCATTGGAAATTGTAATGTAAAGTGGGAGAAGTAGTGTTACAACTACAGCAATGATGAACCTAGCAAAGTGTTTTTTCGCTGAGAAGCACATGTAAATACCCATATAAGCAAACCTTCATTTCAATGTAATAGTAGTAGGTTTTATTTAAACTACTGAAGGTTGAGACGTTGTGGATGTACAAGGAGCTATACAGCTGTCCTCTTGTTATTCACCTGTACAGGTTTGAGTACAAGGATTTAACGGGGTGCACAGTTCTACCGGTGATGAACTATAGAGTGAGCATTCTCGTAGACCACGATGAAGGTATTCGCGTTGTATCGAACATACCCTTCGAATCTTGGAAAAAACGCGTAGAGAAGATATGCATGATGATACTCCAGGGCAGAATACACGAGCTGGATCGTCTAGAGAAGGTTGAAGCTTTTGCTATGTTTTACGGAGGAATAGGTAGCTATGCATGGTCGGAGAACGAACTGTACACCGTGTTGTTAGACTTTGTGAACCGAGCTAAGGTGTGGTTTTACATTCAACCGCGAGATTTTGCAGAGAACATTCAGAGGCTAGATCTCAGGGATGTTGTAATGAGCCATTTAGCGTTTAGAGAGGGGTTGATTTATCTACTTAAGCAAACCTGCAAATCTATGGACACAGAAGGTTTCTTGTGCAGATTTGAGACAAGCCATGGTTATCTCTACGTGGCAGATAGACCCATTAAAGAGTTTCACGGACTATTGCGCATTGTTCCTGATAATGCTCCGTTAAGGCATGTCGTATCATCCACGGAACTCACTGACCGGTTCCAGTAACACTGCAGATGATGTCTAGCGCTTTTTCGAGTGATTCTACAGGATCCAAGCCTTTGTTAAATATCATGTCGTAGATGAGAGCGTAGTGTTCTCTGACTTCAACGAGATAGTACTTGAGATCAGCCCATGGGGGATCTGAGAGAGAGCCTTTGCCTAATCCTGGGCACCTTGTTGATAGCTCTAGTACTGTCTCCTTAGTGGGTGACACCGGTATAAATGGGTAGAGACGACACCTCATGGGTCTTGCTGGGTAAATTGTGCACGTCGGTAAGCCATCAACGGTCTTCAGGAATACACACCTGTCGTTTACACCCTGTAGCACTAGTATAGGAATGTAGTCTGCTATGATGGCGTAGAAACCTCTTCCAATGAGCTCTCTCCAGTTCTTGTTTAGGAACCTGGCTATTCTGCATGCATCGAAAATCGTTAAAGCTACATTGGGTCCACTACTACAGCATTTACCACACCGTACACACATAAAATTTACTCTTTGACCCTGGTTGATGTACGGGTTATTCAACACCCATCACTTCGACTCCACGCGGATAATTCTTTTGAAAACTGCTCACATGCGATATCACTTAGAGTTTGTCTTGTACAGTGATTTATAGCTTACTATAAAAATGAGTTGCTCAAAGAAATATACAGTTTAATTGCAGAGAGCACTTAACTGGTGGTTTGTTGCGAGTCAATATGATCTACGATGCGAGCGGCTACAAGTACATAGGTTCTGATAAGGTGTCCTCTATAGGCTTGGGAACCTATGGTATTAGGTCTTACAGTCAAGCTCTGAAAGCAATGATCTACGCAATCACGCAGGGCGTAAACCTGATTGATACAGCTGAGATGTACGATGGTGGAAGAGCTGAAGAGCTTGTAGGTAGAGTAGTCAAGGAGGTGGGAAGGGACAACGTCTTCATAACAACAAAAATGCTCCCAGAGAGGCTCAACGACCCAGAGAAGATAGTTAGAGCTGCAGAGAGTTCTCTAAGAAGATTAGGTGTAAAATATGTAGATCTTTTCTTAATACACTGGCCTAGTGGGAATCTGAGCATAGAAAAGCAAGTGCAGAACTTTGAGTTGGTTGCTGAAAGGGGCTTCACAAGATACATTGGTGTAAGCAACTTTGACGCATCAGAGCTCCAAATAGCAATGCATTCGACTAGGAAGCACGAGATAGTTGCAAACCAGGTTCACTACAGTGTTATAAACAGGCATCGCGTTGAAAAAGAGCTTCTTCCACTCTGCATACAGTACAGAGTTACTATTCAAGCTTATACTCCGCTGGAGAGGGGAGCAGTAGTGTATAATCCCGTTGTTGTCTCAGTAGCAAGTAAGTATGGTAAAACGCCTATTCAAGTTGCGTTAAACTACCTAATAAGCCATAAGAACGTAGTTGCAATACCAAAATCTGAGCGGGTGGATCATGTGAAAGAAATACTGGGCTCCATGGGTTGGAGTCTTGGGCTTGAAGACCTGGAATACATTAAGATGCACGCTTAGTAGGCATTACCGAGCAGGAAAACGTTTTCTATCCAGACGTTTTTAAGCCCGTTCTCTCTCGCGATCTTCAATGCTTTTTCAGCGTGATTCCAGCTCGTTGTAGGTAGGTCTATCAGCATGTAATCTGGGTGGAATCCAAGGAGTATGTACGGAATCTCGGGATTTATGCTTGCTATGTATTTCGTTATTTGATCTACCTCGTATTCATCAACGTAACCGGGTACTAGAAGCGTTGAAACAACGAGTATAGGGGGTTCTTGCCTGGCTTTCACGTACTTTGCAACTAACTTGATGTTATCCCTGATAATTCTCACGTGTTTTTCCTCAATACCGCATAGAACACTGTAAACCTCTGGACTCCAAGCTTTAAAGTCTATTTTGACTATGCCACCTGTTACTAGGCTAAGCTCGGTAGCCTTCTCCAGTAGTATAGGGTTCCACAAGCCGTTTGTTTCCCAGCATACTCTAAAAACGCGTAAACCAATACTCTTAGCGCGTTCAATCATCATCCTGGAGGAGATTATAGCATGGGGAGCGAAAGGACCCGGATCTCCGCCAAAGTAGCATACACACGTGGTTCTCTGATTAACAGCTGATACTAGGTCGCTAATCGAGAGAACAGGTTTTGCTTTGTAAGCCATTTCTCTATAATCCCAGTTCTGGCAGTAAAGGCAGTCCAAGTTGCATCCACCGTAGAAAACGGCTATGTTGTAGTATCCTCTTTCCCCGCTGGGGTAGAGCGCGTAATGAGGATATCCGAGCCCGGTGGCAGCTGGACACACGGGAAGTGCAACGCAGTTGGTTGGATGTGGATCGTAGTAGTACATGCCTATAGCTCTGTCTGGTGCTAGCGTGGAAACAGAAATTTTTCCTTCACGATCGACTCTGTAACCGCAGAAACCACGTGAATTTATAGGTATTGTGCATTCTCTGCCGCAAACCTTACACTTATAGCCATCTTCAATGATGAACTCTACGGGAAGCTTAAACCTTGATCGAGACTCCATATGCGGATCTCTATGCGGTTTTAGACCTCTTCGCACACAGGAAACACATAAACCCACAACGTCGCTCACTGTAGTACTACGAATATTACAGCTTCTACATGTACCCATTTCTACACCGACTTACTGTTTCTCATAGCACCTTAATTTGGGAATCGTATAGTGTAACTTATTAAATAGGGTATGTACCTATTCATTGTTCATGGTGCTGAACTTGGGAAATAATTCGCTGAGAAATCCGAAGACCATCGCTATCTTAAAAGAACTTGCTAGGAATCCACGTGTAAGCATAAGATTCCTATCACTGAAAGTAGGCGTAAACTACTTAACAGCTAGGCATAGAATACTTTCGTTACTAAGAAAGAACAAGATATCTTTTGGTTTACTGGTTTCAGCTGATATAGTAGGTAGGGAGGTTGCACTTGTACGTATTAAGACAGACAACCCGGATTACCTAAGCGCGGCGCTCTCAAGCTGTGCTAGAGTTCTACTAACCATAAGAACAGGTAATGATGAAGTCCTAGTTATTATGAGAGGTCGTAGTAAGCATGAAATATCCTTCATAGTGGAGTCCTTGAGGAAAAATCTTGGAGAAAGCATAAGAGAGTTCTCCATAGATTATGGTGCTTTACATCAAGATGCACTTGTGATTTACAAAAGCAATCACGTTATTGACAACAATGGAGAACTGGATTGCGACCCCGAGCGCATGTGCGAGAACTGCATAAGGTTAGCATAGTCGAGAGTTCAGGATTTAGATCGTCTCCAGGATTGTTTGGTTAATGGTTTTCTGATCATCCGGGTTGTTCAGGAATCAACGCGAAGGTATATAGGAGCACCCGATGTTCAGCACTCAGGCAGCAACTTTCGCGAATTCGAGTCTAGTAGTATTTTATTGACCTAATCTTGTTCTCTCGAATTGATCACGAGGATTAATTCTCTTTGGCTTTCACAGGGCATCTCCGATCTTTCAACGAAGGAGGCTTGAGGAAAGCATCTCTATTCCTTGAGTCTACGATCTCTCATCAAAGAGGCTTCAGCGTACTATTACATATTGGAAAGCGTTTATGAAATCTTCTATTTTACGAACCCGAAATCTCGAAGCATTTACTTAATTATGTTTTGCAGCTCTGTTCGATGGAATGCAAATGTTGTAGTAAGTCTGAGAGGACTTTAGTGGTGTTCTCATATTCTGGGTTATCCCTAATTTTGTTGACAAATCTCGTAACTCGTATCCTCTTATTTGATAAAACCTTTACTATTACACTGATCTTCTTCCATCCCTCGCTGTTAAGGTATCCCTTCGAAAAGTATTCGTGTGAGCTTTCCAGTAGGTCCTTTATAAGGTTTTCAACATACGATATAGTCTTACATAAGTTACTGTCCACTTGTGTGTTAAGCATTCACATAAACCCCTAATTGTTACATGTAAACTTCTCTGCAAGGTTTCAAATTCAGTATACCTGATTCTACTAGTACTTTCTCAAGGACAGGCAGGACTTCTTTGAGAGACTTGTCAGCATTTATTTCAAGTAGTCTTCTGGTTTGCTTGTAGTAGTTTATTACGGGTGTAAGGGTTTCGTAGAACACTCTATACCTCTCCTTTACTACGTTTGGGTCATCATCTTTTCTCCTAATCAATCTAGCATTATCGTAATCGCACAGTTCATCGTTCTTCGGTTTAGGCTCGTAGTATATGTTGTAAACTCTACCGCATACAGGACATACTCGTCTTCCCCCGAGCCTTCTCACAGCAACCTCCTCTGATACCACGAGATGTACAACAACGTCGATTTTAGCAATCTCGTCGAGCGCTTTAGCTTGTTCAAGTGTTCTCGGGAAACCGTCGAGTATGAATCCATTTACCGTATCTGGCTGATTTAATCTTTTCTTCACAACATCCACGACAATATCGTCTGGAACAAGCAGACCCTGTTCAACGTAGTGCTTTATTTTCTTACCGAGCTCGCTTTCCTTAGCTATCTCCTCTCTGAAAATATCACCTGTACTGATGTGTGGTATACAGTATTTATCCCTGAAGTACTGAGCGTATACACCTTTACCAGCTCCCGGGGCTCCTATCAGGACTATTCTCACCTATGACACCTTCATGGATTTCCATTGAGAGCTCAGTCTCTTGGGTCCTTTATACCAACCCATTTTAATAGTAAGTCGTAGGCTTTAACCTTGGATATAGCTTTACTTCCGGGAGGCCCCGGCCTCTTCATGTAGAAAGCGTTTACCTCGTATACTGTTCCATAGTACCCTTTCTCTACAGCAAGTTTACCTAGTCTAACTAAGTCCACCAATAAACCGGCTAGCGCAGGACTATCGTTTACTCTCATAATGATGTAGAGTTCGTCTTTGAACTCGCCAAAGCTCATGTACTCTATTATCATTGCAACAAACTTTTTGTCTCCTAGAGGTTCTAGGTAACCTGTTGGCTTAATGTAGTTTGGAACACTGTATCCGAGTATGTCCTTGATCATCGAGCTCTTGGTCTTCGTCTTCATAACATTTCTTTCTGGTAGAGTAAGTGAGTAAAAGTCTGTATTTCCACCGATGTTGAACTGTGCTATGTCTATGACTCTTCTGTTCCTCTGGTAAATGTGCTCGAGAAGATCAGCTGTTAGTGGTGTTGCTCCAGTTGCTCCATCATCACCGAGAATAACTCCACGGCTCTGTTTGTAGAGTTCCACGAATGCTTTGTCGTTAGCTAGTGGAGAGGGTATAGCGTTGATGAACGCGGAGCTATTGTACTTCGCTGAGTATACTGCTCCAGCGTACGCGTATGCTTGTGAAGCTGTTAGATCACCCAATCTAAACCTCTCATGCAAATGCTCTACGTTATTTACAGGCTCGACAGGCTCTGTTGTCATTATGTTGACTATTACATCAACGTTGAGCTGCTTCCACTCATCTACCAACTCGTAAACAGCTTGTTCTAAGCCGACTTGTTCTTCGCGTCCATGAGCTTTAAGAGGCATTCCCTTTAAACTTCCCAGGTGAATACCTCTTCTAACTACTAGGTCCTTGAGTTTTCCAGGGATAGGTCCAGGTCCGTTGTAGTCTCTTTTAGCTAGCTCGTAAACGCTTTTACCAACTTTGGAGTCGTCCACATCGTAGGTTGCAACAATCTCAATGTCACTGTACTTGTATGGTAGGTTGTTTCTCAAAGGTATACCATAGTCTGGAATTTCGCCGTTCTTAAGCTTCTCGAGACCAACTTCGAAGTGTAGTGCTACGAGACCTTGTCCTACAATGGCTACTCTGATCACGTGGATCACCCGTGGAGTTTGAGTTTTGCAAGCACTTCTTCAATTAACACTAGTCCTTTTCTGTATGCTTCTAACCCCCTATCGGTAGGTGTGTATAGCACCTCTCCGTTATTGCTCTTCTTTTCCAGCAAACCGTCTCTAACCATTCTGTAGAGAACGGTATATACTGTGATAGCTGGAGGATTCACATCGAAGAGTTCTCTAAGCTTTACCTTAATATCATAAGCCTTTAGTGGTTTATTCTCTCCCTTTAGGATGCATATAATGTACAACCAAAGGTTTTCAACGGTAAGCTTCCTCTTGAGTCTAGCTAGTGCTCGCGGCTCTGACATGCACCCCCTTAGACTACATATTTACGATCACAAATATATACTTATCCTGGAAAATCACCACGTTTGTTTCAAGGTACGAGCCGAGTTCTATCTCTTACGAACATTATCGCTTCTCTGATATTTTCAAGGTTTAAGAGCTTCATTAGTAGCCTTTCCACGCCGAGACCGAATCCACCGTGGGGTGGCAAACCGTACTTGAACGCTTCTAAGTAGAATTCGAAGTCAGCTGGGTTCAACCCTTTCTCGCGTAGAGCTTCAACGAGCTTTTCATACCTGTGTTCTCTCTGTCCACCACTCGCTATTTCTAGACCCTTAAAGTCTAAATCGAACTTTCTTGTGTAAATACCATCATCTTCTTTCATGTAGTAGAATGCTGTTGATGTCCACGGAAAACCAATTATGAAGTACAATGGGTGTTTTTTCTCAGCCATGATTTCGCCTAGTTTTCTCTCAGCGTAATCGCTCAGATCCTCGTACTCGCTTACCTCGACGCCTTCGCTCAGCAGAATGTCCACGGCTTCCGTGAATTTCAACCTCTTGAAGGGTGTAGTTACCTTGATCGGCTCTACTCCCAGGAGTTCAAGCTCGTCGCGGTGATACTTGTTAATGTAGTCTATGATGTATACTACGAGGTTCTCCAAGGTGTACATGACATCTTCAACACCAGTAATGAACCCTTGTTCTACGTCTATACCCCACGACTCATTCAAGTGCCTCGTAGTATTGAACTTTTCAGCTCTAAAGTATGGTGTAATCTCGTATACTCTCTCGAAGCTAGAGATGAGCATTTGCTTGTACAACTGTGGACTTTGACTTAAATAAGCTGTGCTTTCAAAGTACTGTACTTTAAACAGCGTTGCACCTCCTTCAGCGCCAGCTGCAACTATTTTCGGTGTTTGTACTTCGATGAAGCCGTTGGACTCCAGATATTCGCGAGCGGCTTTTAGGATCCCTGATCTGATCCTGAAGATTGCCTTTTCAGCAGGATTTCTTGCAAGTAGCCACCTGTACTTGATTCTCGTATCAAGTAACGTGAGTACTTTACCCACAAGGTCAACGGGCAGTGGTTCGATGGGTTTAGCGTAAACTTCTATTTTCTTAACAACGTATTCCACTCCACGTTTGCTCTTCTGCTCCTCTGATGGTTCTCCTTCAAAGCATATAGCTGAGCCTATATCGAGTTCGCGGGCACGAGGTATGAGCTCGTCATCACGGCCTTTCTTTAAAACCAAGACCTTGATCTTGGGGCTGTTACCACTAACTTCTAGGATAAGGACCTTTCCAACTTCTACTTTTCTAATAATCCATCCACATTCTCTTACCAAGTATGCAACACCTGCGAGGTGTACAAGTACTCACTATACACCACTCCATTATTTTAACCTGGTGGAGAAGTAATCCTTGGGGAACAGGAAGTGGCGGGGCCCGCTTTGACGCGGGATAGCGGGGGGTGGATTTGAACCACCGACCTCGGGGTTATGAGCCCCGCGGGCTACCAGGCTGCCCTACCCCGCTACTTAGCCCCGCCGTTTTAAACTTATATTACTAATTTGGATTTTTAAAGCTTCCGATATAAGCATCCATGAGTGTAGAGAGGTGGATTTACTAAGAAAAAGTGGTTTAAATGAGATTTCTCTTCTTGAAGTAATCTATCAGCTTCTCTGCTACTTGTATTCCTGCTCTTTCCTGTGCTTCGTGCGTGCTTGCACCTATATGTGATGTTAGTACAACGTTGTCTAATTCTGTTAATGGGTGGCCTGGTGGCAACGGTTCTTCTTCAAATACATCGAGTCCAGCACCAGCTATCCAGCCTTCTTTCAGAGCTTTGATGAGAGCCTTGGTATCTACAACGGGTCCTCTAGAAGTGTTTATTAATATAGCAGTCCTCTTCATTAACTTTAGCCTTTCCTCGTTTATTAGGTGTACTGTTTCTGGAAGCAATGGTACATGTATGCTTACAACATCTGATGTTCTGAGCAACTCCTCAAGGGATACATTCTTTGCTCCAAGCTCCTCTTCCAGCTTGTAGTTTCTGACTAAGTCGTAGTACACTATTTCCATGTTAAAACCATGCTTAGCTATTTTTGCAACAGTTGAACCTATTCTACCAGCTCCAATGATCCCCAGGGTTTTACCGTACAGTTCTACACCTTCAGCGTACTTTTTAGGCCATTTGCCTCTCCTGATCTCTCTGTCACAGTATGCGATTTTTCTTGCAACAGCTATCATTAAACCAATGGCTAGTTCAGCAACGCTCTGCGTGGTTGATTCAGGTACTGTTATCACATCTATACCCTTAGCTTTAGCTGCTTCAACATCTATGTTATCCACTCCTACACCAGCACGTGCTATTACAAGTAAGCTGTCGGCGCTTTCAATTACACGCTTAGTTACAAGCGGTTTGCTTCTAACTATGAGCCCGTGAACACCCTTAATAACGTTGATAAGCTCGTCCTCTGATGGTTCCTCCTTAAACAGCACTTCGATTCCAGATCTTCTCAGAAGCTCTATTCCCTTCTCATGAATTCTACTAGCAACTAGAACCTTTACCATGGGTTTCACCTGTGTTTTACAACAACATTGTGCTTTGTATAAACCCTTTAACTCGGTGGCTTATGTCCAAGGCTTATTAATACCTCTCTGAGGTTGCTGAAGAGCAGGTCTATGTCTTCGTCGGTTATGTAACCCATGTGCCCAATTCTGAACGTAATGTCTCTAACTTTACCATATCCTCTCGCGATCTCTACACCACGTTTTTTCATCTCCTCGTAGATTACCGGTCCTCTAATTCCAGGTGGATTGTAAACCACTGTTATAGTTGGACTGTAGTAACCTGGTTCTGCGAAAAGCTGAAGTCCAAGATCTAGTACACCTTTTCTTATCTTTTCAGCTCTCTCCTCGTACATTCTTAACCATGCTTCTTTTCCACCCATGCGTTCAATGATTCTGAGAACCACGTTCAACGCGGCGATCTGTGGTATTGGTGGTGTAGTTGGCGTAGACCACTCTCTTTGCAGGAACTCTCTGATCTCCAGGAGATCAAAGTACAAGCCTCTATCCGGGATCTTCTTGGCCACTTCAAAAACACGCTCGCTTACAGAAGCCATAGCTAATCCGGGTGGTAATCCAAAAGCTTTCTGACTGCTTGCGAACACTAGGTCTAACCCCCATTCATCCACCTTTATCTCTGCAGCCCCCATCGCTGACACGGCATCCACGAATACTAGCTTATCTCTCTCATTAGCAACCTTGGCTAGTTCCCTAAGCGGGTTCAGAACACCAGTGCTGGTCTCATTGTAAGTTATGGTTACGGCTTCGACATCCGGGTTCTTCTTCAAAGCATCGTCCAGTTCTTCGGGGAGAACAGGTTTACCCAGGGGCTTCTCCAGGACAATGGGCACTCTACCGTTCCTTTCCACGGCTTCCTTATACCTATTACCGAATTCTCCGATGATGGTAACTAGTACCTTACCTTTCGGCGAGACAGCGTTTCTAATACTAGCCTCCATGAACCCGGTTCCACTAGCTGGAATCAGCAGCACGGTTGATTTCCTAGCCTCTAAGAACTCGGCGAGTCTCTCAACGGTATCCTTGTGTAGAGCTCTGTACTCAGCAGATCTATGGCTTAGCATCTGTACTTTCATAATCTCTAGAACTTCTGGAAAACAAGCAACAGGACCAGCTGTAAACAGTTTTAGTGGACGTGGCCACAGTATTTTCTCCACTTCTTTTACGACATCAGGGTATTTCACGCTGAACACCATAGTTAAATGTATTCAGCACAACTAAAATATTAAATCGCAGCTTTTACCCGGAATTACCTGTATAATTCGTAAACGTGGCTTAATTCTCGCTAGGAGAGTTAGAGTGCAGTTGAAGAAACATTGAAAAGACTCAAGGCGTACTAAATGTTTGCACTCCTTGAGCAGATCGATGAGGATGGTGATCTGAGGAACCAAGGCACTCTGTGCAAGGAGATGTTAAACGCGAATTAGTAACCAATGACTCGTAAGAGATGGTAGGAAGCAAGGGATGAAAAATATCTCTTGAATTATCGCTGCAAACTAGGCTTTTTCATTCCTGTTCCTTGGCTAAATGGAATAACAGTAGTGCCCTATAAGATCAGTTCTCGCGGTCCCCGTCGCTCCACCTTACATCATGTGTCAGCACGTTCCTGCTAGGTCATCCCAATACAATATACCTTAATAGTTTCCTAAAATATCCTGAATCTAGGGTATTCGCTCTTTAGGAAACACCAGAGAGTAATCATGCAAGAAGTTACGGTGTAAACAATGAGAATTTACGTGAAGCTTAGGAACGGAAAGTGGATACTTGTTAGCAGTAAACTAGAGTATGTTATAACGTCTGGTAAGAGAAAAGTAGTTAAACATGTTCTTGCTGGTGAGACCGTGGAAACTACTCCTAAGCTCAAACAAGCTAAAACGGTACTTGTACCATCAGGTAGTGTTAGTAAACTGGTATCGCGAATTCTGGATAAAAGCAAAAGTCCTAATGGGGTGATTATTGTGGAACCTCGTGACGAGGAACACTACGCGGTGAAAGCAGAACCATCTGTAATAGGCTTAGTAGAGCAGATCGTAAGAGAACTTGCGAAGAGCAAAAAGGGAACTAAGAGTAAAGCAGAACCCTCTTGATACTTATAGCTCCATTATCCTTCAATACTCCTATTTCAAGCCTCTCAAGGTCTCTCCTGTAATTACACGTTGAACACTTGTAGTACATTGTTACTCTAGTTAAACCATTAGAGAGCTTTTCGGACTCGTAGATCAATACTAGTGGGTTTCCGTCTTTAGGGCATTTCAATTGCTCAGTGGTCATTCAGCGCACCGGAGTCCTAGATTACCAACAATGCTTTATTATTTTTAAGCTACTTTTAATTCTACCGGTGAGACCCTTTGAAACATCAACTAGAGAAACTGCGGAGACTGGCGGAAAACAAGAACCTGGATTTGATCATCATTCACGCACCGGACAACATAGAGTACTTCACAGGCATACCTTCAATTGGAGATATAGTAGCACTACTGATTCACAGTAGAATGGACAATAAGACCTACTTATACGTCCCTGTGTTAGAATACCATAGGTACAGGGTTAACCTACCGGACTCTGTCGAAGTTTACGCGGTTTCAAAAACAATTAAACCAGAAGACATACCAATTGTTGAACTAGATTGGAAGGATATAATCGCTAAGCACTCAGAGAATAAGGATAAGATCGGTGCAGACGTTCATCACCCGGGACCATTACAGTTAACCATTGCAAGAGCTCTGGGTGAACGTGGCTTAAATGTATCAGAGGACATATGGGACCTCAGAGCAATAAAAGAAGAGCACGAGATAAAGGCTATTGAAAAAGCAATAGAAATAACGCAGCGAGGTATTCAGGCTATACTAGCAGAGCTACGCGAAGGTGTAACAGAATCGGAGTTAGCAGGAGTTTTTGAGTACACAGTGAGAAAACACGGCGCTGAAAAAACAGCCTTCGATCCCATAGTAGCATTTAAACCAAACAACGCTTACCCTCACACAGCGCCGGGAGCAAGACCTCTCAAAAAAGATGACCTCGTACTTGTGGATGTTGGAGTTAAATATGGAGGAAGATGTAGCGATATAACAAGGATGATCATATGGGGGAAAATCACGAATGAGGAAAAACAAGCTCTGGAAGCTCTCATAGAAGCTGTTAACTCCTCCATAGACTACGCGAAGCCTGGTGTTACTGCACAAGAGGTGTACAATGCTGCAGTAGCGGTTCTTGAGAAGTACGGGTTAAAGGATAAATTCATACACGGATTAGGCCACGGTATAGGAGTAGCTGTCCACGAACCACCTTTCCTAAGACCATCATCAGGGAAAACACTTGAACCCGGAATGGTGTTCACCGTTGAACCAGGAGTTTACATCCCAGGCTCCTACGGTGTGAGAGTAGAAGAAGACGTTCTAATAACAAAAACCGGTGCTAAAGTACTTTCGAGTAAGCTTAGCCGCGTTCTTGAAACACTATAGCTCAAGTTGTTCTACAACTCCAATCAAGCCACTGCTTTTGGATGTTATAACAACCTTCCTAATAGTTTGCACATTGATCAATTCCAACGTGTCTACGGGAGGATCCGTGTAAACCTCCTTACCAAGTATAAGCGCAATTGTAAGCCCAACGGGAATATCCACAGTCCTAATTCTACCTGTGATATGCACGAAGTGACCTATTAAACCAAGAGCAGCGTATGCGGCTTCAAGAGCAGCTGAACCCATTGTTCGCGTTTTTACGCTAGAACTTTTTTCTCTCAACTTATTGATAATAGCACTAATTTGGTGAGCTTTTTCGGCGTAAATTGAGATCACTTCGTCCCCTCTATTCAGGTTACTCTTAATGGGCGCGTCGTTTAAAAGAACAACACCATTGCATACCTCGATCACATCACTAGAGAAAATGCTGCGAACAACACCGTAGAAGGGCTCAGTGATCCTTGAGTTTCTCTTGTAAACAGCTATGGACACAGACGCGAATGGTATACCCAGGTAGTAGTTCAAGCTACCGTCAAGAGGGTCTACGAGAACCACTATGTCTGGTTCTTCGTGAAGTCTCCAAGTTCCACGCTCTTCACTTACAATCCACGCTTTATAGTCGAGTTTTCTAATTTCGTCAACAATATAGTTCTCAGCTTCAATATCAACTCTTCTCGAAATATCTCCTGTTACATTAGTACCTACAACCTCCGAGTAATAAGGGCTACCAGAGATTCTTCTCAGCATGTCAGCTGTATTTTCAGCGATGTTTCTGAAGTCTACACACATCTTGCTCTTCTCCACACGCATAGAATCGGGGCACCCTGCAATTTTTACTGCTTAGTTTAAAGCAATAATGGTGTAAAAGCATTGACTATGGAACCACGGCTAATTGTAACCTGCAGAGCTGGAAACGAAGAACTGTGCATACACGAAGTTTGTAACGTTCTGTTTTCCAAGGACCCCGATGTGAAAGCAGAGAAATCCAAGTACGGTGGTTTGATCTACGTGTATACATCAATTGATGTAGATAAAGCCTACAGAATTGCTTCTTTCAGAGAGTACGGTTTCGTTGAAAACATCATCCCCGTGCACTGTGTACTTGAATACCCCTTGGATCCATCCGTGGTTGAAGCCTGTCTAACTAGCATAGTTAAAACAAAGTCGGTTAAACTGAAGGTTAAGTCCAGAGGCGTGCGAGGAGCGAGTTCAGGGCTTTTCGCCTTGTTTAGTCGCCTATTGCTTAAGTCTGGGGTAAAGCATGATTCCACAGCAAAAACTTGTTTATTCGTTGAACTACTTGATTCAAAAGTTTATGTTGGATTAGGAGATTGTCACCCTGTTTTTAAGGCTAGCTTAGTGTATGGATGAGTGAAAGTTTCGGTGTAACAATGATAGTGAACGACACCTGGAGGATCATAGAGGAGGAGTTGAGTAGACCATCAATATTCAAGAGCAGAGAGAGTCTTATGCCTGAGCATTTACCAGACAAGCTCCCACATAGGGAGAACGAGCTTAGAAGCCTAGTATCCTACTTCAAACACCTTATAACGAGTCCTGGAAGCATATCACAGAGAGTTCTAATAATAGGGGGTGTAGGAACCGGAAAAACAGCGCTATCGAAGCTTTTTGGTAAAACATTTACTAGGTTAGCTAGGGAGAAAGGCTACAGTATATCCTATGTTCACGTGAACTGTCACAGGAATAGAACACTGTTCAACATCGTGTACGATATAGCAAGACAACTCGCTATACCACTACCTCCCAGAGGGTTATCGGCTAAAGAAATGTTCGATGCTGTTCTATCCTACGTAGAGGAGTCTGATAGCTACGTAATAGTAGCGCTGGACGAGTTTCACTACTTCGCGAACGTGTCTGGAAGCGAAGCCGTGTACTTCATTACGAGATCGTATGATGTACACGAAGGTACTAAAAGACTGAATTTCATATTTATAGCTTCTGATGCATCAAAATTAGCTTTCTTAGACCCTGTTACAGAGGGCTATCTGCTTAGACACGTGATTAAGCTAGACCCGTACACATCCAGTCAGTTGTTTGACATACTAGACTACCGTGCTAGTATTTCGCTACATGATGGAGCTTACGATAAGGATGTACTAAGGTTTATCGCTGACTACGAGGGTGTAGATAAGGGTGGGGGAGGTAATGCTAGACACGCGCTCGAGATACTGCTAATGGCAGGTGACATCGCGGAGAAGGAAGGGAGGAGAAGAATAGAGCTTGAGCACGTTAGGAAAGCCATTATGAGCTTGTCTAGAGATATTGTGAGTATAAGTGATGCATTAAAATTCAGTACGCTGCATGAATTGATAGTTCTTCTGAGCATCATTAGACTACTTAGAAGAACAGGTAAGCGAGAGGTTAAAATGGGAGAAGTCGAAGAAGAATACAAAATGGTTTGTGAAATGATTGGAGAATTACCGAGAAAACATACACAGCTGTATGAGTACGTGCAGAATCTAGGCAAAGCAGGCATCGTGCAGGTTTCTCCTAGTGGAAAGGGTTACCGTGGACGTACAACGCTTATCTCGATACACTACGGTCCACTAGATGTCCTAGAGAAGTATGTAGCAGATTTGGTGAAGAAAAGGCGAGAACTTGGCTTCTAGCAGAAGGGTGGACAAGGTTTCGATCATCATAAGGGCACTGGAGAAGTACGATGAGTGTAATTTAAACACTATTAGGAAGGAGACAGGATTGAACTACTACTCTCTCGTGAGAATGCTAGAGGAGCTGATCGCTAAGGGAGTAGTTGCGGAGAAGAGAATTGGTAGGTTAAGGCTTTTTAAGCTAGTTGAGAATCAACGTAAAGCTTAAAGGGGCAGGTTCTCCAGTAATCAACACACTTCTTCGTGGATGATCTGATCAAGTAGCGATTAATGGCGTTGCACTTAGCAATGCAAACCACCTCGTGTTCTTTCTCGATTCGTACAACCTCGTAGTAGTTGCATTCGCTCACAACGTTGCATGAATCAAGCACGTGAACTGGTAAGTAGACCTCTCTCGGCTTCGAGGAAGACACTGAATGCACCCTACTAGTGCTAGGTCTTTAAGGGATTATTAACCCTTGGAAATATGGAGTAGAAACGGGCCCGATCTGCGTTTCGTGATGAGCTCAGGCCACGTGGATTCCCCAAAGTGGCCCGGGTAGCTCAGCCTGGAAGAGCGCCGGGCTGTGGACCCCCGAGATGATGGGGGCAGGTACCCGGAGGTCCCGGGTTCAAATCCCGGCCCGGGCCCTTACGCTTAATTCTGCTGGAGGCTTTATTGAAACCTCTTTAAACCCTAAACACATTCAATTAATGACTGAAAGCTGGAGCTGTAAATCTGGGTGTTTACTATGCCTACTGCAAAGCAGGCTTATATAATGAGCGTTTTAGCTAGGAAACATGGAATTGTAGGTTCAGTTGCTGGTCGTTACGTTGGAGCGGGGTACTCGGTTATGCTGAATCACAACACTAGGTATGGACCAATCGATATCGTAGCACGTAGAGGAAACGAAGTACTAGCGATTAAGGTGTTCAGCAAGAGTGACAGAGTTTCGGTTGAAGATGTAAAAGTACACGTTGAGAAAGCTAAGTTGCTGAAAGCTAAACCTGTTGTAGTGCTTTACGGTAGGGATGTTCAGCTCTCGGAGGAGGCGAAAAAGTTCTGCGACGAAAACTCGGTTAGGGTCAGAAGAGTTATCCCGTAAAACAGTTCCAACAACTGCTTGAACACCACGCTCGAAGCAAAATAGAGCAGTGTGTTGAAGCCGCCGCCGGGATTCGAACCCGGGACCTCTGCCTTACCAGGGCAGCGCTCTACCAGGCTGAGCTACGGCGGCATCTAGTTTAACTAAGTTGCGAGGGGTTTAAATTACTCATTATACTAGCTCGAGGGCTTGTAACCCATTTCTTCAAGTTGCTTGAATATCTCCTCAACTACTCTGGGGCCAAATGAAGGTAAACTAAGTAGTTTTCTACGCGGAGTTTTAGCAAGGTCCTCCAAGGTTTTAATGCCTTGTTCGATGAGAATTCTTGCTCTAACTCTACCAATGTACCTTAGTGATGCTAGTTCAAGCGCGTCTGGTTTAACACCCTTATCTAACCTCTGTGAAAGCTTTAGTAATTCTCTGTAGTATACAACGTCTCCGAGGATCCCCGAGATCTTAGCTAGAGAGCTGGCGATCCAGCTAGCAGTATCCTTGATGTTGTACAGGTCTCCGGGTCCTAAGCTGTACTTCTCGTAAATTTCATCTTCTCTCTTCTCCGATATCCAGTCGCTCAGTGCTAGAGCTATCACAAAGCTCTTTATCCACTCTTTGTAACCATAGTTATGCGTTTCCATTGGTGGTACTAGTTCGCTTTCGTTATACGCTTCAGCTAAGTCCTCGTACGCGTGAATAATCCTGCTTGGAATGTATGGGCTACTTCTGGCGAAATCCGGCGTTAGAGCGATCAGGTGCAGTACGTAGAGATCACTGTAGTTCTTAGGCTTGTAGCTCAAGAACATGCTAACAGATATGGGGTCCAAGTAGCTAAACGAAGTCACTTTACCAAGTCTCGTAACGATTAACCGAGAACCCCGTCTAGTTATCATTCTAAGCTGTTCAAGAACATCAATTGTCGAGCTTATTAAACTGGCTATATCAAGGTTCGAGCTTCTTGAGGAAAAGGTTTCTTTAAGTAATTCTACGAGCTCATCTAGTGTTTCCGCGTCGGAGGAAGCTAGCAGGGATAGTACATGTATTCTCGTATTTCTCTCGTCTTCGAAGAACTTGCCTCTAACAGGTTCCGGTTGCGAGGTTATGTACTTTAATCCCTCGCTTAGCGAGTCAGCATCAATAATTATGGATTCGCCAAGCTCGTCAAACTGTGGTCTTCCAGCTCTACCGCTCATCTGCTTGTACTCAGCTACGCTAACACCAACCTTTCTACCCTCAACGGGATCGTATCTCTTAATAGACACTAGAACTCTTCTTGCTGGTAGATTCACACCGGCTGCTAGAGTAGGTGTTGCATAAACAACTTTCAAAAGTCTCCTTCTGAAGGCTTCTTCCACGACTTTACGAGCTACGTACGATAAACCTGCGTGGTGAAAACCCACTCCCCTCTCCATGGATTCTCTGAGCACTTCTTTTTCAAGGTGGGTGGGGGCTTCCTCGAGCTCGCTTAGTAGTATTTCAAGTTCTCTGCTTCTCGATGCTCTAAGCTCCTTTGATAGCATCATTGATAATTCTTCTACGCGTTTTCTATTGTGAACGAACACGAGGGTTTGGTAGTTGTGCTTAATGTTGTGTAGTGCTAAGTCTATAGCTGGATCCTCCTCGAAGACTTCAACCTTCTCTACTCTGCCATCAACAAACTTTACAGCTTCGTCTTTATCAACGAATACTCCCTCGACTAGCTTGACGGGTCTCCAGCTAGACAGTAACAGCGTACTGTTCAACCAGGTTGCCAGCTCCTCGGGGTTTCCTACCGAAGCCGAAAGCCCAATTATTCTAACCTTCGATCTCCTAGCACGCGCTACTATCATCTCGATGACGGGCCCTCGCTCAGGATCGTTGATGTTGTGGAACTCGTCTATTACAATGATGGACAGTTTTGAGAGCCATGAAGGCTTTAATCTGAGTAGGCTGTCGAACCTCTCGTACGTTGAAACAACGATGTCGGCATCTCTCAGGTATTCGGCTGGTTGATCGTAATCACCTGTCGAGATCTCAACCTTGACGCCCGCGATCTCCTCGAGGTTTTTAAATTCGCTGTATTTTTCGTTTGCGAGCGCCTTGAGTGGTGAAAGGTAAACCCCCATTCTTTTGTTTAAAGCGTATTTTAAGAGTGCAAGCTCCGCTATAAGTGTTTTTCCACTGGCTGTAGGCGCAACGATAACCATGTTTCTATCCTCCAGTAATCCAAGGCGCAGAGCTTCTACCTGTACTGGATTAAGTCTTACTATACCTCTTTGCTTGAGGTACTCAATGTATCTGCTCGGGTAACCGTGCTGAGATAGCAATTCAACATCCATACTGATACACGCGTCTTGGATATTTACTGAGCGTTGGGTATTAAATAAAAATAGTCACAATGATACTTAGAGCAGACAGGGTTGATCATGTCGGCTAAGATCTTTCATAAGCTAATGGGCATTGATGACGCAATTAGAGAAGTCTTGGCAAAGCTTAAGCCCTCACCTAGAGGGGTGGAGATTGTTAAACTCGAGGACGCTGTTTACAGAGTCCTCGCTACAGACATATACGCTCCTCTTGATTACCCACCCTTTGATAGATCCGAGGTTGATGGTTATGCTGTGTTAAGTCACGCTGTGTCAAAGGCAA
>JAWAHD010000003.1:0-50619 GCA_038889555.1 Desulfurococcaceae archaeon
CCCGGTAATAAACAACTACGTAGGTAAAGGCTTAGCACCTAAAACAGCGAACGAGCTAAAGAAGATCATTGCGAGTTTAGAGAACAAGTATAAGTTCGACGCTTTTTCAGGGGATCCAGCAAACTTGATACTATTCTTTGAATCGCGGGATTTTGAGCAGTTGGTAAGCATCTTTAGGTCATTTAATGCAGAGCATGTGCTTATTGAAATACTGGAGAAAACAAAGGAGGCGTACAGGGATATTCCCCGGTTCTCGGAAACCGTGGAGTTGATACTGAAGAAACTTGCTGTAGCCAAGAAAGAACAGGTCGATGAGCTTGTGAGTCTCAGTGATATTGTGAGGATCATTGAGAAGCATGTACCTGCTATGCGGGTTAACTCAGAGAAGAGCACTATTACCGTGACACTGAACAACGCTACTGAAGCTAAGATACATGTACTTAAAAACAGCATTAAACTCGAATTTAAAATAAGAACGCTGAAGAAAAACGAATTGAAAATCCACCTTGAAAAGGCGAAGTTTCTTGTGGAGAAAATTAGTAGTATTTGATTGTGATGGTGTTCTAACGGAGAGTAGAAGTAGTTGGGAGGTTTTGCACGAATACTTTGGAAGCGGGGATAATAAGTACTTCGCGGAACTCTACAAGCGTGGAATGATAACTTACTTAGATTGGATGAAGATAGACATAGCTTTGATGATAAATAGTTGGAAGAAACCGATACTGAAAGAGGACGTTGTTAGAGCGCTTTCCAGTATCAAGTTAAAGTCTTCATCGATTAAGGTAGTGAACGAACTGAGAAAAAGAGGTGTTCTATTGGCAGTTGTTAGTAGTGGTGTTGATATTCTGGTTAAACGAGTTTGTGAACACCTCGGCATAGACTTATGTTTTTACAACGATCTCATGTTTGTAGACAACGAGCTGTTACCTGGAGGGGTGGACAGAGTGCCACTTAAGGAAAAACCGAAGATCATAGAGAGGTTAGCTGTAGAGAGCGGAGTAGATCTCATCAACACAGTGTATGTAGGAGATAGCGAATGGGACATTGAGGTATTCAAGATCGTGGGTGTTCCTGTAGCAGTGGAACCATGTGGTAAAGCGTGTCAGTACGCGAAATATGTGATCAGGGACCTGGAGGAGCTACTTAATATCCCGGAACTTCAAGAATGAAAACAAAAAATCGAGTAATACTTACTAGCGTAATAGGGGTTTTTCAGAGAAAAACAATGGGGTCCCGTTGATCGACTGGTTTATTACACTATTACACGTAAGACCGGATGCTATTACAGTATGGAATGACCCCGAGGTCAGGCAGAGGCTCTCTCATTATTACCGAGTTATGAAAAATGAAATTCCAGCAAAGTTCCTAGTTGTAAAGAAAGTAGGCGTAGATGTTAATCCGTACTCGCAGGATTTAACGTTGGAAGAACTATGGGGTATACACGACAAGGCTTCAACTGAGTTCAGACGTCTCTATAAGGACGTTGTTGAGCAGGCTGAAGACATAAGCAAGTACGAAGAACCAAAATACAGCTATTTGGATGTTAAAGTAGCAATAGCGTACAGGCTCCACAGCCCGTGTAGGCTTTGTGAAAGAAGATGTAGCGCTCTCAGAAGTGAGGGAAAACCGGGTGTTTGTCTGGTTGATAGAGAAGCCATAGTGCACAGCTATTTTCATCACATGGGTGAAGAAGCACCGCTTGTACCCAGTGGCACGATCTTCTACGGTGGTTGCAACTTCAAATGCGTTTTTTGCCAAAACTATGACATAAGCCAGGTAAGTGCTAGAAACGGTGATAGAGTTTCACCCAGAGAACTGGCATCAATACAGGCATACCTCAGAAGAAGCGGAGCTCGCAATATAAACCATGTTGGAGGTGAACCAACGCCTCACTTGCCATTCATACTGGAAAGCCTCAAGTACCTAGATGCAAATGTTCCTCAACTATGGAATAGCAATATGTACATGACTCTTGAGTCCACCAACTTACTGGTAGATGTAATAGACATTTGGCTGCCCGATCTCAAGTACGGAAATAACGAGTGTGCCTGGAGGTTAAGTAAGGTTAGAAACTACTGGGAGATAACAACACGTAACATAAAAATAGCACATGATACAGGTGATATGATAATTAGGCACCTGGTTCTTCCCAACCATATTGAGTGCTGTACAAGAACAACTTTAGAATGGATAGCGAAGAACGCTCCAAGAGCATTAGTTAATGTGATGGAGCAGTATAGACCAGAGCACATAGTTGCTAAGTACCCTAAGCTATACCCTGACATTGCTCGAAGACTTAAGCGCGAAGAGATATACGTGGCGTACAAAATAGCGGAAGAGCTGGGGTTGGTTTACAAACCGGTATCATAATCTGGTGTTTGATCACATGTTGAGTGGTAGTCTCAGCAATGAGGATGTTGAAGAGTACTACTTTGACGATTACTACAGGGTCGTTGTAGTTAGAGACGAGCAAGATCACATTGTATCCGTAGATGTTTACAGACCTACGTGGAAATATGACTCTTACGAGTCCATTTGCATCGAGAACGTGTGCCTATTAATGAGTGTACTAAGAAATCCGGAGACTTCAGCCATCCACGGAGTTAAGAAAATCATAGTAGTAGGAGTCAAAGTAAACGAAAAAGTAGAAACTGTGAACGTCAAGTGGATAGTGGATCACAAGCCCTCGCGAAGCGAGGTAGAGGCGATGTATAAGGAATCGTGGAGACTAGTTTAGCTATAAAGAGAAGCTAGTGGAAAATGACCCAACCCTAATTGACCAGCACTTTAGCCTGCACAACTGCTAAAGGCAACATGGAGCATAGACAACGTGTGTGCATATTAATAATGGAGAATAGCATAAAAGCATAAGAGTGTCCGAAGGAGGCTCAAATATGCAGAGAAGCTTCAGACCAGTAATACAGTTAACAAGGTGGACTCCAGATAAAGAGCTTGAATTGATAAAGAGATGGGACGAGGAAAAACTGTACGAGTTTAAGTTTTCTCTTGATGACCCCAGGGAGATAATAGTTATAGATACTCCACCACCATATCCTAGTGGTAAGTGGCATGTAGGTGGTGCAGCCCACTACGCTCAGATCGACATGATTGCCAGGTACTTCAGGATGAAAGGTTACAACGTTCTTGTGCCTTTTTACGCAGATAGGAATGGTTTACCCGTGGAGGTTCAAGTCGAAAAAGTGTACAAGGTAAACCCCCACGAGCTATCCAAAACCCGCGAAGGACGCTTGAGGTTTCTCGAGCTATGCAAGCAGTTCCTCGACAAGGTCGAAGAGGAGATCGTCGACATCTGGAGAAGAATGGGTTGTAGTTTTCAGTATTGGACGAATGGTACTGATAGCGACGAGTACCGTAGACTTACACAAGCAACATTCATAGAGCTCTACAAACGTGGTTTAGTGTACCGAGCTGAACGCCCGGTTAACTGGTGCCCTAGATGTAAAACCACACTCGCTGATGCTGAGCTTGAGTATGAGGAAAAAGAAGGTTACCTCTACTACCTGAAGTTTGAAATCAAGGAAAATGGAGAATACGTGATTGTGGCAACCACGAGACCTGAGCTACTTAAATCATGTAAAGCTCTAGCGTATAATCCACGAGATGAGAGATACCTCGGATTGCACAACTTGCATGCTATTAATCCTCTCTATGGTCACCAAATGCCTATTCTAGCTCACGAGCTCGTAGATCCTGGCTTTGGAACAGGACTTGTCATGGTGTGTAGCTACGGAGATCACGCCGATGTAGTAATGTTCAGAGATCTACGACTAGAACCAGAGATCGTAATAAACGATGAGGGCATCCTAACGGAGAACGCAGGTCCTCTCGCAGGACTCCCAGTTGAGGAGGCCAGAAAGAAGGCGGTAGAACTCTTGGAGGAAAAGAATTTTGTTGTTAAGAAGGAGAAGATCATCCATAGAGTACCTGTTTGCTGGAGGTGTAAAACACCGGTTCAGATCATACATGCAAAGGAGTGGTTCTTAAGGCAGTTAGAGTTTAAAGATGAGCTTCTCCAGATCATCGACAAAATCGAGTTTAAACCACCCATGCACAAAGCTAAACTAGTTAGCTGGATAAACACCGTTTCAGCTGACTGGCCTATAAGCAGAGATAGGTACTATGGAACTGAGATACCTGTTTGGATGTGTAAAAGATGCAGTAGCGTGCTATTGCCTAGCCCGGGCAGATACTATCGTCCATGGCTTGAAGAAGCCCCATGGGAAAAATGCCCAAACTGCGGTGCACCTCGAAGTGAACTAGCTGGTGAAACAAAAGTCTTTGATACATGGTTTGATAGCAGTATATCTGTTCTCTACGTTACAGGGTACATGAGGAACAATGAGCTGTTTGAAAGAGCGTTCAAAAACGCGCTTAGACCGCAGGGACAAGACATTATCAGGACGTGGTTGTACTACTCGATACTCAGAGTATACCAGTTGCTGGGTAAACCAGCTTTTAGATGGGTCAGGATAACTGGTATGGGTCTTGACGAGAAAGGCGAAGCTATGCACAAGTCCAAGGGCAATGTGATAGACCCTGAACCGTTTCTCGAAAAATACGGTGCAGATGCGTTCAGATACTGGGCAGCTGCAAGTGCAAAGCTTGGCTACGACTACAGGTTTAGTGAGGCGATGATCAGAACAGGGCTAATGTTTGCAACGAAGCTGTGGAACCTCGCAAGATACATCTCAGCGTTCCCTGAGCCGGACGAGTATGAGCTTAGACCAATAGATAAAGTCACATTAGCTCTGTTCAATAGATTAATAATTGATGTTGATAAGTACTATAGTGAACTAGACGTCTTCGAACCAATAACCCTGATTTACAAGTTTGCATGGAATTACTTTGCATCACACTATGTTGAGCTAACGAAATCCAGAGCTTACAATAAGAACGGTAAGTACAGTGAGCTCGAGCAGAAGGGAACGTGGTATACACTACACTATATTCTCAGGAGACTACTGATAATTCTAGCACCCATAATGCCGTTCGTTACAGATGGAATCTACCGGGAGCTCTATGGAAAGTCCGTACACACTGAAAGCTTTCCGTCACCTGAGAAAACGTACTTGGAGATGCCATACGATCTAGCCATGAAAGTTCAAGACGTGAACCATGCTATATGGAAGTACAAGAAGAACAGCGGAATGAAGCTTAACGAATCACTGAAAAAGAGAATCTACCTACCCGTGGAGCTGGTACCGGTGAAAGAAGAACTAGTAGACCTGCATCATCTGGAAAGCGTTGAGTTCTACAGCGTTAAACCACCGGAGAATACCGTGGATATAGGCTATGGTGTTTACGTGGAGTATTAACGTAGTGTACGTCTGTTTTGATCCACATGGATAAACCGAGTTAAACTCCACGAGAGTCTTTTAATTGTGGTACTAAAAGGGCGCTTACCGAACACTGGTTTTACCCGCCCTTTTCTGATAGCGTTGAGCACTGATTCTACTCTTAGGTCGTCTACTTCTATAAGAGTGTATGCTACTCCGATCTCCTCTAGAACATGAGCATCGCTATTTGCTAAACCAGGTTTTCCGAGGATCTTGGCAGCCTCCAGAGCTTTGTAGTTAGAGCCTCTAGTAGATGAAGCGTTCCACACTTCTATAGCATCCCACTCACTGTACTCGTATATTGCTTCTCCTACACCGAGCCTAGCAATATCGAAGGGATGCGCGGGAACAACTATGCAGTTCTCACTGTGGGCTTTCTCTATCAGGTTTTCTATTTTACGTGGAAGATCTATTTCCTTCTCGCAGTATACGAGAACATCGCCCTTATCGGTTCTAACCTCAACACCCGGTATGACTAGTACACCTCTTGAGTAGCTTTCTGCGTACCTTGTAGCAATAGTACTACCGAGGAACGTATCGTGATCCGTGATCGATACTACCTGTAGCCCTATATTCAAGGCTTGTAAAACTACTTCGGGAGAACCTGCTTTACCATCACTACACGTGGTGTGTATGTGCATGTCAGCTTTAACCAGCACTCAAAGCACCTTATAATCAAGCTGTATGTGCTTTAAGCATGTTTTGCTAATAAACATTTATTGAGCATTCGCTATGGCTGATCTAGGTAGGAGTTAATGAGAGTCTTCGTTGATATAGACTATGGAAAGTGCAATACATGTAAATTGTGTGTTGAGTACTGTCCCGCTTTCGTATTTACCTTAGAGGAGAATAGAGTTGTGGTAGCAAATGGTGACAAGTGCGTTGAGTGCTACGGATGTGTTCCCCTTTGCCCTCAGGGTGCTATAAGTGTAAGAATTGTAAACGAGTCCTCAGGAAGCCTGTTCTCCTTCTTTAAGAAACCTGGAACACGCGGAGGTTAGTAATACGGTTTCAGCTCACTCTTGCAAAACGGGCATTTGTAATGTAGAGTTCTCGCATCAGCAGCGCAGAAGTACGCTTTTATCTTATGCTCCAGGCACTTTGGACAATAGTATATGTTCTTCAGGTCGTAACCATGGAAGAAATCTAGTGTTGTTGCACATATGATGCACTTTTCCGTTGTCCAGCCTTTGTGTCCTGTTTTATTCGATCCGCGGAGCATTCCAACGGTCATATCTATAACACCTAACAAGCCCTGATATGTATAAGGGGTTTTAAATAATGGTGCTGTAATGCCATGATAATACATGCTACATCAGATATCCATAGCCCCGAGAACTTACCGCTATTTCTACGTGCACTGGAGAGAACATCGAGCATTCCAGAGGTGTTCATGTTAGTGGGAGACATTGTTGAGAGAAACAACGTCATGGCGTTTAAACCTGTTTACGAAGCATTAAGAAAGAGGTTTCCATCAGCAAAAATAATCGCTGTTTTCGGAAACGAGGAGTACAGAGGCTACGAGAAACTCTACGAAGCGCTGTATAGGGATATTCTATGGTTGAATGACAGCTACGCGGTTTTAAACAACAATGAGCTATGCATTGTAGGAACACGAGGTGCACTGGATAAACCAACAAGCTGGCAAGCAAAACACATACCTGGCATTGAAAAGTACTACAGAGAGCTACCGTACAGGATAGTTAAAATGTGCGAGGAACTAAAGAAGACGAAAAACTGCAAAAAGATTGTTCTACTATCACACTACGGAGTTACTAGCAAAAACCTACTTGGCGAGAATCAAGAGGCATATCCGTACCTGGCTTGTAGCGCTTTCGATAGAATTATAAATAGAAACATAGTAGACATGGTTATACACGGTCATGTGCATCTGGGGAGGATTGAACTAGTCTACGTTAACGGTGTTCCTGTTTACAACGTTGCACTACCGGCTAGGCAGAAAATTGTTGAAATATCAATGTAGTGGTTTAAGCGGATTCTATGTATACCCTTCGAAAGAAGCGAATGCTGCAACCAGAGTTGTTATCTCGCTAGCCCATTCAAACGTATGCTTGCCCCTTCTTAGCAAAACATCTAGCTCAATCATGAGCTTACTACACTCCGGTGTAGACATATACCCGCAGGATTCAACATTATTCAAAATGCTCACGTAGCTTTGGGGGACATGCGGCTTGATCAGTTCCATGTACAGCGCTACGGTGGACATGGCCAGCTCATGGTATTTTTTATAGAGCTCACTGAGCCTCTTCAGGTATGTGAACACCAGAACTTCACCAGTTTCTATTACCAAGAATCCACGCCACTTGGAACCTAGGACTCTGTATAAGTCGTTATAGCTTACATTCAGCTGTAGCAAGCCTACTTCCGTGTACCCAAGGCTACTTAGATGATTGTACATGTCTTCTCGACCAACAGTTTTCAAGGTCTCGATAAACTGCTTAATCGAGCTCCACTTGCTAATTGAATTGGTGAGTTCAAGAGCTTTCTTGAATTTAGCACTTTCCTTTACTATGCTTTCAACACCACTAAGACCTATTGCAAAGCTTCCGATCACCAGTGGTGTAATGTACTGAGGGTGAACGGTTCTACAGCTTCTAAAGAGCTCTTTCAGAACACTGGATAGAAGCTTGCCAATGTCTACGCTTGTGAGAACCTGTTCTCCTCTTCTAACACTACTACCTGTTTCAAGAGCTTTCGCGAGAAACCCTACCGATGATATCAAGTTGCAAAGAACTTCGTCGTAGGTCTTACCGGGTGCAAGCCTGTGTACACCTCCGGGTTTAACGTATGCACTTAGACCAGTTACAGAACCTTTTAGCAGGTCTTTTACAATCTGCAAGTGCTCATAGTTCTCGGACATGGTATCGATTACCTCCTTCATCATACTGTTGATAATCTGGCTATTTATTGTACCCTGATGAAGCAAGCAGTTTCTCGGGGTTTAGTTCCTCGAGAAGCATGGTGAGTAGTAGTCTTGTTCTCTCGGCTAGGAGAACTGATATCTTTCTCGAGTAATCGAAATACATGAGCTCAGGGAGTTTTAGTATCTTCTCATGAAAATGCATCAAGGACTGCTCAAGTGTTCTTTCATTTCGTTCTCCAAATATGAAAACCCTCAAGAAGCCAACTACGCCGAGAGCGTCTAGCTTATCAGCATCGCTTATTACCTTTGCAAGGTCCGTTTTAGCTTGATGAGACTTGGAAAAGCTGTAACTGTGTGATAGAATAGCGGATGATACTTCCTCGATGAACCTACTTGCACACTCAGCCTCCATTAATAGCTCTTCGGCAACCAAAGCGGAGTAGTAAGCGTGTGGTTCTCCAATGTATCTACCTACATCATGCAAGAATACAGCGATCTCCAGTAGAGTACTAGGTATGGGGAGCTTTTCTTCACCGATTATCCTACGTGCCCACGCACGTACCCTCTCAACGTGTGGAAGTCCATGGTCAAATCTCTTGTCGTAAAGGCTCTTGGCGATTTCAAGTACAGGTTTAATCAAGCTTTCTCTACACATACCTAGGTGCACACTCTACTAGAAGTTTGAGTAGGTTAGCCGAGATCTTGATACCATGTTTACCACTAATATCGACCAGGGCTCTTTGCACATCGAATTTTTCTTCGAGAATACTTCTTGTTATCAACCACGTAAATGTATCCAAGTGTAGACATGGAATAGCGATTTCACTACACACGATGCTCCAGGCTTCTCTAACAACACTAGCGTTTCTGCTTTGGACAAGCTCACTCGCACACCTGTAGAGATCCTCATCACACTCGGAAACAATGCAGCTGGTTAGAGATAAAACAGCGTTTCTAAAATCCACGGGTATGCTAATGCTCGTGTAGTCAGCTTCCTGTCCACAAGCATAACATAGGTAACCATACATCTTTGCGGCAAACACCACGGTTTTGCTCTCCCTGGTGCTCCCAAGGATCTTCGAGAGATCGTCCACGAGTCGACTTACGTTGCTACAGTATTCAAGTGGATTCACATACAGTTTAGGAACAAGAGGCGAACCTAGGATCTTCTTTACTCTTTCAAGCTTTTGTTCTAGAAGAAGCGTGTTCTTTGACCAAGTAAGAAAGTCTCTAAAGGTGAGATAATCTACGTTGTTCTTCCGATGAGAGAAGTACTCAGCAAAGGAAAGCCAGTAATCCTCGCCCTTTACTTTCAGATTATAGCTTACAACACTGTTCAGTAGTACCAAAAGAGATGCCTCAGCACATCCGCGTGCTTTAACCAAGTTGTTTATGGCAATGTACTGCGGGTCTTTTAGGTAGAGACTTAAGATCTGGTCTCTGTATGGTTTTAATGCTTCAGCGATAAGCCTTGCTCGCTCGTAATTTATTTTTACCACTAATACAATCACCATGGAGGATATCGCGATTGAAAAGGTAAAAAATGCGATGGTATCCGTTATCATACTCTGCAAGAACAACCTGGTAGTTAGCTACGAAGAGGCAACCGACGTGGTAATATACGATATGGATTCAAAGAAGAAAGTACTTACAATGAGAAAACCTCCAGACCCCGACTTGCTCGAAGACACCATAGAGGAGTACGATGTGTGTGCTCTTATCACGTCAAGCATTTCACCCGACTACAGAGAGGTCTTCGAGGAGATGGGGGTTAAACCTATAATAGTGAACCAGAACACATTGGACAACGTTATTAAAGAAATCTTCGTTGGATGAGGTACATGCCAAGTCATATCTTAATCGACATATATGACTCTACGGGGTTGCATCAGCGTAAGATGGTGGAATTTCTAAACTTAACATGCACGCAGGTGTACTCTAACAAGAATGTGCAACTGGAAGTATACCACTGCAATGGATCACTAGTGTACGTGCACAGAAGGGGTGATAATCTACTGATAGACATAATTGAAGGTGAAAACGTGTTCGATAAACTAGCAGAACACATACCCGTTCACCGCGTTGTTATCAGGCTAGTTGAGAGAGGTATTCCACTAGGAGGTGAACAAGTTTGAAAAGCTTAGAGCACGAATCAGTGTTCATACACTTTGATCCAGGTACTTGTAAGGGGTACTTGGATAAGTCACCGATCGCGGATGAGTTAGCTAACAGATGGTTCGGCAAGTACTATCAGGATAAACTAGTACTAGAGCTTGTTGAAGTTGCATACTTACTGTCAACAGGTAAGGCGGTAACTGGTGCTAACGGTAAGAGAATTCAAGACCTTAGCACCCTGGTATCCGAATACGCATACTGTTTTGAAGAGTTTTTCTGGCCTATGTTGACTGTTTTCAAAGACTTGAGAGAAAGAGGACGCAGGGTTAGAGTCCTAGAGCCGATGAAGTTTCTAGTGAGAGATAAAGGTAGTGAATTAAGACTGATTTACGTTCTGGAGGAGAAGTCTTTAATACGAATAAACGATGTCACGGAGATCATAAGTGAAGCTTTGAGAAACAATCTTAAAGCTACTTTAGCAATAGTAAGTCTACACGGTGAGTTAACGTATTACGAAATCTCGCAAGCCGATCTAAAGGTAGATTGATTTGAGCGAGATCTTCAATCCACCTCGTGGTATGCGGGACATTGTTGATGAAGAAGCAGAACTCTACGAATACTTGTTCGATGAATTCAGAAGAACAGCTAGGTTCAAGGGATTTCAACCTATAATAACCCCGACCATAGAGTACTTCAAGCTTTTTGAAGTTAAGAGTGGTGAAGAAATAAGAAGATCAATGTACGTTTTCGAGGATAAGAGTAAAAGACTTGTAGCATTAAGACCAGAAGTAACAGCCAGTGTTGTTAGGTCGTATATAAGATTAATGAGAGCTAAGCCAAAACCTATAAGGCTCTACTACATAGCGCAATGCTTCAGATACGAGGAGCCTCAGTACGCTAGGTACAGGGAGTTCTGGCAGGGTGGATTAGAGATAATAGGCGATCCCGATGTAAACGCTGATCTCTACGCTGCGTTCACCGCAAGCGAGTTTCTCGAGAACACCGGAGTTAAGCACTACTACAAGGTAGGAAACGTTCTTGTGTATAGAGGTTTTATGAGAAGTATGGGACTTGAAGAAGAGTTCCAAGACCACATACTACACTTAATAGATAAAGACCTCTTAGATAAAGCCATTGAGGAGCTTCAAGTAAGGATCGGAGAAGAAAACACGTACATCTTCAAAAAATTAGTTGAAGCCAAGGACCTTTACACAGTGGAGAACATTATAGAAGACTACAAGAATAACCTAGGTGAGTACTACGAAAAGGTACGCGAGGAGCATGAGAGAACAAGAGTATTCATAGATACTCTCAGAGAGATGGGATACAGAGTAGAGTACGATGCTAGGCTTGTACGTGGTCTAGCGTACTACACTGGACTAATATTCGAGTATAAAGCTGAACACGCGAAGCTAACGCATAGTATAGGTGGTGGTGGAAGATACGATGGTTTAACCACAGTATACGGAGCTCCCTTCGAGTACTTCACTGGTTTAGCTATGGGTATTGATAGAATAGCTCTCGTATTGAGAGAAACGTTTAAACCACGGAGAAAAACAAGGATTGCAATACTGGTGTTTGGAAACGCCCCGTTATCTTTGGGGTATAAAGTACTAGGACTTTTACGCTCAGAGGACTTCGAAGCAGTGGTGTATAGAGGTAGAAACCTATCTAAAGTTCTCGAGCACGCTAACAAGCTCGGATGTAATTACGCTATAATTATTGGCGAGAAGGAAGCTAGCACGGGTGTGTTACTGTTGAAGAACATGAGGACAGGTGAGCAGAGGCAAGTAGATCTGAATACTGTACTAGATGAGCTGAGAAAAGCTATGCACAGTGAGTAAGCATAGTTTTCCCCGGCATTTAGCACTAACTATGTTCGTAGCTATATAAGTCCCCACTGATTTATCACTGTTAGACTCGCAGTTGGTGGTTTTCATGGCAAGACTTAGGCTTGAAAAAATCAACGAGTACGAGTGGAGAATTCCTAAGGGAGCAAAGCCCTGCATGAAAACCGATGCCATTATATTTGCTGATGAGTACCTTTTGGATAAAATGGAGTCTGACCTAACACTAGATCAAGCTGCTAACGTAGCTTGTCTTCCAGGTATTAGGCTGTATTCTTATGTAATGCCCGATGGACATCAGGGCTATGGATTCCCGATAGGTGGAGTAGCAGGGTTCGACGTCGAGGAGGGAGTAATTAGTCCTGGAGGTGTAGGCTACGATATAAACTGTGGTGTGAGAGTTCTCAGAACAAACCTGTCCGTGAACGATATTAAGGGTAAGCTTAAGGATCTCGTGGAAGCAATCTTTAGGAACGTTCCAAGCGGCGTAGGTTCAACGGGGTACTTGAGGCTATCCATGCGTGATCTTGACGAGGTCCTGGAGTACGGTGTCAAGTGGGCTATCGAGCACGGTTATGGATGGGAAAGAGACGCTGAGCATACCGAGGAAAAAGGCTCTATGAAGGGTGCTAGGGCGGACAAGGTGAGCAGGGTTGCAAAGCAAAGAGGGCACGAGCAGCTGGGAACCCTAGGTGCTGGAAACCACTTCCTCGAGATACAGGTTGTAGATAAAATATACAACCCCAGTATCGCCGAGGTTATGGGTATAACACACGTTGGACAAATAGCAGTAATGATACACACTGGTAGTAGAGGACTTGGTCACCAGGTTGCAAGCGACTACCTGATGATCATGGAAAGAGCTATGAGAAAGTACGGTATAAGCGTACCAGACAGAGAACTGGCAGCACTTCCATTCAAGAGCCCTGAGGCGCAAGATTACTTCGCAGCAATGGCTGCCGCTGCAAACTTTGCGTGGACAAACAGGCAGATAATAACCCACTGGGTAAGAGAAAGCTTTAAGCAAGTACTAAGGAAAGACCCTGAAGAGCTGGATCTTGAAGTAATATACGATGTTGCTCACAACATAGCTAAGGTTGAAGAACACGTGATTAACGGTGAGAAGTACAAGGTAGTTGTGCATAGAAAAGGCGCTACACGGGCGTTTCCACCGGGGCACCCCGATATACCGTCAGACTACAGGTCCATTGGTCAACCTGTTCTGATACCTGGTAGCATGGGCACAGCTAGCTATATTCTCGTAGGTATACCAGAGGGGGTTCGTACATGGTACAGTGCTCCACATGGTGCTGGAAGATGGTTAAGCAGAGGAGAAGCCATCAGATCATATTCACCTGATAAGATAATATCCGAGCTGAGTAGCAGAGGTATCGTCGTGAGAGCTGCCACGAAGAGAGTTGTCAGCGAGGAAGCTCCAGAAGCGTACAAGGATGTGGATAAAGTTGTATTTGTTGCTGAAAAAGTAAAAATAGCAAGACCTGTTGCGAGGCTTATACCCATTGGTGTTGTCAAGGGTTAATAACAGATAATTCTGCTGCAACCCGGTTCTTTTCCATACAAGACACAAACAGTTTCTCTCAAATCAAATCATCCACGAGTTTAAAGAACTCAGCTGCTTCGTAGACTACATTATTAGTTAGAATTATCTTCGTTCGCAGATGATATTGCTGAAGCATGGCTTTGTCCAGCGTAGACATCTGCACACTTAATGAAGGAAAGAAGAAGGAAACGGGAGAACCTCCATCACCTGTGAATTCGCCACCTGGTTGTAGATTTCATCCGAGTTGTTCCTACGCAATGGAGATATGTAGTAAGCAGGAACCGCCTACTATTGAAATTGGCAATAATCACGTTGTTTGCTGCTGGCTTTACACTAAAAGAGGTTCATGATATTTTCGTCACTTCCTTTCATATTTAATCCTAGATTAACCGATTATTATTCTACGTTACCATGTACAGGGTCATCCTCCTACCTTTATGAAGTGCTTATACTTGTGGTTAGCTCATGCACTACTATTAGTGTAGTAACGACTTAATCTTAACCGAATGAACAACAATAGAACGTAGAACTTTGTTACTGGATCACTGGTATTAATACTACGGGCGCCTGGTTAAGGGCTCTTTTAGCTTAGAAACCAATTGTTTCAACTTTTGAATGAAGTAACTCTTAAGCCTTTGGCTTTTGATATTTATAAGGATATTTTAAAGTAACGAGAGGAGTATGTTATGGGGTTTAAGCTATCGTCTTTCTTGTTCATTGTCAGTAGTCTCATCCCCTTGCTGATGGTCACGTTCATCGGTGTTCTAGCTACTCGACCAGACCTACTGCAAGAACTGTAGCAGCTGGACGTTGTTGTGCTTAAACTCACACTACTCTCTGATCTGAGGGAAAAAGCTTGTATCTATGTCTCGCTGATGTACCTAGAGGGCCTTAGGCAGATTAGCAGAACAGTTGTAAACCCGGAGATCGCGCCCGTGGAAAGGGTGACCCCTCACCTCAGGGATCTCAAGGAGCCTGTTAGAGGGAGCATGGGAGGAGAAGAATCTTTGCTGAACTCCTCATCATAGTAATGGGGTTAACGAGATCCGGCAAGGTTTTTGCACAGAGGGTGAGTCTAGTGGGTCAAGAGCGATTAGGTGAGTGAAGAATTGCGGGCCCGCCGGGATTTGAACCCGGGTCCTCCGGCTCCGAAGGCCGGCGCCCTATCCAGGCTAGGCGACGGGCCCGTTGTTTTTACTTTAGCCTTTAAGGAGTAATAATTTAGTCGATGATTCACTACTCAATTTTGGTAGCAAATTCGACGAGTGGTTTTTATGTGGTTTTGAACAAGTACTCCTTTGTAGTATAACCCTCCTTTGTGAATACGAGTATGTCTACTCCATCACCGGAGAGAACGTCTCTTTCTATAACGGTTTTTATGGCTTCTACGGCTATTTTCTCTGCTTCTGTGAGGTCAAGGTCTTCTTTGTACCTTGGTTCTATGTAGCCTAAGGCCAGCTGAGCACCTGAACCAACAGCCGCGTACCTCTCTTCCAGTAAGCTTCCAACAGGGTCTAGTACGAAGAGTGCTGAACCCTCTTCGTCGTATCCTCCAACTATAACCTCGGTGAACATCGGGAAGAGCTTATAGCTGTAGAGTATTACCGAGAGTATCTTGGCTAAACTACGTGTTTTAAGCTCTTTTCCTTGTTGTAGCTCGTAGTGTTTTGCTTCTAGCTTAAGAATCTTGGTTAAGTAACCAATATCACCTACTAATCCCGCAAAGGCAACTCCAGCTCTACTGGTAATTGGATACACCTTTCTTGCTTGTTTACTAAGTATGAAACCTTCATAAGCAACTCTTTTCTCACTAGCTAATACCACACCATTTCTTGTTCTTATACCTATAGCAGTCCCTGGAATCGTTATCAATTTAACCCCCAGGTCTTACAACATGTTTGAAACTAATAAAACTAATAAAAACCCGTGTTATCTCTGAGAACAGCTTCACGATAAATACTTTCGCCGATCTCCCCGAGACTAGTTCGTTTCACACTCAGTATAAAGAAAATCATGTTGAAACATGAAATCGGTGAAAGAGTGAACTGTAGTGTATGTAAAGGACAACTGATATGGGACTACGAAAGAGGAGAAATAGTCTGCGCGAAGTGTGGCTTAATAGTGGATCAGTTGACTACGTTGGAAGCTGAAGAGTACAGAGTACCAACAGCTGCTCGAGACGACAACGTGATCAGGGGGTTGAAGAACGAGAAAAGAAGCGTAGTATCAAGCAAGCATAGGTACATGCTAAAGCTCTACAAAGAGTGTAAAAGAGTTGTTAAGAATAAACCATGGCTTGAGGTCGACTACGATAAGGTGCTCAGAACAGGTAAGTTCGTTATGTCTATTCACGCTAAGGTTTCAACAGAAGTACGTAGAAACATAGAAGTACTTGGGTATTGGGATATTCTTAGAAAAGGATTGGAATTCATAGGTTCTGTTAATCCAGCTTTTCTTGCAAGAACAGAGAGAAGCAAGTACGCATTAGCCTACATTGTTGCTAGAAAACTAGAATCAGGAAAACACCCATCATGCGAGGAGGTAACAAGAATATTCAAGGTTAGTACTACAAGCTACAAAAGACTATGTGCACTAGCGAACAAGCTAATGGTAGCTGCTGATAAGCTACACGTAGGGCAACCTTTGAACAGCTCGTAGCAACCGCTCATGATAGATAGTTAAAAGCACTGTAGAAGGTTACTTACCATTGAAGTGTACTTCAGGTTCAGTTAATGAAGCTGAAAACAAGCGTGAAAAACTACGAAGAGCTCTTTGCCTATATAAATGAAAACCTGAAGAAGATGCGTAAACGTAGTGAGGAGAGTTTTAGGGATTACATGGCTAGGAAACTGGATTACGTGTACCGGGTTGTAGTAAACGAGCTGAAGCACCTCGAGAGAATTTTGCGGACCATTGAAGAATCCGGGGAATTCTACAGAGAGTTGTTCAAAGCGTACATAGGTGTAGAACCCGAGAACATCATGTTAAAAACAAGAGTATACATTAGAGTAGCGCACCGAGTATACAGAGAGGCTCAGCTTAAACTCAGGGAGATCGGGGAAAAGGAAGGTAGAAAAGCCTCTGGGGTGTTCAAGGAGAACGCGGGTAGAATACTCTCACTCTACAAGAGACTTGCGAGAACATCACCACTAATCAACCAGTATTTAAGAGAGCTAGCTAAAATGCCCGATGTTAAAGGAGACTACGTAGTAGTAATAGCAGGTTTACCCCAGGTAGGAAAGTCAACACTATTGTCGAAGCTGACTAGAGCTAAGCCCGAGATAGGAACTTATCCTTTTACCACGAAAACACTGATAGCAGGACACGTGGATGTTGATGGCTATGGGAAGATAGTACTGCTGGATTCACCCGGTATTTTGGATACGCCGCTTGAGGATAAGAACCTTGTAGAGCTGAAGACTGTTCTAGCTATTAAGCATCTGGCGGATCACGTACTATACATCTTCGCGGTTTACCCCTACTTCTACTATACCCTTGAGGAGCAACTACGAGTCTATGAATCAATTACTAAAATCCTTGGAGATAAGCCCAAAACAATCGTTTTGAACAAGGTTGACTTAATGGAACCCCGCTCTGTGGATGCTGTTATAAAGAGAATAGAAGAACACACGGGAGTACCACCTATACCCATATCCGCTTTAACAGGGTTTAACCTGGAGCTCTTGAAGAAAAGTGTTCTCGAAGCTTTCATGGCGAAAATCCAACGCCGGAAACAGTAACCACTCCAGGCTTATTTAGCTCTCCGTCAACTTTAACGTTGGCCTCGGGTAGAAACATTTTCGCGATCTCAATAGCTGTGAGCAAGTGCATGGTTATTCTAGCAACACCAGCTCTGCTAACTCCTTTTGCTAAGAACATGTAGGGTATCAACATATCACCCATGTGCCTGTCGAAAGCCATACCTGTTTCGTAGTCTTCCACGAGGACTCTTGCAGCTTCTTCTCCTACAACCTCAGCTGGTTTTCCCTTTTCTCCTACAGCATCACCACCGAGCCTAACGTGGTTAGAGGTTTCAACGTAGACTAGTATTCCGCTTCCAGGTCCAAGGTGAGGGTCTTTCTCGGGTGGGTACGTTTCAATATCGATCTCGGGCTCTATACCGATAATTTTTCTGAGGATCTTAGCTGCAGCATCAGCTTGTCTTCTAGCTACATGGTGTGGAAGCTTAACGCAGTGACTTATGACTCTCAGTGCTGTGGGTTTTGATCTCGATACTATATCAATTGGTTTCAGCGGTTGTTTTATGGGTTCTACGTAGAGTTCTACGAGACCTCCACCACGAGGATAGTGCCCACGTCTTTTTAGCTCTATGTCGAATTTAGCTCCAAAGAGCTTTAGATTGTACTTGAAAACGTGGATCATGTAGTCTACCGGAGGACTCATGGGAACGTTTGTTCCACCTCTGACTGTTACGTGCGAAGAGCAGTCGCTCGTTAGCAGAACTGGTAGAATTGCTTGCACGACCAGTGATATACTGCCAGCGGTTCCTATATCAAACGTGTAGTCTCCACATAGTCTTGTA
The DNA here is from genome assembly GCA_038889555.1 of Desulfurococcaceae archaeon. GTDB lineage: Archaea > Thermoproteota > Thermoprotei_A > Sulfolobales > Desulfurococcaceae > UBA285. The sequence continues at coordinate 18,308 of JAWAHD010000003.1, forward strand.
CGAGGCTTAAAAACCAGTGACATGCTTCCAACTTCTGCGCCTTTAACCTCAGCGTTCGTGAGCACAGCAAGAGACTTAACGGCTGTAAGGTGCTGAGGGCGAAGTCCAGGGTTACCTCTTCGCGCTCTGATGTTGTATATTTCGAGAGGCTTAAGGGTTAGTGCTGATAGTGCCAACGCGTATCTCAGTATTTGTCCTCCGCCTTCACCTATACTACCATCTACTCTTACTGGAGTGTTCATCAGTGCACAACCTTCTTACTCTTTCAACACCTCTGATCTCGTCAATGAACTCTACTACCACGGATGGAACAAGCTCTTTCCATGCATCGTTACCCATTATCATGAGATCTCTTATTCTTGTTCCATGGTACTTCTCAGGCTCCACTAGTCTGATCTTCTTTACTTTAAATCCAAACCACTCAAACAGGTACAATGTCTGAGGATTTCCGGATGCTATGGCTTCTACTGGTGGAACCATCGATAAAACGTAGGCAGACCATGCTGGAGGCATGTTTATGTCTGGAATGGTAGTTATCCAAACTCTGTTCCTTATACCCTCGCGAACTACGAATCTTGCTATCATCTCGAATCTTTCACCGGCTGTAAATGGGTTTTTGCAGGTGAACCCGTCTTGGGAACTACCAATAGCTACAATAACCTCGTCAAACTCTGATAGAAGCTGTTCTAGAGCAGCCTGATGTCCTAAGTGAAAAGGCTGAAATCGACCTGGGAAAAGCACTCTCCTGGTATTCATATTATCAGCCATGCATCAGCTCATAGCTAAGCACAAGGAGTCTAGTAGTGACGGTGTTAAAATATCATCGGTGAACTGTCTTACTTCTTTCGTCTTTCTTAGAATAGTAGCTAGAGCTTCCACAGCGCCTGGTTCACCGTGGTTGAGCAGTATCTTCTTGGGTTTAGGATTCATGGATTTAACATACGATACAAGCTCTCTTTGATCACTATGTCCACTGAATCCATCAATACTGTGCACTTCAAGCTCCACTTTTATTGTTTCTATCTTGTTGTCGACGATCATGGGTACCTCTCGAGCTCCGTCTTTTACAGCTCTTCCAATAGTTCCCTCAGCCTGATAACCCACAAATACTAATGAACTGTTAGGATCACCCGCGATGAGTTTAAAGTAGTCTACAACGGGTCCACCGTTCAACATACCGTTTGTGGCAACGATTATTGAGGGTTTATCCTCGACGATATCTGTTCTTGACGCGGGTTTATCGATAACCACCGCGTTTTCGCTCATGAACGGGTTTTCTCCCTCGAAGATTTTATCCCTAACTTTCTTGTTTAAGTACTCTGGGTACTGGAGGTGTATGAGTGTTACCTCGTTAACAAGTCCTTCTACGTAGATTGAGATCTTTGGTAGCAATCCTCTTTCGATTGCATCATTTAAAACGAGTAGTATCTCTTGTCCTCTTCCAGCGGCGAACACAGGTACTAAGACTACACCTTTTCTCTCAATGGTTCTTTTAACTATCTGAACGAGCTTTTCTTCAGCTTGAGCTCTAGACTCCTGGAGAGAGGCACCATACGTGCTCTCCATTATTAAGGTTTCTACTCTGGGGAACTCGGTGTGCGCCTTAGCTAAGAGCCTAGTATCTGCGAATTTGAAATCACCTGTGTAGACTATGTTGTGAAGACCCATTCCTACATGAAGGTGAACTATGGCTGAACCCAGGAGGTGACCAGCGCTGTACATTGTCAGCTTCATGTCGGGTGCCACATCCGTGACTTCTTCGTAGTCAACAGTTATGGTGTGTGTTAGCATTGTAGCTAAGTCTTTTTCTCCATAGGGTAGGTATTTTCCACTTCTCTTTACTACATCGATCATGTCCTTGATCATAATTGTCATGAGATCGCGTGTAGGCTTAGTAACGTATACGGGTCCTCTGTAACCGTACTTGTAGAGTAGTGGAACAAGACCTACGTGGTCCAGGTGTGCATGTGTAACTATAACAGCGTCTAGCTCGTCTGCTCTGATCATGTCGATCAACGGGTATGCTTTGCTGGGATTCTCGAGGGCTCCAACATTAACACCAAAATCCAGTAGCACTTTACTCTCGCGAGTTTCTACGAGCGTAGCTGATCTGCCCACCTCTTTGTAGCCTCCAAGTGCTGTGATCCTGACATAGTTGTTCTTGAAGATAACATCCCTGTGTATCCTTTCCCCAAGGTTTTTCATGAACTCCGCTCTGTACTCGGATTGCTTGATCACTATGTTGAGCACATCATTAATGATCTTGGACTCTGAGCGTGTTCTGCGAAGAGGTACTATGCGCCAACCCGTTTCAGCGAGTACGTTGATCAGCAGGTTTCGACTGATGAGCAACCCAGGTTTTTCCACCTTTAACCATACTTCTCCAGCGTGCTCATCGAAGTACATGTAGTTATGGTCTAATCCTACGTCTTTCGGTAATAGTTCAGCAATTTTAATCTTTGCCATATCAGCGGGCAGTCTAGCTTCCTTTTGAACTTTAATAATGATCTTCTTGCGAACCTTCTTAGCTATATGCTGTGCTAGCTGTGGATATTTGACTAGAGCTTCTCTGTTGCTAACATATATGACTATGTATGGTCCTTCGAACTCTATGTTCGGGTAACCCAGTTCTGGTGGTATCTCCTCTAAAATGCTCTTAATTAAGCTCATTTTTCCTCTATCTAGCACTACTCTACCGGATATCAAGCATGTAACACCTTAAACTCCAAGGAGGTAAGCACGCAACCGTGCTCCACGTAAGTATTAGATTAAGGCTTTTAAAACCTTAGCTTTAACAACTGGAGTACGCTTAGGCTTTCTCGAGAGTTTTCTTGAGAGGAACAGTTTTTTCTAGCAATACACCATCGCGTCCAATAACCACCACGTCAACACCCTCCCCTGTAAAGCCGTCTCTCATAATAGCTGCCTTTACAGCTCTTACAGCAAGCTCTATTGCTTCATCTACGGAGAGACCGTCTCTGTACTCGGACTCTAGAACGCCATAGGCAACCGGAGAACCGCTTCCCGTAGCCGTGTATTTTTCCTTTGATACTGTACCGTAGAGGTCTAAGTAGTACAGATGGGGACCTTCGGAATCGTAACCTCCTAGTATTAGCTGTACTAGGAAGGGATAGTACCTTAAGTACGCAGAGAGTAGTAGTGATAGGTAGTTCGCGAGTGCACGAAGTCCTATGGGCTTACCTAGAATCACTTCGTATCTTCTTGAATAGTACCTTGCGTTTTCAACTAGAAACTGAGCATCAGCAACGAGACCGGATATTGTAAGTGCAGCGTAGTCTGTTAACTTAGAGATCTTCTTAACCTGTTTATGATACACCATTGTACCAGCAGACGCTCTCTTATCAGCTGCTAGAACAACGTGATCGCTGGCGATTAACCCCACAGTGGTGGTTTTGGTTTCGTACTTCACTTAGAGTACACCCTGATTGTCTATTCATCCATGGTTTATTTATGGAGGTGTAGTACTTTTAAAGCAAAATTATCTATCTACTCAGAACTAGATTAAAGTTAGGTGCGATGAGTGAGCAGTATTCACAAAATCGACTTGCCAAAGAGAATCGTTATCGGAGATGGTGCACTGAATGAAATTCCATTGATATTGAAATTCGCCAAGAACAATGTTTCTAAGGTAGCCATAGTTACCGGAGAACACACGTACAGTGTAGGAGGATTCATAGTAGAGAAAATGGTTAAAGACCAAGCAGATGTTGTAGTAGTTAAAGTGCAAGATGCTCACGTTAGTACAGCGGAGAGGATCCTGGATAAGCTAAGGAATGAAAGTGTAGACACGATATTCGGTGTAGGTGGTGGTAAATCCATTGATATAGCTAAGTACGTTTCTTCGAAACTTAAAGTACCCATGATAAGTGTTCCTTTAGCACCGAGTCACGATGGAATAGCAAGCCCCTTTGCAAGTCTTAAAGGTACCAGTAGACCTTACAGCGTTTATACAGAGGTTCCATACGCGATTGTAGCGGATATTAGCATTCTAGCTAGAGCACCCCGAAGACTTATCCTATCAGGAATGGGTGATCTACTAGGCAAGCTTGTGTCGGTGAAAGACTGGAGATTAGCGCATAGACTAAGAGGTGAGTACTACGGTGAATACGCTGCTCAGCTAGCTCTTATGAGTGCAAAGCATGTAATAAAGTACCATGAGCTAATAGCGAGCGGCTCTGTTGAGGGCGTAAGAATACTCGTGGAGGCTCTTATCAGTAGTGGTGTTTCGATGTGCATAGCTGGATCCAGCAGACCTGCCAGTGGAAGTGAGCACTTGTTCGCTCATGCAATTGAGTTATTGGCTCCTGGGAGAGTTCTTCACGGTGAAGCAGTAGCCTTGGGAACTGTTGTCATGCTGTACATATACGGCGATGAAAGATGGAGATCTGTGAAGGAGATCATGAGGAAAACCGGTCTTCCAGCATCAGCCTACGAGCTAAACATAGAACCAGAGGTACTAGTAAAGGCGCTTACAATAGCGCATACTATTAGACCAGAAAGATACACTATTCTGGGTGAAAGAGGTCTGTCGGAAGAAGCTGCTTTAAATGTTCTCAAAGAAACAGGTATAGTGTAGAGGAGCAGTTGTCCTGACTTTGAAAGTACTTGCCTAGCTTTGGCGCGAGATCTCTTCTTGGAACACCAGTTTGTTGACCAGGTCTTTGAAGTACTCAAATATGTCTGCCGCAAGTGTTAACTTAGCGTAACCTAAGTGTTCTCTCGTTATGTATTTACCAGGTAGCACAATAGTAAGTTTTTTCTCCTGTTCTTGGTAGGTCGTGGTTATCTCGTTCGCAGGTATCTTAAGATGTCTTGAAGATAGTGTTTTTATCTTTTCCTCCGTATCTTCTACTTTCTTAACAACCTTTACCCGGTATACGAGAGCTTTACCTGCTAATGGATGGTTAAAGTCTATTACTACCCTACCACCGCTGATCTGCTTTACAATCCCTCTTAATCCCCCGATCTCAACGGTATCACCAACGTTTACTTCATAACCACGTCTTTGAAAATCCCTGAGGCTGAACACCTTGATTTTGCTTGGATCTCTTTCCCCAAAGGCTTTCTCGGGTGGAACTTCAATTTCCTTTTCCTCGTTCTCGGACATCTTGGCAATTTCTTCTTCGACGAAGGGGTTCATCCAGTTCTTTCCGAGGATTAGCAAAACTGGTCCGTAGAGCTTATTGGGATCATATACATTCTCCTTCTTTGCAAGCTCAGCATCTGTTGTATCAATAACAACACCCGTTTCTTTTACACGTACGGTGAACTCTATGAGCAGAAAATCACCCTTGTTGAACGGCACGCTTATCACCAAAAGTTGGTTTAACATAAACTACTTCTTAAATCTCTAATTCTACACCAAAGTGGATAGTGATTTATAAAAGCCTTCAGTAGTGTATTAACAATGACGGTTGCATTAAGTAGTAATTGAGCTATTAGGGGGCTTTAGTTTGAGTGAAACTGCACACAAAATACTTGAGGAAAACCTAGGAAACATGGTACTAATTAAAACACGTGATGGTGTAGCACTAAGAGGTGTTCTGAGAAGTTTTGATCAGCACTTGAACGTTGTACTAGAGAACGCTGAGGAACTCGGCAAAGAGAACATTAGAAAACTCGGCACAGTGGTTATAAGAGGAGACAACATAATACTTATCTCGCCACTGACCGAGTAGTAAAAGGTATGCTGGTATGGTTAAGGGCACAACAAGCTTTGGTAAACACGGGCGTAGCAAAACACATATTAGATGCCGTAGATGCGGTAGACACAGCTTCAATGTGGCAAAGGGTTACTGTGCTGCATGCGGCTTTGGAAGAAGCAGAAGAATAAGAAGATACAGTTGGCAAAACAAAAAAGTTAACAGAGTTAGAGTAGTGTAGAGGATTTAAGATTAGTAAACAGTATAAAAACTTGAAAACTAATAAACCTGCACCTCAGACTAGTTTCACAAAAGTGGTGAATTTTCGATTCACAGTTGATTCGATGGTGCATTACTAATGGCCAAGTATTTGATCAGAGCACGTATAACTGTTGACGGCGTCGTGGATAAACACGATATAATAGGAGCTATATTTGGGCAAACAGAGGGTTTACTAGGTGGAGAATTCGACCTTAAGGTTCTTCAGGATAAGGGCAGAGTTGGTAGAATACAGGTAAACATAAGAACACAGAGTAACAAAACTATAGGTGAAATTCTAATTCCAAGCAATCTCGATAGAGTAGAAACAGCTCTACTAGCAGCTCTCACGGAGATCGTGGATAGAGTTGGACCTTACGATGCTGAAGTTAAAGTAGTAGACATCGTAGACCTCAGAGCCGAGCGTATAAGGAAAATAGTTGAGAGAGCAGTTGAAATACTCAAAGTATGGGGGAAAGAGAAAACACCGGATCTCAAGGACATAATAAAAACTATTCAGGACAGGTTGAGAACACCGGAGCCGACATCCTACGGTCCTGACGAGCTTCCAGCCGGTCCTGACATCGATAAAGCCAGCACAATTATAGTAGTTGAGGGACGTGCAGACGTAATCAACTTACTAAGGTACGGTTACACTAACGTGATAGCGCTAGGAGGCGCAAGAAGAGTATCGGAAACAATCAAGGACCTATCGCAGAATAGGAAAATCATTCTTCTAGTTGACGGAGATCACGGAGGTGATCTGGTGATCAAAGAAGTTCTTAGGTCCATGAGAGTAGACTACATCGCGAGAGCACCACCAAACGTAGAAGTTGAAGAGCTCACAGGGAAAGAAATCGAAGAAGTACTATCGAAAGCCCTGCCTGTCCTCGAATACCTTGAGCAGAGGGCCAAACAAGGTGACAAGGAATCCGAGATATTGCTTCAAACTCAGAAAAAGTTCCACAAGATTGTAGAGGAGAAAGTCGAGGAAACTCTGCTTATACCGATTAAAGTTGCAGAGCTTATGAAATCGCTCCAGGGAACTCTAGAGTCTGTACTGTTTAATAGTGACTGGCAGGAAGTGAAGAAGATACCTGTAAGGGATCTCGTGGCTGAGATTGAGGGATTAGAGCCAGGTAAAGTGTATGCTGTAGTTATGGACGGGATTATAACACAGCGCTTACTGGATATAGCTTCCACCAAGGCTATAAAGCTGATAATTGGTGCTAGAGTTGGTAAAATACAGTACAAGAACCCTAATTTAGTAGTTTTAACATTCAACGAGATCTTTACACAGTAGACTGAGTTACTACTCTTGTTTTTTACCGATATATTCAAACAAGCTCTTTCTTGTTGTCGAAACACGCTTTAACTGAGTGTCAGTAACCCCGAAGTACTCTAATATTCTGAGTGTAGCAGGAATTACCTGGTGATCCACGTAGTAATTGTAGTCCAGGAGCTTGGAGTCTTTTACTAGCATATATGGTTCAGCTCTATCGGAGACCTTGCCTGAACCCTTCAGGATTACAAAGCCTATTTTATCACCTACGTCAACCTCGTAGCCCAGTTTAATCATCTTCTTAGCAGCTCTTACGTGAGGTGCTTCAACATCGTACTCCGATACGGGCTTCGTCAAGGTCTTCCATATAATTAGCTTTTCAATAGGTATTTTACCCTGAGCAAGGTCGAGCACTACGCTTCGAACGTACTCAATAGCTTTGTTTACACTACCTTCTTTGAGTAGAATTTCGGTCACACGTTCTTGAACATCCTTTGCGATCTCCGCCCAGTCACCACGTGCAGCTTCAAAACCAACAATATCTATTCTACCATCTTCTAGAAGCCCTGCGTATCTCTTCTTAGCTTCGCTGAAAAACACTCTCTTGTAGACCTTGTCTACTTTGATCTCAAAGCCGAGCTCTTTTTCAACGAGCTCCACGAACTTGCTGATTTTCTCCGGGTGGTACGTTACGAACAGTGAGTCAGTGTCCCCGTAAATAACCTTGAGACCTAAGCTCTGGGCAAGCTCAATGGCTTTTCTTATTAGAGATCTACCCCAGGCAGTTACAGCTTCAGCGCATTGTTTGCAGTACCATCTTGCGCTTATCCAGCCCATGTACCCGTAGGTCGCATTTGCCAGTATCTTCACCGCTCGCTGTCTTTCGTCTAGTAACCTGTACTCGTAGGAGTCAGGTGGGTACTTCTTCAGTTCTTCTTTTAGAGCTTTTCTCAGCTCAATGAGCTTTGTTAAAACGCTCTTGAAGAAGCCTGGTGGTTCCTTCGCAAAGCAGTGTTCAACCTCGGGGGCAATGTTGTGCACTTGTTCAAGGCACTCAGCGTGCTTTACAATGGTATCTGGACCAACGTTGTACTTGATCATGATGCTGGGATACATGCTTGTAAAGTCCAGTACAGCTATATTCTCGTGAACTCCGGGTACTGGGCGAAGAACAACGGCTCCCTTGTAGGGTTCAGCTTCTCTCTCCTCTCTATTGGGTATTAGTTCTCCACGCTTGTATGCTTCGTACATTAAAAACCACTCAAGCCTGTGCCCCACGCTAGCTGCTCCAACCTGGTCCAGCGGTAGTCTTGTTAAGTACGATAGTTGCATAGCAAAGGGTAGGAATTTCTCTCCAAGACCCAGAGTTGATAGAACATCGTCAAGATTGTACTTTAGGAGAAGTTTTCTCTTCTCGGGGTTTTTCCAGTAGCTGGGGAACTCAGCGTAGTCTATTAGAATCCTTTCTTCCCGCTTCATAACTCCTAGGTAATCAGCTACTATGTCAAGACTCTTCAGCTTTATCTCTGGTATTTCCTCCGCAAAGTGCAACAGGTCTACATTGAGTCTTCCCGGTATTGATATGTGTCCATAGGTGCTGGTAGAAGGTGCTGAACCCTTTCTACGTCCTACGTCAAGCTGTATTCCTAGAACTTTCGATCTATCTATGAGGTACGGCCAATCAAACTTGTTTGAGTTATACCCTAGTATTATGTCTGGATCATAGCTGTTCACATAGTTAACAAACTCTCTTAAAGCCTTCTCGTCATTAAACTCATCTGCTGTGAACTGCATTACCTGCTCTTTGCCCGTAGCTGCACCAATTACAATAACCGGGTCTCTGGCTGGTTTTGGAGAACCATGCTCGGTGTACACTTCGATGTCGAATGCTAAAACCCTGAGATCTCTTGGAGGAGTAGAGTCCTCGAGTGAGCGTATATCGCCAACGATTTCGTACTCTTCGTCTACTCTATAGCCTGGTGCAGGTTTTATGGGTGAAACCTTTGCGATATGCCAACCACATGGGCGCAACTCTTTGTCTATGATATATCTCATGCTGAACCTAATGTCAGCTTCAACAACTTCAAAAACACCGGGTAACGTTTTCGCTTTTTCTCTATACTCTCTGACATACTCAGGTACAACAGTTGTTATCTTAAGAGCTTTTACTGGTTTACCAAAGTACTTTTTGTCTACTACTTCAAGGTTTACTATAGGTGATTTTATTTCGGAGAGTAGCTTAATCTTGCTAACGACGAACAGGGGGTCTGCTGCTTCCTTTAGTATAGCGTAGAAGTAGGGTCTAAATGTTCTATCACGTAAGATCACTCGACGACCATCTTTCGTGATAGCCCATAGAATAATATGGGGTTCTCCTCCTACGACCTCATAAGTAGAGTCAAGCAGGTAGAACTCCAAATACTCCATGTTTATCCTCACTATACATTATACTATAAGAGACTCAAAAACACAACTATAGCGGAGAACGGTGAACGCGCTGTGAAAGTGCTTGAGAAAAACACGAGAGAGAACAGTATAACAATACAGCTGGAAACAACGGACGACCTCTGGGCGCTCTTTAACGTAGTAAAAGAAGGCGACATTGTTTACGCTAGAACAACTAGAGAAGTAAAGGTTGGTGAAGGCTCAGAGGGCAGAAGAATACCCATGGTTCTAGGTATCAGGGTTAAAGGCGTGGAGTTTCAGCAGTTTACCGATAAAATTAGAATTAAGGGTGTAGTAGTAGAAGGACCCGAAGAGTACGGTGTTAAAGGAAAGCATCACACTCTCACTGTAGGTACTGGAGACACTGTTAAAATAGTGAAGGAGCAATGGAGCGACTTCGAACTACACTACATCAGCAAGTTTGCATTCAAAAGGCTGAAAGTGATGGTTGTATCAGTAGATCCCGAAGAAGCTTGCATAGGGATCCTCACTGAGCAAGGAGTAAAGTACGTATGGGAGTACACGTACAATTTACCAAGCAAAGCATACACGGCTGATCACGAACACCTCCTCAGAGAGTACATAAGAGAAGTTGTCAACGCTATTACAAGCATAGCTCCACGTGAAGAAGTCAACGCATTAATAGTAGCTGGACCCGGCGAGGTGAAAAACATAGTCAAGCGAGCCGTTCTAGAAAAGCTGAACATGGTAACGTACTCCGATGCAACAGCATCTGGCGGTTGTCAAGGCGTTAGAGAGGTTCTCGGCAGAGACGTGGTTAAGAATGTTCTAAGAGACCTTGCAATAGTAAAAGCAAAAACCGTGCTTGAAGAGTTCAAGGAGCTTCTAGTAAAAGAACCAAGTCTCGTAACATACGGTGTTCAAGACGTCTACGAAGCCGCGCTCTTCGGAGCAGTTTCAAAGCTGGTTGTAGTAGACGAGCTTTTGAAAACCAGCGATGAAGAGGAGAGAAGAAAGATCTACGACGCACTGGACAACGCTGTTAAGAGAAATGCTGATATAACTATAGTTTCAGCTAAAAGCGATGTAGGAGCCGAAGTCAGTGGTTTCGGCGGTGTAATCTCTATTCTTAGGTTTAAACTACAAAAGGTCTGAGTACACCCTTCTTAGAAGTGGTCTGCTCTTAAACAGCCTTTCCAGAGCTTCCTCGAAGTTTTCATTGGGTGCTAGTGGAAGCTTAGCGTAAACACCCGTTCGACCAACCTCGTCTCTCCTGGTGAGAACATTCACTCTCTCTTTAACAATGTCTACACTAACACCTAGCACTTTAGCCACGTAATCCTCGTAGCCTATCACAGGGAGCTCTATGTGACCTGTTGAAGTAGGGATTACTAGAAGCAGGTTTTTGTTTACACCGGGAACACGCTTGTCTTTCAGGAGTTCTTCGTAAGTTACATAGCCACCGAACTTGTAAAACTCCAGCTCGAGAGGTCTGAAATCAACTATTGGAAAATTCACAGAGACTCTCTCTTCTTCGTCGAGAATTATGTACGCTTTAGCAGTAGCTGTAGGTGTAGCTACAACAAGGTATCTTGCATACGGTTTAAAGCCCGCTTTCTCCAGCAGGTACTCAACTAGGTATCCCGAGGTTCTCTTTGGTATAACGACATCTACATCGCTTTTTCTCCGAACATCACCTCTAGCAACACTACCATGAAGCCACACTTCAATTCCATGTTGCACAAAGACTTCCATTACTTTCCTCGCGCAGGATCTCAGCTCCCTTAGTAGACTCCAGTGCTCTGCTGTGTACACAACCTCCCTGTACTCTGGTGTAGGCTTTGCTCTCGTCCTCGCCAAATCAGTACACCAAGGTCAAGTAGACCACCGGCTTCACCATATTCTAAGCTATCGAAGAAGTGGAAATTATGCTTCTGAAATATTAAGACTTCGAAAATATATCGCTGAATGGGAGTTGAACATGGATACTTCAATTACGCTAGTACTGTTCATCGTAGCTTTATGGGCATCTATAAACCTTCTGTACAGAGCTGGTCTTCTTAGGAGGTTCATGCCTAGCGCAGAAGTGCACTACGGGCTTGTAATGTTGGTTAAGAAAAGTAAAAGCTTAAACCCGTCTTCAAAGAACAGAGCAAAGCTGCTTGGAATACTCGGATTACTAGTCTACGGTGCATCTCTTCTGATATCTGTGCTAACACTGCTAAGCACGCTTTTGTATAGAGTACAATCAGGCGAAAGAGGTATAATTGTTCTCATACCTGGTCTCAACATCACAGGTGAAGACTTACTTTTCTTTCTCATAGGAGTGTTCATAGCTGTAGGTTTACATGAGTATATGCACGCTAAAGCAGCGGTTAAATCGGGAATTCCGGTAAAATCGTGGGGATTTATACTGGCTGTGATCATTCCAGCAGCCTTTGTTGAAGTGGATGAAGAGGTGTTTAGGATATCTTCTAAACTAGCAAAAGTAGCAGTGCTCTCTGCTGGAATAATGGCGAACTTTGCTTTAATGCTTTTATTCATGTTCATACTGCAGTACGTGGTTAACCCTTATGGGTTAACTGTAGTATCCGTTGAACCCGAGAGTCTAGCATCGAGATCAGGGCTGAAACCTTACGATGTTATCTACGAAATTAATGGTGTGGAGGCATCAGTGAGTGTTCTTGAACAGCAATTAAGGAACCAAGAAGTATCAGTAATACACCTGCTTGTCTACAGAGATAACGAAGGTTTTAAAGATGTAATCGTGTTCAAAAGTGAAAACGAAACCAAACTCGGTGTAACTCTATACTCGTTGGCACCTCGCCGCAGCATAGTTGATCTCGTGAAACCCAGGTTCTTTACCCACTTATTCAAGGCTCTTCAGTGGAGCTTTGTGATAAACTTTAGCATAATGTTCATAAACACCCTGCCTCTGTTCATAACTGATGGTGGAAGAATAGTAAGTAGCTTACTCGGTGAGAAGACAGGAAAACTGGTGAACACGGCTGTAACAGCTCTTCTCGTGGTAACAATGCTACTTAGTGCAAGGTTCTAGAAGAAGACCCGTGGGCACGGCTTCGCTTGGAATGCACAACCACACACCAGAGCCATCTCACGCTAGCTCCCTCCGGTGACCCGTGAACGCTGGTGTCCGGGGTTAGGTTGCTCCCTCCCGGGCCTGGCCTGGTTCCCCCGGCTAAGACGGTTTACCCCCTCTCTACAGAGGGGGCTCCGTCTCCACCAGCCCCACGGGGCGGAGTTCATGGCATCACGTGAGGGGTGATGTGTGGTTGTGCATTCCAAGCGATTACTGCCCCAGTACACTGGGGCCTACCCGTGCCCACGGGCATTATCTACTATGTGGTTTTAACTTAATATTTTTACCTTCAGAGGGTCTTCAGGCCGGAGCCTGTGAGCACCAGTAGTACACTACTATTTCTTGGTATTTCATGCTTGATTTTTTCATACGCAGCGTACACCGTTGCTGACGTGGGTTCCACGGTGAAACCCATGCTCCACAGTGTATCATGCGCTTTGGCTATATCGCTGTTACCTACTAGAACTATTCTTCCACCGGTATCTCTAAGGTTCCTGACTATTTCGCCTGTTCTCGGAGGATTAACCACCATTATTCCATCAGCTAGCGTTGACTCTTCTCCTTTAACGTGTTCTCCGTACATAGCTTCGTACACAGTCTGGCAACTGTATCCTTGAACACCTATGAAGACCGGCGTTCTCTTGGATAATCCAGCTGATTCTAGTGCTCTGAAACCGTGTATTAACGAGAGTATTAGACCACCCGATCCAATGGGAGCTATAACGTAGTCTGGAACGCCGTGCTCTTCGTAAACTTCGTATGCAATTGTCGCGTGTCCGATGATATAGAGAGGATTCCACAGGTGAGCAACATAGTATACATCCTCGCTTTTTATAAATTCATTAACCGCAGTAGTAGCTCCAACTCTGCCTTCAGCTTCAACTAGAACTCCTCCAAGCCGTTTAACAGCTTTCTTTTTACCCTCGGGAGCTTGCTTAGGCATAACAATAATTGGTTCAAGTCCATACAGTTTCGAAAACAAAGCAACAGAGATACCGGTGTTACCGCTGGTATCTACTACGGCTTTCTTAAACCCCATTTTATACCCGTAGTATATAGCAAGAGATGTTCCGCGATCCTTAAAGCTACCACCGGGATTTAGGTACTCCAACTTAAACAAGAGTCTGTGCGAGCTTTGAACCTCCTCAACTAATGGGGTAAGACCTTCACCACGGGTCTTCTCGGGTTTGAATGGAATAAACCCTCTATACCTCTCCCAGATGTTCCTAGAAGAGAGAACTTCACCGGTAATTTCGTAATCTACCGAAAGAGGACTTCCACAACGTGGACACTTCCAGTAGTATGCCTTGAACGCGTGATCGCTGAAACCACAGGTGTTGCACATCCACCTCAATAAAACCACCAGGAATAGTTTTTTGATCACCGGGATTAAATAGGTAAGGTTAATAAACCTCAAACTCAATGCGGAAACAACGAGGTGAGTACATAGTATGGCATTATTACTCAGGCGGATCTTCTCCATTGCAACGATAGCGTGTTTAATCATACCACTGTTTCTCGTTAGTGTACCACAGGCTGAGGGTCAAAAAATATACGTAGCGTTCATATGGCATTATCACCAACCCTGGTACTACGGCATCGATGAAACATACTTTGAACTACCATGGGTTAGAATGCACGGTGTTGGTAATTACTACAAGATGGCGTACATACTCTCTAAGTACCCTGAATTAAAAGCAACATTCACGTTCTCCGGATCCTTACTTACGCAGATAATAGACTACGTTGAAAACGGAAAAATGGACATTAGAGAGATCATATCTTGGAGAGTAGCAAACAAGACCGTAACCCGCAGCGACGTATACTCTATGCTCAGAATACCAGGCGGATTCTTCGACATAAACTGGGCAAGGATAGTTGATAGATCACCTAGGTACAGGGAGCTAAGAGATCTAGCTCAGAGACTCCATAGCACCTGTTTAACAACGGCTAGAACTCCGGAGGAATACGTTGACTGCGTTGTAGACGGATTCACAGGCGGTAATCTGCTGAACCAAACAGTAGTTGATCTCGCGGTTCTCTTCAACCTCCTGTGGATAGACCCACAGGTGGCTCAAGAAGAGTACCCTCTTGCATACAGCTTAATGCAGAAAGCGTACAACGAGCGTTACCCGAACTTCACGCTCGATGACCTTAGGTACGTGCTATTAGTTCACAGAAGCATCATGTCGAAGGTCGTTTCAGCGTATAAAGAGCTGGTTGAAAGAAGACAAGTGGAGCTAATACCTGTACCCTACGGACACCCGATTGCTCCACTACTAGTAGACTCCGGCTTAGCCGACGATCTACACGTGCATGTCGTCAAGAGTGTAGAGGTGTTTCAGAGATATTTCAACTACACACCAATAGGCATATGGCCAGCTGAGCAGGCTGTAAACGAGTACGCTGTACAGATCTTCAGAAGAGCTGGTATTTCTTGGACTACTACGGATAGCACAGTGCTTTCACAAACAGGTGCCAACGTTGCCTCTATAGAAGACCTGGGTGTTCCATGGTACATAGACTTTCCTGAGGGTAGAATCTACATCTTCTTCAGAGAAACCGAGATCAGCAATTTGATAAGCTTTCAGTACTCAGGATGGGATCAAGACAGTGCTGTTAACGACCTGGTAAACAGGCTTCTTAGTTACGCAAGACAAGCTCGAGGACCTCGAGTGGTTGTAATAGCTCTCGATGGTGAGAACCCCTGGGAGCATTACCCAGAGTTCGGAACTGTGTTTCTCAATAAGCTTTACTCGAGATTGCAAGAACTGCAGAGGCTAGGTATTGTAGAAACCATTACGCCAGGAGAATTCGTTGAAAGGTTCTCTAACGTAGCAAAACCACTACCACAACGAGAATACTTGTACTTGGACTTGGAAAAGAAGGATATATCCAACTTGCCGTTGAACAGTTATGGTGATGCTTACGGTGATCTCCCAAGAAGAAGGGTTACTGCTAGATTACCTGAGGGTTCCTGGGGTGGAGACCTATCAATCTGGATTGGTCATAGACAGGAAAACGTTGCGTGGATGTGGCTTATTAAAGCACGCGAGGATGTTCTCAGAAAGCTCAACGTTGGAAGCTTTCTGGAACTCTACGCTAGATTCCCTGAAGTAGCAGAGTACATTATGAGAGCGCAAACAAGCTGCTGGTTCTGGTGGTATGGAGGTGACGGCGGAGGCTCTCCAGCACCCTTCGATCCCCTCTACAAAAACTACCTGAGAAGAGCTTATGAGCTTGCGGGGATCAAGCCACCAGAGTATCTGCTTTCATACGCTTACCCGGATGGTGCACCACGTGGTTTAATAAACCTCGTACCTCCCTCGATGCTTGATAAACCACCGGTTGTTGACGGTGTGCTAGAGGACCTCTGGAGAACAGCATCGAGAGAAGGTAAAGCCCTTGAGCTAGTTGTAGGAAGCATTGTTACAAGAGCATACGTAGGTGTAGACCGCGAAAAAGTGTACTTCGCGTTCGTTATTGGTGCTCAGAGATTAGACAATGTCAAGATCGCCGTGTACTTTGCAACACCAAGTGCAAGTTTATCCCCGTTTAACCCTGGCTACGTGTTATACCCGAGAAACGCAACAGTGGATCTAGCTATATACCTTACACGCGAAGTACTGATCGATCTGGGCACTAGAAGAGCTCAGATCAGCAAAGCTGAGAACGGTACTTGGGTAGCTCTCGGAGAGGCTACACTAGCAATTGGTGGATCTCCTGGTAACTACGTTGTAGAGGTATCAGCTGGTATACTAGCACTGGATTTAGCAATGGGTCAACCAGCCTACTTCGCAATAGCTGTTTACGTTAACGATGAACTCTACGAGTGGTCTTCGAGGTACGACATGGCTTACCAGCTGTACATACCGATACCTTCACCACTGCTAATGGGTAGAGTGATCATAGATGTTAAGGACCCAGTAGGTGATGATGATGGTCCAGGAGGCTTTGAGTATCCCTTGAACCCTGTATTCGCTAGAGGTGTATTTGATTTAACAAGGTTTGTGGTAATAGACGCTGGTGACAGGTTCATCTTCATTACGTACTTCGCAACGCTGGGTGGAAACCCGTGGGGTGGACCGAACGGTTGGAGTTTGCAACAAGTACATATTTACATTAAAACATCTCTACAAACAGAAGGGAAATACGAAGCTATAGCATTAAACATCATTGTAGAACACGGCTGGCACATGGCTATACTTGTTGCACCTGGCTGGGGAACAGATCCGCTTCCCAGAGGTGAAAGAACAGCACTTTACTACTATGATAGAGACGAGCCTTTGGTTCAAAACGGCTTACTAAGAGTTAACGCAGATCACGCGGAGAACGCTGTAATAGTAGAGGTTTCTAAAACAGTCATGTACGATGTTGATAATGTGGATAAATGGATATTCGTAGTTGCTGTTACGAGTCACGATGGTTATGGTGCTAACAGAATCAGGCCATTTTTACCATCCAAGGGTGAATGGAACATCTATGTTCCAACGGAGTACGCTATGGCGATTCTTCAGGATGTTCTTCCGTACGTAATGGACCTGCTTGCGCCTACGAAAGAAGACCAGTACAGTATGCTGAGAAGCTTTGACCCAGCCACTAGAACACTAGCGAGAGTACGAGGAGTAGGTCTTCGTGAACCCGAAATAACACCGATAGAAACAACTCCAGCACCTGAGTATCCATGGATTCTTATAGTTGCAATCATCGCGATCGCTGTGGTAGTAGCTGTAGGGTTTGTTCTGTTAAAGCGCAGGAGGTAGTTCAATAATCGAGTAGCTAGGTTTTAGCTAGTTTTTAGTTTTTAGTTCCTTGTCCCTATTCTAACTTTTGGGGGTGTAAGAGTTAATGGCAAAAGTTGAGCTAAGAGGTGTTACTAAGCGATTTGGTAGAGTCGTAGCTGTGGACCATGTGAGTCTTAAAGTAAACGATGGCGAGTTCTTTTCGCTACTAGGTCCATCGGGGTGTGGTAAAACAACAACTCTCAGAATAATAGCAGGGCTCGAGTTCCCGGATGAAGGAGATGTTCTAATAGATGATAGAGTAGTCACGCATCTTCATCCCAAAGATAGAGATGTAGCAATGGTATTTCAGAACTACGCACTCTATCCACATATGACTGTTTACGAAAACATTGCATTCCCGCTTGAAGTGAGAAGGAAGCAGTATGGGTTAACAGCTGAGGATATAAGAAAAAGAGTAGTTGAAGTAGCTAAACTCCTAGGGATAGAAGACCTACTAGATCGCCTCCCTTCACAGCTTAGCGGTGGTCAACAGCAGAGAGTTGCGCTCGCAAGAGCTATTGTTAGAAAACCCAAAGTATGGCTCTTAGACGAGCCTCTGAGCAACCTCGACGCTAAGTTAAGAGTTCTAATGAGAGGAGAACTGAGAAAACTACAAAAGACGCTCGGTATTACGACGATATACGTTACACACGATCAGGTTGAAGCCATGAGTATGAGCGACAGAATCGCTGTTATGAACAAGGGGAAGGCCATACAAATCGGTACACCCGACGAGCTTTATCATAGACCATCAGATACTTTCGTTGCAACCTTCATAGGTTCACCACCAATGAACATTATAAACTGTCAGCTAGAAGAACTTCGGGAAAACTACGAAGTTATAGTTGAAGCGGAAAAATTCGTAACGAAATACCAGCTTAATTGCTACGATGTGCTTAAACTACCACTAGCGCGAGAACTTGCCGAGGTCTTAGTAAACAAGGGAACAAAGGAAGTCCTAGTTGGAATTCGGCCAGAGCACATTGAAGTCTCTAAAACTCCGTTTGAAACTTCACTGGGTGTTATGAAGGTGAAGGTTGACGTTATTGAAGCTCTAGGCTCTGAGAACATAGTAAACGTACTGTTAGGGGAAGACCTAGTTAAGGTGAAAGCTCCACCGTCAATGGGACTTCAAACAGGAGATGAAATCTACCTCAAGGTTAACATCCACAAGATACTCGTGTTTGATAGGAAAACAGGCAAACTTATCATCTAGTTGAACTCCACAATTCAAGTTCTCAATAGAAACAGAACTTCGATCCCTGTTTCCAAGACCACGTACGCTTATTAGATCAGCCGGACTGCAAGAAGCCGGGATTGAAGCTTTCCGTAGAGTTTGATCATGTACTACGCTATTTGAATGAGCTTAGATCTTTGTAAAGCAGGTATTCGGCTTCAGATACTTTAAAACCATATTCCTCGAGGATTCTAACTAGGTTTTTCTTCGTGGCGTCTACAGGTATTTCAACTGCCTTGGCTCTACTGTGAAGTGCGATTTGCTTTAAGGCGTTGAGCAGAACAACTAGGTCTTCGTCGTTGTTGTATGATGATAGGTATATACTGTCCACGGTTAAATCATCGTTTATACTATAGATCGCAACCGCTCTCGTTTTTCCGGACTTCTTTGTGATTACCGCTTTTTCCGTTTTATAGAGCTTCCTGTATATAGTCATATCCACGTTGTCAACTAGTTTACACCATTGAACGGTTGGTTTAACCCTACGCCATTTTACAAGCCCAGCTTCTACGACCTCTATCACGTAGTCATCTAGTTGCTCAGCTCTGATCTCACTTGGGTTTGCGCGGAGGATCAAAACAACGCTCTTCACACCATATCCGTTCCTGAGGTAAAAGTCGAGTGCTCGCACATTCCAGCTCTTTACGCTTAGAAATATCAATTTTACTCGTTTTTCAAGGAAAATTTTCTCGAGGTATTCTAGAATAGCTCTTCCTATGCCCATGCTTCGGTGGTTTTTGTCTACAGCAATGCTGTCAATGTAGGCACGTTTTCCATTTCTATAGGCAATAGCAAACCCGACAACAGCTCCATTGTACTTTGCAACAATAGCGATTATTCTTTTCGAGTTAGACTTGAGAACAGCTCTTACCCAGTCAATATCGTCTTTACCGAGTGCTTCTGCGGAGTCTGAGTATATTCTAGTGAGACTTTCAAGGTCTCTAAACTCCGCTTTCTCGATAACCAGGTCTCCAGGTACTCTATGTAGTTAAGTCATAACCGAATACTACACCTCTGGAATATTGATGGATGTTAGTACGGGTTTTTATAACTACTATAAATACCTGCAGTATTATTCTCTCTGTGTAGCTGATGAACGGGAAGAATTCACCATGAAGAAAAGATGGTTACTGGCCATAGACTTGGATGGAACACTGTGGGATTGCAAAGACATCTCTAAACTTGATCCACCCTTCCAGAAGATCAACGAGTACTCCTTTAGAGACTCCAAGGGAAGAGTAGTAAATGTTTACAAAGAAATAGTAGAGCTGATCAAATGGGCCCGCGATCAGGGAGCTGTAACAGTGGTATTAAGCTGGAACAACGAAAGTATAGCTGTTGATGCACTAAGGACTGTCGACCTTTTAAAACTGTTAGATTACTACGTCATAGAGGATCACCCCAGGAAAGACCTCATGGCTCAAAAACTCTACAATACGCTATTAAGACATGGCCTAGAGGAGGCTTTATACTGTGTGATTTACATTGATGATGTAGAGGACTTCTTACACCAGGTTTCACGAGTTTTCCCAAACATGTGTGCACTGAAAGCTTGGAGTGACTTCACGGATGCAGAGTCCCTTCGTAAACATGTATACGAGTGCTTAGCTAAGTGCTCTACCAAGTGGCTCGCGAACCTTGAAGAGGGTGGTTGCCGTTGATGGATATTACAGTACCTGTGATTGCATCACTTCTATGGAGCTTGAACCCGGCTGTTATCTCGAAGTGGGCTAGGAACTCACCACCTCTACTATTCACCTCTATTAGAGCACTATTAGCAGCTTCCTTTCTGCTAGTAGTGATTGCATTGTTGAGAACGGCTGGATTAACCCTGGGAACGGTAGCTTATAATGCAAACTCGCTAAACAATACGACTGTTATACTGCTGATCGTACTGTCAGCAATAACTGGTCCCGCTGTTGGCGACGCTTTCTACGTAAAAGCTATTCAGAAGCTAGGGGGTTCTTTAGCCGTTGTACTAAGCTATACGTACATATTCTTCACGGGGCTTTTTGCGTTGATACTGCACATAGAGTATCCAACAACATGGATGATTCTTGGCGGTGTACTAGCTTTCACAGGTGTGGTGGTTGCAGTATCATCAAACAGCTTTACGTTCAGGATCACGGGTATAGCTTACGCTCTTCTTGCTGGCGTTAACTGGGGTTTAGCTACAGTTCTCATCAGGCTAGTACGCGATTACGTAGACCCGGTAACTCTGAGCATTATAAGACTAGCAATAGTGTTCTTAGTAATGATCCCTCTTAGCATTCTATTTCGTGAAGCGCACAGATTGAGCAGAGATCTTCTAATAGCTACATCAATTACGGGTATTCTGGGGTGGGGTGTTGGAATGGTCTTATTCATTTACTCTATATACAGGATAGGACCATCGTTAACAGCAATAGCAACTGCTTTAACCCCTGTTCTATCGCAGGTTACAACGAGGATCATAGCATCCGAAAGGATATCTCCCAGGGTTTTCCTGGGGTCATTTCTAGTTATGCTGGGAATAATCAGTGCTAGTCTCTAGAATGACGCTCATTCACTACTTTGGGGCAATCCTTCTTCTAAGTAGATTGTTCAGCGAATTCCATAAACACAACTATAGAGAGAACGACCTTAATCTCGCGTAGCAGTAACCACGGTTGACTCGAGGAATTATTAAGTATCGATGAACACTCGTTCAACAAGTAGAAGTATTGCGGTTAAGTAGGAGCTAGAGTTTCACCCATCGCTTACTGGTTGCGTCTGCGCAACACTAGATCCTGGTCAAGTATATGTGGACAGCTAGTATTAGCATTACAATAGCTGCAGCTACTTTAACTTGTTTTTCGTACTTGGTGAGTGCTGTGTAGACTCCTCTTCTTTTAACTAAACCTGCAATGCTAAGCATAATCAGGATCAAGGGTAGCACAAAGATGAAGACGTAGAGTAGGGTTAATGGTATCCAGAGCTCATACCCAAAGTTCCTAGTGGTGTAGTTGTAGAGGATGTATAGTCCAGCTGAGCAGGGTAGTAGTGTAAAAGAGGCAATAAAGCCTACAATCCCTGCAGAAACAGCATTTACTGAGATGGTGTTTAACCTGAGCTTGTTAATGAGCCAACACGGTACATCGTTTTCTCTACATACAACCTCGGAGCTCTTTTCTCTTCTCAGCGTCATCGTTAACGTCGTTAACGCGTACAGAACCATTACGAGAACAAGTAGATAAGCTGGTAGCGATAAAGCAGCGTACCTTAGCAATAGACCAAACATGACGTAGCCTATGTAAACACTCAGTATGAAAGCGCACCCTATCTTCAGTGCATATTTGACGTTCACCAGAGCAGATGATGTAAGCATGGAGACAAATAACATGAAAATGCACGGATCTACCGAGTCTACAAGGGCAAACACCGCAACCATAGTTAGCAGTGTAGCTATATCGCCAGTCATTTCACCAAGAACCCCTAATCAATGCTAATTACTTTGAGAGTTAAAATTTTGGGAAAACGGTAAGCTTTCACAAGCCGCCTTATCTTAAACCATCGGTACTAGTTGATCATCATTGAATAGCAATCAGAATACCACTAGGATGAACCTACTCTCTCTGTGTAAATTCTCTTTTGAAACTCTATGCTTGAAGGAGGCAGGGGTGAAACCGATCCAAGCATTCTAGACAACACGTAGATCTGTGCTGCACGCTCCACTAGAACTAGCACTTCGAGGGCTTCTTCGAGTGTTCTACCACAAGCAACTAATCCGTGATTAGCTAGCATTACGGCGCTTCTATCCTTTAAAGCCTTCACCACGTTCTCAGCTAGAGTCCACGTTCCGGACGGAGCATACTCGGCTACCCTTACATCACCACCAGTGTATAGAACGAGCTCTTCTAGAATAGGTGGTAAGGGATTTCTGATCACAGAGAGAACTGTCGAGTAAATGGTATGTGCATGAATAACAGCATTAAAGTGCTTGTATTCCCTGTAGATCGCGAGATGCAATTGAAGCTCTGAACTAGGTCTATGAAAACCCTCGATCACACGACCCTCCAGGTCCGTCACAACAACGTCTTCAGGCTTCAGCTTCGACTTGTCTAATCCACTCGGAGTTATAACAACATGACCCTTACTCCTAACCAGTACACTAGCGTTCCCACTTTTACCGTAGTTTAAACCCTTCTCCTCCAGGAACTTCATAACCTCAATGATCTTAACCTTGAGCTCCTCGTACATTTCATCAACACCTAGGTGTTAACTAAGAATACAAGACGACATAATAACTCTGCTGAACAATACCATGGAAATTGCAGAACCATGAACAATTATGGGAACGCACTCTACCATGTTGATAACAGCGGGAAAGATAATACGAAACTGGTTTCATAGAGGGGAGTAGGTGAGAGTCTGTGCAGACTCTCCAGAGAGCCTATGCTGTACTAGGGAAACTTCATATTATTACTGGTGTTCTCCTGTCTCTCGCGATCATAGCGTACGTGCTGCTCATGGTTTTCGAAAGACCTTCTGCTCGCATAGGAGTACCAGGGCTTGAGCTACATGAGGATGTTATCTACTTACCACTTCCTACTAGGATGACAAACATTAGTGTTGAAGAGGCCATTCTTCTGAGGAGAAGTATTAGAGAATACACAGATGACCCTATTAAACTCGAACATTTGGCTATGATCCTGTGGAGTGCGTATGGGATTACAGAGCCTAGATGGGGTCTTCGCGCCTCGCCTAGTGCTGGAGCTACGTATCCGTTAGAAGTATACGTTGTTGTAGGCGAAGGAGGGGTTTCTATAAACCAAACACACTACTTAAAACCCGGTGTCTACAAGTACGATGTTCACAAGCACGCTCTCATCCTGGTTAAAGAGGGTGATGTACGCGATGAACTTGCAGCTGCAGCACTAGGTCAAAGATGGGTTAAAGAAGCTCCTGTTAGCCTAGTAGTCTGTGCAGTTTTCGAGCGAACTACGAGAATTTACGGTGAGAGAGGTAGAGTAAGGTATGTTCCAATGGAAGTTGGTCACCTCGGACAAAACGTGTACCTGATGGCAACAGCGTTAGGCTACGGCACAGTGGTTGTAGGCGCATTCTACGATGAGAGTGTTCAGAGCATTTTAGGGGCTTTAAGAGAAGAGGTTCCAATGTACATAATACCCATTGGTGTCCCTAAAACCATGTATAGAGTCTCCTTTGAGGATGTATGGGTGTACATAGAGGGGGTAAGGCGTGGTCGGTAGCCAGAGAAGGTCAACATTTAAACCAGCGATACTGAAACTATCACTAATGCTCGTGGAGTCAACGTCTATACCATTGCTAATTTTAACACTGCTTTACCTGATAACAGGCTATGAAATGCTTGTTCCAAGCCGCATACTGATACCCAATGCACGCGCGATTCATACAGATAGAGTTTTGAGATTGATCCTAGTAGCTCTCGTTCTCATTCACGGCTACTTCGGAACTCTCATTCTATGCGAGAGAAGAATAAGAAACAACCTTGCGAGAGCTATCATTGAGTTTTTGATTACAGTAGCGTTGATCTTTCTAGTCGCATTGGTAGTACTATACGAAGCAAGAATACGATAACACGTTTTTGGTGAACGATTGTTCACGTTACCTGGTTTCCGAACGCTCGGTTGTTACGGTAACTTCGAAAGAAACCCTAGGAGCCTCAAGTACAGATACCCTAGGTTTCTAATAACGAATCCGATGTAGGCTAGCTTCGACGAGAATTCAACAATGTTCTCAATAGTACTTTTGTCTACGAGAAGTGGTAGTATCGCTAGGTAGACCACCGTGTATACAGTACCAGAGGTTACAAAGTCAAGCAACACCGAGCTCTTGAAATACCTTAATACAGCTTGTGAAGCAATCATTCCAGCAATTACCGGTATGATCGCTTTAGTGAGAGAGACGAGCGATACGTTAATTGAGAACTCTTTCTTTGCTACAATGTACATCAGGGCGGCGGATGCAGTTAAACCAATGGTGTAGGATAAAGCGGCTCCAGATGCTTTAAACAACGGAATTAGCACGAGAGCGGATACTAATGTCGTCAAGGCTCCTATGACTCCTGCAATGCTATTCCACTTGGTATACCCTGTAACTATAAAGTATCCACTTAAAACTCCACCGGTTAGAACAGCGTTTGCAATGTGGCCTATTGCTAGTAGAAGAGCATACGTTGCTGCATCCCTGAATCCTGAGCCGTAGAGGATACGAACCAAGGGTGATAGAACAGCAGTGTATCCACCAATTAGAAAGGTTAGAATAAGTGAAGAGTAAACCACTAGTACTGCAACCCTGTTCCTAAGTTCTACTTTATCTTCTATAACAGGAAGCAGCGAGAGTACTGAGGCTGTAATCGAGTACATTAGGACATTGATAGGTGAAAGAGCAGTAGATCCCACATTGTAGTTACCAATGTCGTAGTTAGATGCGTGCTGAGCAAGCATGGTTC
This sequence comes from Desulfurococcaceae archaeon, assembly GCA_038889555.1. GTDB lineage: Archaea > Thermoproteota > Thermoprotei_A > Sulfolobales > Desulfurococcaceae > UBA285. The sequence goes on from JAWAHD010000003.1 coordinate 43,492, forward strand.
CAACGATCGGGCCAACAACGAGCCCAGCTAAAGATGCTAGGTACAGTGGGAAAGCTAGTGAGATAATATCAAGTAGCGCGGTTCTTGAAAAAGCAGGTTTTCTAGAGATTTTCAAGAACAGTGCAAAGTACATAGCGCACAGTAGTGCATAAGCACAACTGTAGGAAACAGCCACTCCGAAAGCACCCCATCCAAGTAGAACAAGGTATACGGCTATAACGCCCTTAGCAACGTACTGAGCTATACTTATTGAACCAGCAATCCTAAATCTTCCTAATCCAATGAAAATTTGCCCGAGCGTGTTTAGAACACTAAGAGCAAGAACATAAACTGAGAGAACTCTTATGTAGTATGCGATGTAGGGTCTGGCTAGTAATTGTGCGAATACATCAGCTAAAGCGTAGGTTAGGATGCAACCTATGAATCCAAGAACGAACCTTAAGCCTATGCTCGACCACGCGTATAGATCTCTTCTCGGGTTTGAAACCGATGTGAACTTTATTAACACGTTTCCCATGCCGAGCTCTAGAATGCTTACGATCATCGTCGGGTATATGAGTGACACACCAACTAGTCCATAGTCTTCAGGTCCGAGAAGCCTAGCGATAACCACGCTGAACGCAACGCCCAGCAAAAGTGCTACTAGTTGACTAGCACTAAGTACCAGCGTTCCAGAAGCTATTCTCAGCTCAACTTGATCAGGCATAGCGCATCTTCCTTGCTACCTGAATACTTAGCAAACTAGTTGAAACTATTAAGGATAATACACGCTCTTTAACCCATGAAGAACAGGAAACCACTTGCTTCGTAGGTCACGTGTATGAGCAAACTCTTAAACGGAGAAGCAGTCAAGCTACCCGTAATTGGCAAGTTCATGGATGGAAGATCAATCTACAGGGTTCCACATGGGATACCTGGCAGAGGCTACATAGCATTCGGAGTGATAGATAGAGGTACTAATGTGCTACAGGTAAGACCAACGACGATATGTCCTCAGAACTGTGTATTCTGCAGTGTTGACGCTGGTTTAAGATCAAGAAGCAGGTGGGCTGAATTCATAGTTGATCAACAGATGATAGTTGAAGAGGTTACAAAGGCTGTTGAAGAAAAGGAGTGCAACGTAGAGGTTCTACTGGATACCATAGGCGATGTTCTCACGTACCCTGATCTACCGGGCTTAGTTAAATCGCTGAAGAGCATAAGAGGTGTTAAAACTGTGGCTTTGGAAACCCACGGCATGCTACTAACCAGAACGCTCGTCGACAAGCTAGCTGAAGCCGGACTAGACAGAATAAACCTGAGTATTGAAACACTGAACCCGGATAAAGCCAAGGTTCTCTACGGAACTCCCGCTTACGATCTTAGAAGAGTGATCGACGTCATTGAGTACACCATTAGGGAAACACCAATAGATGTTCACGTAACACCTGTTCTTTTACCAGGTATTAACGAAGACGATGTAGTTGAAGTCATCAAGTGGGCAATAAGAGTAGGTGCAGGAAAGAAATGGCCTCCGGTTACTGTACAAAAATTCATTAAGCATAAGTATGGACGTGGAAAGAGAATAGCTGAAATGACTTGGAGTGCGTTCTGGAATTACGTTGAAAAGCTGGAGCGTGAAATAGGAGTTAAACTCAGGTGGACAATGAACGAGTGGGGAATGCACTACGCTAAGAGGATCAGCAAGATCTTAATGAAAGGCGATCTAGTAACAGTCCACATTATAGCCCGCGGCTGGCTCAGAGGAGAGTACCTAGGACTGTACGATAGTAAAACACTACTAGCTGTAAACCCAGGCAAATACAGAGTTAAGATCCAGGACTCATACGTTGTACGCGTCGTTGAAGACAAAGATGAACTATACATAGCTGAGGTTGTTGGTAAACCTTAGCGTTCCACCTCAGAAGTCTTACCGAATAGAATGAATGATTGATGGATCACTCTCGTTGGGAGACTAAGTAGTGAACGCTACTTGGTTTTAACTAGTATCGAGAAGTTCACCTCAATAGCACAATGGATCTTAAGACGTCTGCGACATCTTCACAATCATCAGCAGCTTCTTCGATGATGTCAACTATCTCCTTGATCAGAATACAGGATGACACTTTAGCTGTGCTACAGTACGATAGGACCTTCTCGAGGATGTTAGCTCTAGCTTCGTCTACTCTTTCTTCGGTGTGTTCAACCTTTTCTGCGATCTCTAAAACTCGTTTCCTGTCGCCTTCAATAAGTCTTCTGGAAGCCTCAGTTAACAAGCTAACTGCTTCGCTAACATTGGATGCTATCTCAATAGCCATGTTGATGATATCTAGAGGAAGATCCTCGTGAACCGCGTATGTAAGTCTTCTTGTCCATGCTTTAGCCTTAGACGCTATGTCATCACTTGTTATAACCAGTCTCATTACCTCTTCTCTATCAATAGGGTGCAGTAGCCCTTTGGATAACTCCTCGATTATCTTCCTCTTCACAACATCTGCTTCTCTCTCTAGCTCAAAGACCCTTCTCCACTCTTCAGCAAGCTTCTCGTAGTTTGTAGATGAGTACGCTTTTAAAGCCTCTACGGCGTGTTCAACAACCATGTAGATCTTCTCGAGGAGATTAACGTAGAGTTCTAGTGCTATGTTTTCACGAGTTCTCGAAATCCAGCTCCAAGTAGACATGGTTATGCACCCCTGAGTGATACTAATGCAATGTAGGTTGTTAAACCAATTACTGCAGCAACTGGTAGAGTCAGAACCCATGATAGCAGAATCATGGCTATAACCTTCAGGTCAACGCCTTTTATACTTCTGTGCTTAGCTATGCCCACACCAATGACGGTAGCTACTGTTATGTAGGTTGTTGAAACAGGCATTCCGTAGCCGAACAGCATGTACGGAATTGTGGTGAAAATCCACGTTGATGTAGCAGATACTAGTGAAGAAGTCATAGAACCCACCGGGTCTAACCTGGTGATTCTATAGCCAACAGTTTCAGTCACCTTTCTTCCTAGTATTGCACCACCAAGAGCTATGAATACAGCACCGTACAAAGCCAAAAGAAGAGAACCTCCTGCTCCTAGCGCGAAAGAACTCGCGATCGAAGCCCCGATGACCGCTAAGTATACACCTGTAGCGTTTCCCACGTCGTTAGCACCAAAGGCATAACCATCAAAGCCTGCGAAAAACAGTGCTAACGCTTTTAGAATCTTCTCGCTAGTGTGAATTGATCTATGAGCTCTTTCAAAAACCAAGTATAAGCCTGCGCTCAGGGCTATCGCTAGTACTGGAGATGTAACCCAGCTAAGCACTATTCTCTCAACAACCTTAAAGTTCACGAGTGACCAGTCACCTGTTGCAAGAATGTAAGCTAAGCCAACACCGAGTACACCGGAAACAGCGCTCTGGGATGTAGAAACCGGGAGACCGAGTAGTGAGGCGAGAAGAACCCATGATATAGCGGCAATGGATGCTGCAACAGCCCCGTAGACATCAAGTGATGTGACAACACCGCGACCAAGAGTTTTCATAACCATGTACCCCTGAAGAAGAGCACCCAGTATAACACTGGTAACGAACAGTATCATTGCAACCCTGTATCTTACCAGCCTACTACCAACGACAACTCCTATGATATTAGCCATGTCGTTGCTTCCAATAGCAATAGCGTATGCTCCAGCAAGTCCTAAACCAATAATAAGCAGAGCAAGCTCCACGTGAACCCCCTTTACAGCAAAACGTCCAATGAGCATTATATTCGCTATCTAAAGATACTATATTCAACTATATACTGCTCACGAATTCGGCGCTCTCATGCGTTCTCGCATCTTCAGCTGTAAGTGCTGTACTAATCGCGATGATGATCTGAAAGGAAGCTTGCAAAGGTCGGTTTAGCGGTGCTCACTTTGACATGAGATACAGGTATAGTACGAGCGACACCATGTTCGAGGCTAGTCCGTAGGAGAGAGCTATAGTGGGCGTGCTCAGTAGAGTAGTGTAGATGTACCCTCCTATAGCCCAGAAAGCACCGAACGTTACACTGAAAACTCCATATGCTATGGGTCTATTGGATGGTTCAACTATCCTGGCTAGTGCAGCCCTCATAACGCTCTCCTCTGAGCACATTACGATGCCCCATGGTAAAGCTAGTACGTAGATGAAAAACCTCGGTAAAGCTGGCAGCGCGAAGATCAGTGAGAGAAAGGCGAAGGATAGTAAGGGTAGTGCTATGAACACTTTAAATCCTGCTTTATCGTAGAGAATACCTAGTGGAACAGCTACAGCTGCGTCAACAAGCATCGCAGCAGCGTATATTAAGCCGATCTCGTAGTCACTAGCAATGTTCATGGACTTTAAGTAATATGATGCTATAGCCCAGTGCATGAATCCTAGCGCAAGAAATCCTGAAGCTACTACGTAAATCCAGTAAGCTTTATCTATGCTACGTAGAGTTGACGTGGACTTCTTCATTGAAACGCTCCTGAGCGCGGGGTACAACCTGTAAGAAAATACCACTAGAGATAGAGAGGCTACACCGGGTACTAGTAGCAGTATGAAAGCCCATCTATAGCCAAAGTATGCTACTACGAAAGCTACCATGAGAGGTCCTAGAAAAGCACCAACCTGGTCCAGTAGCTCGTGTACTCCGAAACCCTTACCTAACCCCATATCCTCTGAAACTTCAGCTAGAATAACATCTCTTGTTGGTGCTCTCAACCCCTTACCAATTCTTTCTGCTATGTATAGTGCAACAGCGTAACTCCATGCTGGCGCAAATGCTAACATTGGTATACCAAAAGCTGTTAACGCGTAGCCAGCTATTGTAAAACCCCATATGATTCCAGATGATTGATAAACTGTAGCTAAGTAACCGGAGAGAAGCCTGAACAAGTGTCCAATGAATTCCCCTAACCCAACGAGTGCAGCACCATAAGCTGGAGCGTTAAGCTCCTTTAAATAAGCACCACTAACAGACCTACCACCTTCGTAAACAGCATCGGCGAAAAGTGATACAAAACCAAGCATGTAGAAAACTATTAACGTCGTGCTCAGCTTACCGGGTCTACGCAAACCCCATGCACCGCGTTAGTATCTATGTCATTGCCAAGTATTTAAGAAGGTCTCATACTATGAGTAGTCCTTCGGTACCTAGGTGTGCTTTCATGAGTACTGAAGTAACAGTATCTCTAGGGAAGCTTGCTGAGGTTTTAAAGAAAAACGAGATTCAGCAGTTAAGAGAAGAACTTAGCAAAGCTAAACAAGTGGTGTTTCTAGCCTACAGAGTACCCAGGTTCAAACCATTCAAGGTAAGAGCACCCGATAAAAGACCAGTTGAGTTAAATAACGGGATTTTCAATAGACTCGAATACGCTCTGTTTAAAACCATGATAGACTCCGCTAGAAACGGTAGGTTACCGGTATTCAAGGACATAGCTGATATAGCAAGTGATTACAAGGCAACTGCAAAGTACTTAACACTACTAGCAGAATGGGGGCTAGTAGTCTTCCCGGACCCCGAGAAGGCGGCAAAGCTTAGTGATGCCATAAAAGTGATGTCAGAAAGCAAGTACCGAAGAAGAATACGCAAGGTTCTTGACCTACCATTCGTATTGAACATTAGAGCACTCGAAGAAAATGCGTCTAAGTTAAACTGCATATACAGAGATGAAAGATTAGTGTGTAACTACTACTCTGAGGATCGCGAGAGAGAGCAGGAGAAGATTCAGGTTAACCTCTTCAACGAGTACCTTGGAACGTTAAGGTAACTTCACCGGATCAACTGTTCAACCGGTGGTTTTCAAGCAGAATCTTTATGAAATCCAGATGAACCCTCTTCGGTGTGGGTTTGAGGTTGAGTCCTGTTTCGAACACATAGTCAGGTTTTAGCTCTTGTACAACGTAGCGTGTTCTAAACCCCTCATAGCCTAGTTTGCTAATGGCTTCGTTTATGACTTCTCTAACGTGGTCCATGTTTTCGTACACTAGCACCTTGCTGGGTGCTACTACGACCAGCACGTTAGCTGTGTTCAGCAACTTTAGGTAGGGGGTTACGGTATCGTTGAATCCTTCCACGAAAACGAAGTCCTTCCCTGTGCTGATGGTCTTCAAGCAGTAATCTAGGTCTTCTTCAACCAGCAACGAGGTTAAGTACCTTGAGATATCACTAAAAGGTTTTGACTTGGCATTTAAACTTCCCTGTAGTTTTTCAACTATGCGTTTGCACGTTTTGCTTACTTTCTCGGTGTTCTCGGGGTGAACGTAGTGTTCTATAAACCTCTGTTTACAGTTGTATACTCTTGTGAGAACAGATATGCTTTCTATGTTTTCAAAGTTCTCCATGTAGTCTTCAATTCTCGTATACTTCAAGGGATCCGGAGGTAGTGCTGCGATAGCAATTGGGTTAGATGTTGGTATGTCATCCACGAGCTTGTTCCTATAGTAAGCTAGAATATCGTTTCCAACGAGGATACCCAGTTTAATACTCTCCAGGAAGGTTCTTGGACTATACCAGATGTTGTGACCAGCTACTGGTTTAAAGACGCCTACACTATAACCAGCTTTCCTAAGAGCTAATCCCACTGAAACCGTGAACCAGGTTTTACCGGATTCATATGGTAGTAGCCCGGAGACTATCGTAATAACCAATTTGCAAACCCCATTAGTGTACTTCGAATACAGGGTTAAGGGTTTTGGTGCTGAGAGAAACAAGAACTCTATGTTTTAAAGCGCACTCTATGTAGGTCTTTAAATAGGTTCTCAAATAAGATGCAACCCGATATAATGGTATCGGAGATCTGCATGCGTGCCATGATTCTGTACAGGCATAATAGCATAGAGAAGGATCCTCTGGTGCTCTCAGAGATCGAGACTCCAACTATAGGTGAAGATGATGTTCTCATTAAAGTTTCAAAGTGTGGAGTTTGTAGAACTGATCTTCACATTGTTGAAGGTGAGTTGAAACCACCTGGACTTCCAATAGTACCTGGTCACCAGGTAGTAGGTACTGTTGTTGATGCTGGAAAAAACGTTTCAGGAGTCGCTGTTGGTGAGAGAGTAGGAGTTCCATGGCTTTACTACGCCTGTGGTAGGTGTAAGTACTGTACGAGGGGTCTAGAGAACCTGTGCTTAAACGCGCTCTTCACAGGTTACA
>JAWAHD010000004.1:0-40153 GCA_038889555.1 Desulfurococcaceae archaeon
GTTCTAGACACAGGCGTGGACATATCACACCCAGCACTAGCAGGTAAAATGCTCACGGTTATACCCGGAGACCCCTACTACCCAGGTGGATGGATGGCATTCGACTCCGCTGGTAACCCCTACAGAACAACACCGTACGATACTCATGGTCATGGAACACACTGCAGTGGAACAGCTCTCGGTGGAGATACAACCAGCATCCTCATAGGTGTAGCACCCGGAGCAACACTCATGCATGGACTAGTATTACCAGGTGGAAGTGGAACATTCGCACAGGTACTTGCTGGTATGCAGTGGACTGTTGAACCATACTACCTTGATGCTGCTGGAAACAGAATATACACTGGTTTACCAGCTCACGTTGTCTCAATGAGCTTTGGTGCCTCAGAGTACTATGGAAACGAGCTACTACCAGCAATTCAAGCTATGCTACTAGCTAACATAGTACCAGTGGCTGCAATTGGAAACGGTGGTGTGGGAACAACTAGTAATCCCGGTAACATATGGGGTGCCTTCGGTATTGGCGCCACGGACATTAACGATGCAGTAGCCACGTGGAGTAGTGGAAGAGTAGTAACATGGCCTTCACCACCTCCAACATGGCCATTCTTCGACACCTACCCGAGTACATACATTAAGCCAGACTTCTCAGCACCAGGTGTATCGATCACGAGCTCGGTACCCGGTGGTGGATATGAAGCTTGGAGCGGTACTTCAATGGCTACACCACACGTTGCAGGCTTAGTAGCACTGATCCTGCAGGCTACAGCCTGGTACATAACACCGGAGCCAGATACTCCTGAGAAGGTTTACTTGATACTAAACTCTACTGCGTTGGACTTTGGTGATCCAGGTCAAGACATAAGGTATGGATGGGGTAGAGTAGACGCCTATGAAGCCGTAAAGAAAGCACTGGAGTACGTTAAGAAGAGTGGTGTAGAAGGCTTTGTACTCGATGAGGTAACAGGTGAACCGGTAACCTGGGCTACGGTTACAGTTGTTGAGGTTGACCTCACAGTTCCTGTTAATAAGACGGGTGGATTCAGGATCCCACTAGACCCAGGCAACTACACATTAGTATTCTCGGCATGGGGCTACTACAACGTAACAGTAGTGGTCGAAGTAGTACTATTAAACGGAACAATAACCGGAACTGTGTACAACGCAATAACCAACGTTCCTGTACCGGGTGCACTGGTAACAGTAGTAGAGCTGAATCTAACAACAGTGACCGATGAAAACGGTGTATTCACAGTATCAGTTCCACCTGGAAGATACAACTTGACCGTAACAGCACAAGGATACGCACCTTACTCAACAACGGTTACTATTGACGAAGCTGAACTAGTGTACTTAAACATACCACTCTTCCCGATTGGTAACGGAACTATTGCTGGATACGTAGTAGAAGCTGGTACAGGTGTCCCAGTAGTTGACGCCCTTGTATGGACATACGTTGCTGGATCACCAGTCTACAACTACACTAATTCAGCAGGCTACTACGAGCTAAACGTTCCATCCGGTATATACACTGTTTACGCGTATAAACCAGGCTATGTACAAGCAAACGTAACAGGCGTAATAGTAGCACCGAGCACTATAACATGGGTAAACATAACACTAGAGAAAATACCACCAACGGTGGTTGTCCTAGCCAACGTAGACTACCGCACGCGTCCACACTTGAAAGACATTGTTTCATCACTTGGTTTACCAGTAGTAGAGTACAACAACATGACAAAGCTATTAGAGGACTGGGTAAACGGCTTGATAAACCCAGCAGTAGTCATCATAGATCACACCATGCCGTCCCCGTACTCATACCCGCCTGCGGACATAGTTCTACTCTTCCATCAATGGGCTGATGCTGTTGGATCATCACTGATATGGCTAGGTACAAGCTACTCAGGATACACTGGTATAGACGTACTACTTCTGTTCAATACCACCTTAGTAGCCAATGGATACCCAGCACCAAATAGTAGGCTCATTGGATATCCATCACCTACATTCGTTCAGGTTACAATGCTCAACATGACTCATCCAATATTCATTAATGTAACACCAGATATTCCACCAAACGTTTTCTATCTAGGTACTGGGTCATACGCAGACTACGCTATATACAACTTCACAGATCCTACTGGTAGATTTACAATACTTGCATACGTAAATGACACTAGACCAGGGTTTGGTAGATTTGGAGTTGGTGTTGCCGAGTGGATTAGTAACACCGGGGTACCATGGTACTATCTTGGTAGCTGGGCTGAGAGCTACTGGATGCAGTACCTTGAGCCTGGAGCTGATGGAATGTACACAAACAATACTCAGAGGGTTCTCGAGAACGCTATACTACTAGGATGGTCGTATGCTGTAGGTTCTCAGGGTGCTGTAAACAGGGAACTCCTACCACAAGTGCTAGCTAAGATAGCGTTCTTCCTTGAGGAGCAGAGCTATTCAGCTAGAAAAGTTGCTCTTGAACCACAGCTGTACACACCTGTCACGGTGTACTTACCTAGGTTACCACACGGATACATTACGGGTAGAGTTGTTGGTGCTGATGGTGTTATACTAGAAGGAGCGGTCGTTGAGGTTCTCGATACACCGGTTAAACTAACAACCAATGCTACGGGTCACTTCTACACGTGGCTTCCAGTAGGAGCATACACGCTGAGGATATCAGCTCCTGGTTACAAGCCAAGATTGATCAACGTTACAGTTGAAGAGGGAGTTCTACTAGACCTAGGAGACGTAATTCTACCCACAGTGCTAAGAATAGCTACTCTATACGACTACGGAGATATTCTGAAGAGGCTCTTCGAAGAGAGAGGCTGGTATGCTAGGAGCTACACCAATATATCTCAGCTAACGGATGACATACTAGCAGGCATGTACCACGTAGTAGTATACGCAGGCTACTACGGGGTTCCATTTCCAACTGCAACCGAGTTCTTCAGATTCCTCAATGCCACATTCGAAAAAGGAGTTGGAGTAGTATGGATGGATAGCTGGGGAACGCATGGATACGGTATCAAGGTTCTAAACCGGTATCTCGGAGATCCACCGGTTGTTGGTTCTTCTTGGGGTTCTCCAGTATACATAAGAGTTACAAGGTCGCACCCGATACTTAGAGGCTACAGCGTAGGACAAGATGTACTGATAGTAACGTACTCATCTGCAGACTTCTCCTGGTTCACAGGCTTCTCTGGTGAAGCAATAGCGGATACTGTTGCTGGAGGAGTGGTCAGAGGCAACTCTATTGCATGGAAGACGTTCGAGAACGGAGTTAAATGGGCATTACTCTCTTCGTTTGCTCCAACCTCATGGAACCTACCAACGTACTTCACAACCGATGCATGGAACATAATCTGCAACGCAGTAATATGGGTTGCATCTAAACCATTAAACATAGTTGTTGATAAGCCATACGTAAGAGTAGGTGAAACAATATCAATAAACATAACTGGTGGACCAGCACTTACTGAGATCATTGTTGCATTCGCTGGTGAAGAAATCGGAAGAGTTGTTACAGACGAACAGGGCAATGCGTTCCTTACGTACACGATACCATTGATACCTGGTGGAAAGTACACAGTAGAAGCATACACGGAGGACTTACTGTATCACGGCTTCACCGATGTAACAATTGTACCAGACCTTAAGGTTAACCCATTGACCGTAAGAGCACCTGGTATGGTCTACGTCGAAGCCACGGGATTAATGCCGTATCAGGCTGTCTACATTTACCTTGATGGAAACTGGTTATCGTTTATAAGAGCAAACATTTCTGGAGCGTTCAGCCTCGTACTCAACATACCACTAGTAGCTGAAGGATATCACTCAATTACGCTCGTAGATCCAGATACTGGAGGAGACTTAGTATCGCAGGAGATAATGGTTACAAGTCAGCTTGACGAGATAACCAACATAGTCGTTGATATTAGAGATAGACTGATCGCGCTTGAACCTGTTATTCTGAGCATAGATGGTAACGTTGCAATGGTATTAACCAAGCTTGGCATCATCGAAGTAGATGTAGCCGAGATCAAGCAATTACTTGAAGAACAAAACGCTGTACTAGTTGCAATAAAAGATGATGTAGCGATAATTAGAACCGATGTAGGCGTAGTTAGAGCTAGAGTTGAAGCACTATATCCAATTCTCCTCAGCATACAAGGCTACGTTGTTCTCGTTTTAACACAGCTCGGTGAGATCAGATCTGACCTAAGAACCATTATGTCAATGATAGAGTCTTCTAGAGACGCTGTTATATCCGAGATACGTGGAGGTGTTGCAGAGTTAAAGCTCTACATGGATGAATCTACTACTACACTGTCGATCAAGCTAGACTCTCTAACTTCACTAGTAGAGAGCTCGAGATCAGCGGTGATCGAGAGGATAGAGAACGGTACTGCAACACTAAGACTAGAACTCGCCGGCGTTGAAACCAGGATTAAAGCTAAACTAGATGCTCTTGAACCAGTGTTAATAAGAGTCAATGAAACCACTGCAACCATACTTACAAGAATTGGAGTTCTTGAAACCAACGTATCCTCGATACTGAGATCACTAGCAGAACTAAACGCAACAATCACCAGAGTATCCGGTGATGTTGCTACTGTAATAACAAGCATAGGTGAACTAAGAGTAAACGTAAGTAACCTAGTAGACTACCTGAGATCAGTTAACGCTACGATAATAGGACTCATAGTAGACTCCAGAGGAGCAGTACTTGCGCAAATAACTACAACTCAGGGTGTAATACAAGCAGATCTATCAACTATAAACAGTTTAATTAAAGCAGGTTTACCGATAAGTACAGCTGAACTAAGAGACTTCATTGACAAGCTCGTAAAAGATACCGGTAGAACTGTGCAGGAATCGGTTAACACGGTCAGCGAGAATGTTCAAAGCATTGAAGCCAGATTAAGCGAACTGGAGAGAAGGATTGAAAACATAGAGCAAGCATCAGGAAGAATAGAGCAAACAGGAGTGTACTCAATCGCAAGCATGGTACTAGTAATAGTAGCGATCCTGCTGTTAGCATACCAGATAGTGCTTTTGAGAAAACCAAAGTAGTGGCTTTTTATTTCCATTCTTTTTTTCCTTGAACACTCTTTACTATCAAATTCAGCTACTCCTAATCTTTTCCAAGCTTAGTCCATTTTACCGTATTCCATGAATGTTCCTATGGAAAACCGAGAATTGTTGTCTTTACACTCTTGGTAGGATCAGCGAAGCTAAGGCTTTCTTACGTAGAAATCATCTATGCATTTTAGCTCGAAGATAAAACCTGGGTCTATAGCACTGGGAGCTGTGAAGTATGTTCTCGGATGCCCTGTTAACACGATAACTCCGGTTTCGCTGACTACTCGCTTTAGTTCGACCAATGCTTTTTCCTTATCTTCTATAGCACCCCACGTTGAAACCGAGAACACATAGTTGAACACTCCGTTTCTCAGTGGTAGGTTCTCAGCGTATCCTAGAACAACAAGCGACCTCGGATCCTCAGCTAGTTTCTTCTGAGCTTCAGCAAGCATTTCTTCATCGGGGTCTAAGCAGATGTACCGGTCAATCCTGTATCCCATGATCCTGATGTAACTGTAGAGCAGTGCTGTACCACAACCAGCATCTAGGAGGTCTCCACGTGGTTTGCCTACAAGTTGAACGAGGCAGTTGTACTTCTCGAACTGCTCATCCCTGTACAGCTCATCGTACACACTAGGCTTAACGAGGTGCATCAAGGTTACCCCTGCTTTCTAAGGAACTCGTCGAGGGGTTTTGCTCTTTTTACCTGCTTCTTCTTAACCAGCTCCCAGATTTTCCTTAGATCAACGTACCTGTACTCTAGTCCGAGCCTATGGAGTGTCTCTAGTGCAGTTGGTGAAAAGGATGGTGCTACGAGTATACCTCTGGGAGTAACACCGTGTTCTCGGCGGTAAGCCTCAATGTACTTGTAGAGTTGTAGTACGGCTTCACGTGTAGCTGTTACACGCTTAAGCTCTATTAGCACCCGCCTCTTGTGCTTGTCCATGGCGTATATGTCCACGTAGCCATCTCCAACCGGTTTCTCAACTTCGAGTACTTCTAAACCCTCCTCGATGACCCAGGGGTTTTCAGCAATCGTATCCCTCATAACATTCTCATCTACGTACATAACGAACTCAGCTTTGTCCACGAGTTTTCTCGCTATTGCATAGTATACCTTGCTGAACGTTATCGTTAAGTACTCTCTAGGTGAGTCGCGAACACCATGCAGTAGAAGACCCACCTCGGGCTTGTAGGTGACTTCGATAACCGAGGTTGATGGTTGCCAGTTGACCGGTGAATAGCCTGTTGGTCTATGCACAAGCATAGCACCATCCTGCTTTATCACTACAATCCTCTCGCCGCGTTCAAGTCTTGAGGAGCTTCTGCCCTCATAGTCAACACTGCACTCACCGATGATCACCACTGTGGATTTTTCAAGTAGAGCTCTTCTGATGAACTGTAGCACGTCCTCTAATTCTGGTTCAACCAGTATTTCGCTTTTCAATGCTGAATCCTCCCATCTAGTGTTAATACTTGAGCATGTTGATAAACGTACAGGAGGGGTCGGACAACTTGAAGATAAAGTTTGTAGCCTTCGACAGCATGGGAGTTAGAAGCATGGCTACTTTCGTGGAGACGAGCGAAGCAACAATATTCATAGACCCTGGTGTAGCACTCGGTCCACGCAGGTATGGTTTACCACCACACGAAGTAGAACTCAAAGCACTGGAGGAAAAGCTGAACGAGATATACAGGCTGATCCCCGAGTCGCACGCTCTCGTTGTAACCCATTACCACAGAGATCACTACCTCTACAGGCGAGGGGAAGAAGAGTACTACAGCGGCAAAGTGATCTACGCTAAAAACCCATACAGCTATATAAATCCGAGTCAGAGAATCAGAGCTTATGTTCTCTACAGGAAGATGGGTGTTGAAGCAAAAGCCTCCAGGATCATCTACTCGGATGGACTATTGGAATACATTGGTAGAGTTAAACTAGAGTTCTCAAATCCACTGCCACACGGTGAATGCGACTCGAAGCTTGGCTGGGTCATAGGTGTAGCCGTTGAGGAAGACGACTACAGGATTGTCTACGCTAGTGATGCTCAAGGACTTCTATGCAAGGACTCATTGGACTTCGTAGTTAAAAAGCCCTGGAACATGCTGATCGTCAGTGGACCAGCAACATACCACATGAAAAACCCCGATCCAAAGGTAGTCATGGAGAACCTGCTCAGAGCAACCAGCAATGCGAATGAGAAAGCGGTAGTCGTAGTTGACCACCATCTTCTCAGAGACATCAACTATAAGAAGTACCTGGAGTATCTTAGAAGAATGAGTAGAGCTAGAGTAGTAACAGCGGCTGAGTACATGGGCTTCGAGGTTAAGCAACTCGAAGCATACAGATTCTCATTGTGGGGGTTAAGACTACGCGAGGAAACAGCAGTCGAGGAGGAGTAGAATCACGAGTTTGCACTTAGATCCTGCAGATGCATATAAAGTCCCAGTATTCCAGAGGATTATACGGATGATTTGCGTTGAGCCCCGCGACTGATTCGTGATGAAAGCGACCTCGCATGACAAGGTTTAAAAACCCTTGTTTAAACAACAATAACGTAGTCTATTTTCACGGGTCATGGTGAGAATTGAGTAAAACCATAAAAGTACTGTTCTCGATAAATATAATCTCGGTTGTTCTCAAAACCCTTAGTGCAACTGGTACAAGCGCTGTTAGCGTATTCCTCGATCTCCTGAACGACGCGGGCGACACAGTTGGATTAGGGCTTCTCCTCACCGGTCTACACTTCAAGCCTAAGAATCCCATTGCATACCCCTACGGAACCAGAAGAGCTATATACGTTCTCGGCATGGTCTTCATAATTCTGGTGTCAGTTCTGCTTTTCGTGGTTTCATTGTTCAAGATGATATCGTTGCTACAGGGGGATGTCTCAGTAGAGTCTAAGCCATACGCTGTTCTCGCATTTGCAGCTGCTTTTGCTTTAAACCTATACGGCTTGTACATTGTCTTGAAAACCAAGAGTACTGGTGCAAGCGATCCAGCGTCCACCAGTGGTTTAATAGATGCTCTAAGCGATAGCATGGGTAGCTTTGTAGCACTACTCGCGATGATCACTGGCAGTGGACTCGTGGATACCATTGGTAGCTTCCTAATACTAGCTGTAATACTCATCTCGGCTGTTACCATTTCGCACAGGTACTTCCACGTACTAGTAGGTAAGTCTCCGCCTAAGGAAGTGCTCAGAAGAACACTTCAAACCCTGCTTTCGCTACCCGAGGTTAAAGACGTGAACGTTTTCAATGCATCAATGATCACAGAGGACGAGTACATGCTCGTGCTGGAAGTCGAGGTTGACCGTGAAATGGATGTAGAAGACTTGGAGAAGCTCTCGAACATCATTGAGGAGAAAGTGAAGCAGGTTGAACCAAGGTTCAAGCATGTAGTAGTTGAGTTTGTAGCTGATAGAAAAGACAAAACCTACAGGAGAATCGTCAGCGAAGTTGACAACCTAGAGGAGTGAAGTCCACGAGGTAAAGTCACCTACATCCGCCAATAGGTTCACAAGATTTCTTTTCGTGTAGGCAGAAACTCTTCATGATAAATAAGCTACTTGAAGCAATCAGCTTAACTACGGCAATAGCATGGCTTGGTGTTGTATACTGCGCTGTCCACGGAGCATCGTAGAAGGCTGAAACAGAGACCAAAGCCTACAAGTAGTTAGACCTCACCCATTTTTAGACCTTTCATTGTCCTTTCACACGTACATTAGCCCCAATGAGCTTGATTGAAGTTGGGAAAGGAGGTTAAAAGAGTAGAGTTGAGGTTCTACGAGCCGCTATCCAGATCCTATTCTAGTGACTAGTAGGAGTCCCGTTATAAGTAGAGTTATAAAGGAGCAGACAAGGCACCAGTACTTAGCTGTGATACCATACGTAGGCTTCCCTGTTAGTAGCGCGAGAACGAATAGCGGGTACACCATAAACCGTGTTCAGCAGAAAACTGAAAATATCAACAAGCCTACTATTCCGAAGTAAACTGCATACATAGCATCAGCTATTCCTGAGTACATGAGAAAGTATGCCAGTGTCTTAGGATCTAAACCTTTTATATTCCATATACCAGCCATGATGAAGGTAACAGCAAATACTATCATCAGAGTTCCAGGAAGAGCGAGTCCTATATACGCGAACAACCCCGTAATTAACCCTTATGAAACCTGCTGTAGTTACTACAGAATCAACAACCTTAGCTTCAGCTTTTCAAAATAATTGCCAAGCGAACGTGAAGAGTACGAGGGTCATAGAACAATATAGCAGTTCCAGCAGGTTCCAGGATTAGAGACTACATACATGAAATCCATTTCAATTCGTTCTATCCATACAGGGGTCAAGTATTTTAGTGAATAGTTAAGTTTAGTTCAGTTTCTTGACACATGCATTGCGATTTCACGAAGAACTTTAACATACCCTGGTACCGTGTCGACTAGTCTTCTACGTACTCTTTGAAATCTACTTCCTTTCCGTGCTTTACGAACTTTATTCTGAGTTCTGGTTTGATGTCGAGACCGAGACGCCTTATAATGGTGTATACTGTTAAGCCATCGATCTCATTTATCATCCCGCTGTTTAGCAACTTGTAGAGCTCTGGTATGAGGACTCTATAGATATCCGGATACATGTTCTTGAGCTTCTCCAGTAGTTCTACGGCTTTCTCATCGGAGGCTTTGCTTAAGACCACCTTCTCGGGGTCTTCACCGGGTTCTTTCTTTGCCTCCTTCCGCTGTTGAGCAATCATCCTCATGTACTTCTTCATCTTCTGCATTACAATAGACTCTGGAAGGTCCTCTGTAAGCATAGTGTTAAACCCTTTCCGCATTCTCTACTTGTTGGTTTTATTTGGGTAGTGGTGTTTAAAGTGTTTGAAGATGTAGTTAGGTATTGTTGCTCACCGATCGGTATTGCTCAATGCTGGTTGAACTTCAGGAGGGTTTTGGCGTGAAGTGCTACGTTACGTGGAACGAAGGTCTTCAACGTAGAGGTGTTATTAGTGTTGTTGACTGCGTTCCAGGAGAGCTCGTGGAAGTCGCGGATGTTGATACACTGGCTAACACTGTACGTGGTGTTGTGGGAAAAGTCTTTACAGGACTAGAGAGCTCCAGTGTAACATTTGATTCGAATGAACCCATAGGATCAACTCACATGATCTACAGGTACCACGTGAACATAACTAATGATAGGTACATTGGTGTTCGCGCTGTAGTCTATGGGAAAACGCTGGTAAGATTGCTCTTCACGGTTCCGAGCGGAGTTGGTGTTGAACTAGGGTTTAAGCCTGAACAGTATACTGCAGAAAAAGAGCTTGAAGCCGGTGGATCACCTCGGGAAATCACGGTTGCTCCTGGTCAAGTCTACGTGGATTACCCCGTAATCTACAGTATTTTTGGGCTTCCACAGGTTGACGTATCTAAGTGGATGTTGTCAATTGAGGGTGAAGTTGAAAAAACTTTGAAGTTAAACCTTCTAGACCTGTACGAAATGGGCTTAGACGAGATCATCGTGGATTTCCACTGTGTAACTGGATGGAGCGTTAAAGGACTTGTTTTCACGGGTGTAAAACTGAAGAAGATACTTGAAGCATCGAAGATTAAGCCGTCAGCTAAGTGGATTTACGTTGAATCTCTGGATGGCTACACAACGGTTTTACCGATTGAAGAGGCATTCGACGAGAAAGCACTCATAGCGCTGGAGATGAACAGGAAGCCTCTTAGTGTTCATCACGGATACCCAGCTAGGCTACTAATACCGAGGCTGTACGGCTGGAAGAGTGCAAAGTGGGTTTACAAGTTGCATCTGATTAGCAAGTACAGGGATGGCTACTGGGAGTCGCTTGGTTATCATCCGAGGGGTAGAGTGGACCTAGAGGAGAGGTTCAAGAAAGCGTAGAGAGCGAACACGCATCGAACGTCCACGGTATCTATCATGAGCTCGTGGTTTAAGTTGAGAGCCGACAGCGAAATCCTAGAGTCGCTGAAAGTTTCCCTACCACTCGTTGTTGTTCAACTCGTTGAATCCATCTACAGTCTAACAGACACGTACTTCGTAGGTGGACTTGGTAGAGAAGCCTTAGCTGGTGTAGGAGTAGCTGGATACCTTACATGGCTTATAGGAGTTCTAATAGCTGTTTTTCAAGCTCCAATAAGCATACTTGTAGCTCAGCTCGTGGGTGCTGGTAAGCGTCTGGAGGCTTCAGCTACAGCTGGAACAATACTACTCGTTGGTGTAGCGTACTCAGCTCTCATCTCAGCTGTTCTCTACGTGTTCGTTGAAGAACTTGTCTACGTTCAGTCGGGTGTATCTGGGTTGATGTTCAAGTACGCTGTAGACTACCTTAGAGTAAGAATCCTGGGTTTCACGGTACTTGTGGTGGCAATGATGCTGGACTCCGTGATAGTAGCTTCGGGGAGAACGAAGTACTCCATGATAGCTCATGCGATTGGTGTACTTCTGAACATAGCGCTAGATCCAATTCTAATCTACGGTTTGTACGGTTTCCCGAGACTAGAAACAGCGGGTGCGGCTCTAGCAACCGTAGTAGCGAGCACGGTTGCAATACCCCTTCAACTGCTTTTCCTCTCGAAGCTCGATCTTCTACCTAGGTTTTGCCTTAAGCTGAGTACTGTAAAGCAGGCCCTCTATTTGGGTGCGCCTGTGTTAGCCGAGAGAGCTGTAATGGCTCTCGGTAACAACGCTTACGCGGGAGTAATCTCAAGGCTCGGAGAAACTGCAATGGCGGCTCACAACATTGGTTTAAGAATAGAGAGTGTAGTGTACATGCCTGGCTTTGCTTTCATGATGACTGCGTCAACTCTGGTTGGTCAAAGAGTTGGCAGAGGAGACTTTGAAGCAGCAAGAAGAATCGGGCTTAGGGTAGTACACCTGGGTTCAGCTGTTATGGCTGGTCTCGGCTTAGTAATCGCTGCCTCAGGCTACTACCTGGTAGCACCGTTTTCACCGGATCACAATGTGAGAGTACTAGCATCAACGTACCTCCTTCTCGCTGGGTTAAGCGAGCTTGGACTTGGACTAGCCATGGTTTCAAGTGGGGCTATCAGGGGTGGAGGAGAAACGAGACTACCATTTCTTGTCAACGCGGTATCAATGATCTTCGCCAGAGTAGTACCAGCAGTAGTTCTAGCCAGGATTCTGGGAGTTGTTGGACCCTGGATAGCCATGTTCGTGGACGTCTACGCGAGAGGTTTCACTCTCTACGCTTTGTTCAGGCTAAGGTTCAAGAAGATTGCGAGAAAACTCGCATAGCTCACTCGGTTAGCTCCCTCCATATGTCATCTCTGATTCTCCTGTACTTCAAGTAGTACTCGAGTCCATCAGCTAGTAGGGGTTTTCCGTTCACAACGGGGTACCTGAAGGGTAGGTAAACCTCACCATGTTCTGTTTGCACTGTAACACCATTGACGTAGGTGAAACCCTCTGCCCCCTTATGCTTCAACACGTAGTCTATGTAGAAGACAGCACCATCAATACTGTACTGACCATCACCGATATTGAATGATCTAACGCAGGCTGGCATCCTGCTCGTTATGTACTCCCAGGTTCTACCTCGTGGAGGGTGATCACCGAGAATACCCCCAACGACAACGTAGCTAGCTATAGCAAGATCCTCGTACGTCAACGACCTCGAAGCCTTTGGGTCGAGAACAATTACCACGCTGGGGTCAATGGCTCCGGTTCTAACAAGATCTATCACGCTTTCGGATTTCACAAGACCATACTTTGATAGCAACCTGTGGTATCTTGAGGGAACGTTCGTGTACCAGACGTAGCTTCTACCGTAGATCAAAGAGACGTGCCTGTACTCCAGTATAAGCCAGGGTGTAATCTCGGATTCGCAGTGCTCTACGATTAGGATGGGCTTCCATGGTAAGTCAGCTTCACCGGCTAACCGAGCTTTGTTCATTGAAACCACGCGCTCGCACCGTTATGTACGAGTAAACTACCCTGTAAACTATTTTTCTTCAACGAGCGAAATTTTAAACGGGGGTTACATGAGTTCTAGTGAAGTAGGTAAACTCGAAGAGTTCATTCTTAAAAAGCTCTCCAAGTACAGAATGCCGAGCCTGGTCATCGCTTTATCTAGGCGGGGAGAGCTGGTTTACCAGCGTTGCTTTGGGTTTAAAGACGTGGAATCCTCGTTGCCTCCTACTCCGAGAACAAACTACGGTATAGGTTCTGTTACCAAAGCTTTCACAGCACTAGCTGTTATGCAGTTGCAGGAGAAAGGACTTCTCAGCGTTGATGACCCTGTGAACAAGTACGTGGATATCTTCAAGACTAACGAGGTAAGAATACACCATTTACTAACGCACACGTCCGGTGTACCCGCGTTAGGCTACGCTGAAGCCTTAATTGACAGCTACTACGAGCTTGGTGGACCATGGCTACCCGTATCGAATCCAGATGATGTTCTCGTCTACATGAGAAGCTACATGTCGTGGATTACCTTTAAACCTGGTGAACGATGGTTCTACCTGAACGAGGGCTACGTGGTTCTCGGGAAGATCATTGAAAAGGCTTCTGGCTTAAAGTACGAGGACTACGTGAAGAAGAACATCCTTGAGCCGATCGGAATGGACAAGTCTTACTTCACGAGGGAAGAGTACGTAAAGGACCCGGACAAGGCAACACCTTACAAGGTTCAGGACAACAAGCTGGTCAGAGCAGAGCCTGTTTTCGGTATTAGTGCTGATGGAGGGCTCTTCAGCAACGTTGTCGATTTGCTGAAGTTCGCTGATACCTTGATCAACAGGGGTTCACGCCACGAAGTAAGCATCGTGGGCAGGGAGAGCGTTGAGCATATGGAGAAACCGCACGTGAAGCTACCATACGAATCGCCCACGAGCAGATACTACGGCTACGGACTCATAGTTCACAACGACTTCCACGGTAGAAAGCTCGTTGGTCACAGCGGATCGGTGTACGTTTACACAGCCTACCTGGGTTACCTTCCCAGCGAAGGAATAGCTGTTGCTGTACTCTCGAACTCCAGTGGTTATCCACTATCGCTGATCGGAGCGTACGCTTTAACCCTGGAGCTCGGCTACAACCCCGATGAGAAGTTGAACTTCGTCAAGGTTGAAAAGGTTCTGGAAAGAATCGAGGGAAGCTACGCGGGTTACATGAACTCTGTTCAGCTCAGGGTGAAGGCAACAGGTAGTTCACTCGTAATCGAAGATCCCTACAGGAAAACTCAGGTTCCAGCATTCCCCGAGAGGATCGAGGACAACTACGCTCTCTACTACGTGCACGGAGTCGCGTACAAACTTCCCGTTGAGTTCTACATAGACGCCAGCGGAGTAACCATGATTTACGAGAGGTACGTATTGAGAAAGATAAATTCTTCCTAGTAAGCACAGCCTTTTTTACTCAAAGTCTGCTAGGCTTACCCTCGCTCTCTACCATTATCTTGAGTAGTTCAAGTGCTTCGTACATGTCTTTTACCACCGTTAAACCGGGGAAGCTTCTACAGGCTTCTAGTGAATCTTTGCTTCGTGCGAGAAGCATGGGCTTCATGCCGGCTAATACAGCTCCTAGTGCGTCCCTTATGCAACTATCACCTATGTGAACAGCCTCCGAGGGTTCTGCTTCAACAGCTCTCAGTGCCACTTGGAATATTGCTGGGTTAGGCTTCATCAAGCCTAGGTCAGCTGAAGACGCAATGTAGTCAACCATGTTGCATAGACCGGCATTGCAGAGGATTCTTTCAACGGCTTTAGCGGAGAAGGATGTGTTGGTAACAACAACGATCTTTAAACCAGATCTTCTCGCGAACGTCAGTAGTTCGCGTGCACCGGGGACGAGAACTGGTGTGTAGGTGTAGGATGCTTCCTCATACTCCTGAACGGCTTTCTCCAACACTGGGTCATCCGGTCGGTAGCCTACCAGCAGTGCGATCATCTTGGCGAAAACCCTTGGTGGAATAACTCCCTTGTACTCTAAAACTCTCTTGTAGACTTCTATGATATCGCTGAAAGTGACTTCTCCTGATCCACCGAGAGCCCTCTGGAGAGCCTCGAGCTTCATGAGTGTATATGACTCGAAGGGACCTCGTTCTCCGCGTATTATGGTGTCCCAGAGATCGATCGATAGAACCCTGATCAAGTCTTTACACCCAGGTGTGTGAACACCTCGTGTAGTAGTATAGCCGTTAAAAGCCAGGATGCGTAGAATGTTCCAAGGCCCCTGAAGTACAGTTGAAACCGGCTCAGAGGCCTGTACTTTACGGCTACGTATATTACTGTCGAATAGTACACTAGGACTGATGCTAGCCACGAGTTAATGGAGAGGGTAATAGGGTTCACGAAGAACGAGAGTAAGAACACGGATAAACCGAAAACCAGCCCCGTGGTGAACCTTATCAGCACGATCTTGTCTTCAACACTGAGACTACTCCATGATAATTTTATCAAGTGCAAGTCCCTTGGTATTAAGAAGCCAGGACCTGAAATAAATACTGGGCGTATGCAATGCTCAAAAAGTCCATGGACATAGTAGACGTTTATGCATGGTTTGTTTCAAACGCTGATACGCTCAGAGAGTGCTTTGTGGACAACGCTCACAGGTACAAGTACGCGTGGATGCTTAAGCTAAGGTGCACTGGCACAACCAGGCTCCTCAAGATTGAACCCGGTCAACGTGTGCACTTCTCCAGCACAGAGCCAGGTGAGAAGGGAGTAGACAGGTTTGCTCAGTTCATCAGAGCGCATCTACGTGGTGGTAAAGTAGTAGAGCTAAGCATGCCGTGGTGGGAGAGAATACTAGTTATTGACGTTCTGCGTGGCAAAACCAGGCTCAGAAACTACGTTGAGCTTGTACCAAGGGGGCTCTGGGTTGTAACAAGTACTGATGACAAGGTACTCTACGCTTCAAGGTTCGAGGAGTTCAGGGATAGGGCTGTTAAACCCGGCTTACATTACAAACCACCACCTCCACGTGGAATACCTCCGCGGGATGAAGCAAAGCTTCTCGAGTCTCTGCTGGAGGACAGAGAGATGGTCAGGAACATAGTGTACAACTGGGGATTACCCGGTTACGTAGCGGAGGAACTACTGCTGAGAGCAGGGCTTTACGAGTATAAGTCGAAGAAACCAGCAAGTGTAAGTAGAAGCGATCTCGAGAAGCTTGTTCAGGAGTACAAGGCTCTGCTGAAGGAGTCTGCAGAGGGTAAAGGGTACCTTTTGTACGGTTCCCAGGGTATTGAAGCTTACACACCCTACAAGCCGAGACTATTCACGGAGGTTTATGAACTTGAGGTTAAGGAAGTAGAGAAACTCGACGAAGCACTAGACATATACTTCTCAGAGCACGAAGCACAACAGGAATTACTCGAGAGAGCTAAGCAGCTGGAGAAGGAGCTTGAAGCCTGGAGAAAGCGTCTAATCGAACACGAGAAGCTTGTGGAGGAGTACAGAAGGGATCTTGAAGACGTAGTTAGGGTTCTCAACTTGATATACGAGAACTACGTGACCTTGGAGAACACTGTTGAGTGTGCTCGTAAAGCTAGAGCTGAAAGAGGGTGGAGTGCTGTGAGAGAGTGCGGCGTTGAAAGCTACGACGAAAAAACTGGTTTAATCGTAGTGAGAGTTTCGGGTGTTGAGCTGAAGTTCAGCGTGAGAGCGGGGTTCACTGAGCAGGTGGTAGAGCTCGAGAGAAAGCGCGGTGAACTCGAGAAGAAGCTCGATAGAGCACGAATCGCTCTGGAGGAGCTGAAGAAGAAGAGCCTGGAGCTGGAGAAGGAGCTTTCCACGAAAGTCTACACTAAGCCCTCACCAAGGTACTGGTACGAGAAGTACAGGTGGAGCATTACGAGAAACGGGTTCCTTGTAGTAGCCGGTAGAGATGCTTCGCAGAACGAGTCTCTCGTGAGGAAGTACCTCAGGGACGACTACTACTTTCTTCACGCGGATATACATGGTGCTCCTGCAACGGTAGTTATCAAGCACACTGGTGAACCATCGCGTGAAGACCTGGAGGACGCAGCTGTAATAGCTGCATGCTACTCTAAAGCGTGGAAAGCCGGGTTCAGCTACGTAGAAGTCTACTGGGTCCACGGAAGACAGGTCTCCAAAACACCACCTGCAGGCGAATACCTTGGTAAAGGAGCTTTTATGGTGTACGGCGAGAGACACTACATCAGAGTCCCACTAAGGCTAGGTGTAGGTCTCAGGGGTTTCTGTGACCCCACTTACGGAGACTACGTAAAGGTTTTCGCGGGAAATCCGAGCGTTGTAAAAGAAACATCACTTTCTTACGTGGTTCTTGTACCCGGCGATGAGGAGCCAGGCAGGGTCGCTGAGGAGGTTGCAAGACTTCTCTCCGAGCTCGCATCCAGGAAGTCCAAAGTAAAGTTCAACGTCAAGGCAGAGCACGTACTCGGAGTTATACCAGGTCCCTCTCGGATCGTAGAGTATGGAGAAGGGCTTGGAGAAGCGTTCTGCGAGGAAACCGATGACCGGGAGAAACCCTTAGAGTAACATGATGAATCGAAATGCAGCACGCGTCGTAAACAATTGAAGCGTTCTCCAGGGTATCTGCACGGTCTCTTTCGCCTAGATGAGTTTGCGTAGGATTAGCGTACAGGGGAAACGTTTGCAACGTTAACCTCTTTGATTACATCGTTGAAATAATGGTTGAAGGGTACATGAAAGCCCCTAATTTAAGCTTAAAAACTTTAAATAAAATTCCCCAATAAGAGAGAACTCGTACGGTTGTGGTGTTTTAGCGGTGGGGGTTTCGAGAAACATAGAAGTTGAGCTTTTGAGAATGCAGAGCGTTAGGCATATGCGAGTTGAACTTGTTGAGAGAAAGGGTCTAGGGCACCCGGACTACATAGCAGACTCGGCTAGCGAAGCTGCTTCTAGAGCGCTCTGCAAGTATTACCTCAAGGAGTTCGGTACAATACTGCATCACAACCTTGATAAAACGCTTCTCGTAGGTGGACAAGCTAGTCCTCGATTTGGTGGCGGTGAAGTGCTTGAACCCATATACATAGTAGTAGCTGGTAGAGCTACAACAGAAGTGAGATTAGGGGGAGCAACGTATAGTGTGCCCTACGGTAAGCTGATCGTTGAAGCGGTTAAGGACTGGATCAGAAAGAACTTCAGGTACCTTGATCCGGACACCCACGTAATAGTTGACTACAAGGTTAGAAAGGGTAGTGCTGATCTCGTCGCAGTGTTCGAAGCTGGTAAGGAAGCTGTACCATTGGCGAACGACACCAGTATGGGTGTTGGTTACGCTCCACTAACTGTTCTCGAGAAGCTCGTCTACGAAACTGAGAGGTTGCTCAACAGCAAGGAGTTCAAGAAGAAGTACGCCGCTGTAGGAGAGGACGTGAAAGTTATGGGGTTGAGAAGAGACAAGCAAGTAGTACTAACAGTTGCAGCAGCAATCATAGATAAAGAGGTTAGAGACAAGTACGAGTACTTGAAGGTGAAGGAGGATATCGCTGAAGAAGTTGAAGCCCTTGCTCACGGCATAGCACCAGAGTATGATGTCAAGATATACGTAAACACTGCAGATATACCGGAGAGAGACAGCTTCTACTTGACCGTTACAGGAACCTCGGCTGAGCACGGAGACGATGGTGCAACTGGTAGAGGCAACAGAGCAAACGGTCTAATAACACCTATGAGACCTGTAAGCATCGAGGCAACAGCAGGCAAAAACCCGGTGAACCACGTGGGGAAGATATACAACGTCCTCGCAAAGCTCATTGCCGAGAAGGTGTACGCTGAGCACAGCGATCTCTTCGAGGACGTTTACGTTGAGCTTTTGAGTCAAATAGGTAAACCCATAGATAAGCCACTGATAGCAAGCGTAAAGCTGGTTCCCAGAGACATGAGCACACCCGAAATACCAGGTCACGTGAAGAGCGATATTACAGGTATTGTCGACGAGTTGCTAGCAAATATTAGGAAAACAACGGAACTTGTAATAAACGAGCAGGTATCTCTCTACTGATCTCCGAGACGACGAGACTCCTGGTACTCCTTGATCATTTTTAAAATCCTTTCACGTCTTTCACGTGCTTCAACCTCCTCGATAACCCTCCACATATCGCGTGCTTCTCTTAGGACTTTCGAGTCAACGATAACGTAGCTACTTGAATCATAAACAACGGAGACCTCTACTACGGGTACTCTAAGGTTCATCCAGTCTATCTTCGACCCCACAGGTACTAGTATAGCTGTTTTCCTGCTCTTAGCACACTCCACGTAGAGAAAGATGCTCTTGGGGTCATCTACGTATACTGGATGCTCGGGGCAAATGTTGCGAGGATTCTTGATAGCAACAATGAGTTTACCAGATGCTAACTCAAGGATTAGATCCTCTAGTTTTCTGTTCCTCTCGCTTAGGACCTCCATAGCCTTCAGCTTCTCTTCGAGAACCCTTCTGAGGTGATTTACCATAGAGCTCAGCTGGTTTACTCTTCTCTCGCATTCCTCGCTGAGAGTCTTCTTTGATGCCATCTTTAACTCCAGCTCAAGACTCCTGATGATCTCGTCTTTCGACTTGATCTCCTCCTCTAGTCTTCTGATCAGGGCTTCAAGCTCTAGCTGTTTAGCTTGTAGTTTTTCAACATCAGGACAAGGCTTCTCTCTTATCTCCTCGTAGACCACCTCTCTATTCCTCTTACTAGTCAGTATCTTAGCGAAGATCTCTTCGAGAACGTGTGTTAAGGGTTTACCCTTGAGCACTTCAACTACGACAACGTCTCGTTCGACTCCAGCTATGTCTCTGATCTTCGATTCAACCTCCTCTACGAGTGGTCTTATGAGCTTGTACGCTTTGAGAGCAGCAGCTAAAGCATCCCCTGCGTGCACGTCCGGTACTACGATGTTGAAAACCGAGATGTACTCGGAGATCATTCTCTGCTTTTCCTCGGTCGAAAGATCCCTGTCAGGTGCGTATATCTGGGTGTTCGTCATCGCCGAGATCTTCTTTACGTACTCGGGTGGTTTAGCTGTGTCAACGGCTAATAGCACTGGTTTACCCTTGGACATTAAGAGTTCAATCAGCTTCTCACGGTCAGGGCTTCTCAAGCTTGTAATAAGCACGGGTCTTCCATCGAGGTCTAATGCAGCTACTCCAATTGTTGTGCCCGGGTCTATGCCAACAATAAGGGATCTTCTCCTGGATCCAGTGGCGGATTTTCTCAATGGTGCAGGCTTAACTACTACTCTAATGTTTCTTGATTTCGCCGGTGAAACAACATTCTTAACTATCTCCGGTGGTGCATACACGATGAATACGCCTCTCTCCAATCCACCCTCGCTCTTCTTAACCACCAGGTCGTACTCCAGCTTTGCCTCGTCAAGCTTGTTTTTCACTTCTTTGACTAACTGCAGCACGGAAGCTCTAATACTTCTCTTAAACCTACTTGCACTAGCTCCACCCTGAACCGGTGTTCGACCCTTGGTTACAACCACGTAGGTGTACCCCGAGTAAAGTGGAACCTCTTTTCCAAGCCCTTTTGAAGCAGCATAAGCGTTTACTAGCGCTGTCTTAACGGGGTCTGTGGCGTCGAATCCTAGGTTAAGGCTTTTTGCCAGCTCCTGTACGCTTATGAAACCCTCATCAGTTCTTGTAACTTCAACTAGCTTACACCAGGAGGGTATTACTTTTGAAAGCTTTACGATATCCCTTCGGCTTCTAGCTATCTCCTGAACGCTGTCTACGGCGAGTACGTCCACGTGGTATTCAAGTATAAGCTTTACAATGATGTGCAGAGGAACATCATCAAGTGCTCGGATAACCTCATCATCTCTAAGGATAACAACAGCGTACCTAGGCTCTCTCGAACTCCTGGGCGAGTACCCTGGTTTTATATCTATACCCATTACTGTAACGATGGATGATCCACCAAGGTTAGAACAACCTGTTACACCTTGGTATGATAGAATACGTGGATTATAAGCGTAGATCCCGCGAACGCGATTTCATCTCTAAGTACTCTGCTTGCTCCATTTAACCACGTAATCAAGCGCTTTGTCGATCTTCAACTCAACTCCATAGGTTTTGGAGAAAAACTTAACCACGTAACTTACATCCCTTTTCAGCAGGTCCACTGCCTGTGGATCATCTTTATAAACGTACTGAGGCCAGTCTATTATGAATGGTACTTCATCCTGCTTTCTAACCAGAATGTTGTACTCGCTCAGATCACCGTGAACTATGGAAGCTTTTTGGTACGCTGTGGCTATGGTGTCTAGAACCATGAGTAAAACCGCCTCTGGATCCCTTAGGGGAGGCTTTCTGTACAGCTCTAATCCGTCTATGTACTCTATTACAACGACGTGCCTGTTGTAACCCAGGGGTGTAGGAACGTATGCTTTATACGCTGATAGCTCCTTGAGGGCTTTGAACTCTCTTTCAGCAGCTATCCTAGACTGCTTATACCAGGGTAGGCTTAGTCCACTTGTCCATGTTCTACAGCGAACCGTTTGTCTAAAGCTCGTTCTTCCTATCCTCAGGAACTTAACAGCAACTTGAACATTACCTGGTGCTAGAGCAAGGTATATCTCGCTCTCCTTTCCTTCACCAACTTTGTCACCCATAGCCTCGATAACATTTCGGTTCACGAGTGCTCTGATCGCGAGCATGTCGTATCCCAAGTAGGTCAACCTGTAAGCCTTCTCACCCATGATAGTTTCGCCTTTGATCAACCCCAGCTCGTGAAGCTTAGATAACACCAAGAGTAGCTTTTCCTCATGGAAACCAGTGAGCTTCTCCAGGATTTGAAGTGTAACATACTCCCTTCTAGCGTGAGCTCTTTCAAGCGCAGACAGCACTCTGAAGTCGTCACGTAGTAAGCTCTTGTATATTAATGCTATTTTAACCAAGACTCTGTACCACCGTGGTTCTACTTCAAGGCTTTACTTAACAGAGCTAAGACGTATTATAGCTATGCACCTCCTCCCTCAGATAATAGCTACCTAAAGAATGAAAGATCTGTTGAGCGCATGGTGAGTGCACTTGAGTACCTTGATCACCGCAAAGCGTGCCAAGTGCGCAAAGTGCGATATAGACGCAGCTGTGAGAGTACACTACGCTAGATTAAACCTCTGCAGAGAACACTTCCTAGAGTACGTTGAGAACAGGGTTGTAAAAACATCACAGTACTACGGTTTGTTCAATGGTGCAAGAAGAATACTACTAGCTCTCTCCGGTGGAAAGGACAGTTTATCTCTAGCTAGAATACTTTTCAGAAGAACAGGCGAGCTTGGGATCGAGAAAGTATACGGTTTACACCTGGACCTTGAGCTCGGAGACTACTCAAGAGCTTCGAGAACAGCTGTTGAAAAGCTCTGCAAGGAGTTGAATCTAGAGTGCATTTTCCTGGACCTCAGGGACCTTATAGGCTACAGTTTACCTGAGCTAGTGTCGTTAACAAAGAGACCAGCCTGTAGTCTCTGCGGTATGCTTAAAAGGTACATAGTGAACGCTGTTGCCGTTGAACTGAATGTAGACGCAGTAGCTCTTGGTCATCACCTCGATGATCTCCTCGTTTTCGCTCTTAAGAACATTCTCACGCAGCAGGACTTGAACCAGCTAAAGTTGTCACCAATTGCCAGAGGAAGTCCAGGGCTTTTAGCAACGAAACTCAAGGTTCTCTACGAGGTTTACGAGAGTGACTTAAAGCTCTACGCCGACTTGAGCGGCATAGAGTACGTGAGAATCCAGTGTCCATTCAAGTACGTAGACACGGTTCAGGAGGCTGTGAGAGAACTACTGGAAAAGCTCGAGAGCAGAAGCCCAGGCTTCAAGATATCGCTGATCAGAAGACTCTCAAGGTTGCTCAAGTCCGAGGAAGAACTGAACAAGGTAATGCAATGCATGCACTGTGGTATGCCAACCTCCACTGGAACATGTGGTCTTTGTAAACTAACAATGCGTGTTCACGGTAAACCCCTTGGAGGCGAAGTAAGATCAAAGGTGAGAGAAGCAGTAGTTCTCCTCGAAAAGCACGAAAGCCTGCACACGTGACACGGCTTCTAGATGCAATCACCCTTATAAGCGAGAATACCTTTAGCCTTAGCGATCCTCAGGTACTCAAGAACGTCCTGATCACCCAGATCTCTCCACTCCTGATACGCGTCTGCGACAGCGTACAACGGTGTAGATCTCGGGTTTAAGCAATAAACAGCATCAGCCAACTTCGCGATCCTGATCGCTGACTCGGTGTGACACGTAGGTACAGCTACAAGCACTTTGCTCACACCCAGCTTCCTCAGGAACTCAACAGCAACTCTCATCGTGAATCCAGCTGCAACACCATCATCAACCACAACCGCTCTGTCCCCGTGCTTAACGTAGTTCTCGTTACACCTATACCTGGTAAGTCTTCTTGCAGTTTCTTCACGTTGCTCTCTAATAGCGTTTACGATGTCCTCGTAGGAAAGCCCTAGGCTTACAGCGTAAGCTACATCGAAGAAGAACGCGCCATCTGGTGCTACCGCTCCGAAACCAGCTTCCCTATTCCACGGTATAAGCAGCTTTCTGCAGATTAAGACATCAAGCTTACACCCTAGGACCTCTGCAACTCTCAATGCAACCGGTACACCTCCAGCAGGAACACCATAAACGATATCCGCGTTTACGCCCAGGTTTCTAAGCCAGTAACCCAGCTTAGAACCAGCATCTTCACGGTTCCTGAAGACGTAGAACTTCTCAGCGAAATCCTCGTTGAAGAAAACATTATTCAAGCGTGATTCACCTGGGTAATCTCTTTCCTCAGGTAATCAAGGAGAACTCGTGGTAGTGGTCCGTGCTTAGCTTCATCGTACCTGGGTAACTTGCTCACCATATCGTTGATCAGCCTTTCCCCGAGCTCACTGAGTGATTGCGCATTGTAGACCTCTCGAGCTATCCTTACTACAGCTTCTTCAGCGGAAACCCCACTACTAGTGTACTCTAGTAGCCTCTTTCTATGCTGAAGCCTAATGTACTTTAATGCTATTTTCTCGGGGCTTCTAACGTACGCTAGGTGAACACCGAGGACTCGGTCTATGAAGATGGGTTTGTAAAGTCTTAGTGGTGCTATTAGAGTTTCCATGTAAACACCTCCACCGTAGTCTAAGTACTTGTACTTCAGCTTCTGCGAGTAGGTTACAAGCCAGTGCTCGATGTGATACGGTTCATCCCCGCATACGTGGTGCACATCACCACACATCAGTAGGTACTTCCAGTAAACAAGGTAGTGCCTCCTGGGATTCAGACTCTCAACAACCTTACGGATCATCTTTGGAGCCCACTCGTAGAGAACCATGTCTCCATCGTGAATAAGTATCCACCTGTAGGATGAGTTCTTTAAACCAGTGAGCCTGGCTTCAGCTAGACTACCTGGTGGTATTCTTATCAACTTCAAGTTTAACCCGTGCTCCTCTGCAACCTCTCTTACTATAACCGGTGTTCTATCGCTGGAAGAATCCACGACAACGTACTCATCGACTAGCTCTTTCAACGACAGCATAGCAGGTTTAACCCAGTCTTCTTCGTTGTAAAGACACATTACAGCTGAAATACCGTGTTTCCTACCCACAGAGTCAGCGTACTCGTAGAAAAACCCAATCCGGTAGGTTAATTCCGATAGAGCCGTTCTAAGAAGAAACGTTCCCCTCCTACCAAGAATTCTCCTAACGAGCACCATTGGTGAAACCAACGCAGTGCACCGTTACAACCTGGTTCCACATGCTCGTAGATTAAAAGACCCACTTCCACCTATAATATAATCCCAGTAGACAGTATTATCTCAACGTATTCTGGTGGTGAACCATGAGCGGTGTTCCCATAAGAGTTGAACCGGTTACCAGGAGGAGAATCGGTGTTCACAGCCATATACGTGGACTAGGTTTAGATGAGCATGGTAAAGCGATATTCAAAGCCGATGGATTGGTTGGACAACTTGAAGCTCGTGAAGCAGCTGGTATCGTTGTAAGAATGATCAAGGAGGGTAAAATGGCTGGTAGAGGTATACTCATGGTTGGACCACCTGGTACTGGTAAAACAGCAATAGCTGTGGCTATCGCCAGGGAGCTTGGCGAGGATACACCCTTTGTAATGATGAGTGGTAGTGAAGTTTACAGCACTGAGAGGAAGAAAACAGAGATACTTATGGAGGCTATCAGAAAATCCCTTGGAGTCAGAATAAGAGAAGTTAGAAAAGTCTACGAAGGCGTTGTCAAGGAGGTTAAGATCAGGAGAGCCAGGCACCCGTTGATGCCCTACTACGCTGTACCCGTAGAGGCTAAGATAACTCTGAGTACCAAGGACGAGGAGCTAACACTAACTGTACCAGAAGAGATTACACAGCAGATCGTTGAAATGGGTATTAGAAAAGGCGATGTCATATGGATCGATGCCGAAACAGGCAGAGTTCACCGCGTTGGTAGAACAAAGGAGATCGAGGGTGCACGAACATACGATATCGAGGTCAAGAAGGTTGTTGAGATACCAAAGGGGCCTGTTAAGAAGGAGAAGGAAATAGTAACGGTCGTAACACTGCATGACCTGGATCTACACTACGCTGTGCAGAGAAGCATAATTAGCTTCTTTGGTTTAACCTTCGAGCGTGAAATACCCAGTGAGGTTAGAAGAAGTGTAGATGAGCTTGTTAAGAAGTGGATTGACCAAAAGAAAGCAGAGCTTGTTCCCGGAGTACTCTTCATTGACGATGCACACATGCTTGACATCGAGTCATTCAGCTTTCTCACCAGAGCCATGGAGATGGAGTTTGCACCAATAGTAATTCTTGCAACCAACAGAGGCTTTGCTCGAATAAGAGGAACAGACCTTGAGTCTCCTCACGGTATGCCGCTAGACCTGCTGGATAGGCTTCTCATAATACCAACAAGACTGTACACAGCCGAGGAGATTAGAGAAATACTCAAGATCAGAGCTGAGGAAATGGAAGTAGAACTCAGCGGTGAAGCTCTCGAGAAGCTAGTTGAGCTTGGAGTTAAAAAGAGCCTAAGGTATGCTGTATCACTGCTTGAACCAGCCAGAATAATAGCTGAGGAGAGAGGTTCAAGCACCGTTGACGTTGAAGACGTTGAAAGAGCATCAAAGCTATTCATAGATGTATCAACCAGCGTTGAATACCTAAAGCAGTACGAGCAAATGTTCCTAAAGTAGGGTCCGTAGTGTTTTCACCTAAATAGAAATACAACAGAGATACATGGTAAAATAACGATGAAAGATCCAACCTAAGCATCGCAACTTTCTTCTCAAACGAGCTCTTCCTAGTGGTCTATTGATTAGCGGTAAATGAAGAGAGATGAATGGTTTGGAAAATTTTATAACCCTTGCTCTGATCTAATGGAAACAGGGGTGTTCATGAAAACGGATAGCATCCTCTCATTGATAGCAATAATTATACTAGTGACATCGTTATTCAGCGTTCCATCCATCGTAGCCCATACTCCAGGAACAACGTTGAGCTACGAGGTTACAGCTAAGATAGATTATGTGGAAACAGGTCGACTCGATCGATATCAAACTTCCTCCAATTTTAAATTCACGATACTACTTCAAGGCGAAATCAACTATAGAGTTGTTTCGCTAAATCGTGATGGCATTACAGTTCACATAGAGCTAACTGTTAAGGACGTAAGGTTCGACGCTGAACCACAAGAAATTAGAGCTTCTGTCGAAGAATTCATTTCATCAAGCTTGATCGGGCGAAGAGAATCGTCTACATTTAAGATTCCATACTCAGGTAAGGGGATTGATGCTTTTAACCTCCCGGTGATCATGGGGAATGAGTTAGGGGAGAGCCTGGAACAGCTTCTGCGCATGTATGGGGTTTATGATTTAGAACCACTTACAGTAGTAGAAGTGACTACCTGGAAGAATATACCGTGTATTTGTACTAACTCAAGTGCATCCTTCTCCATGGAGATTTACGGATTTTACAATACTGTATGGGTGGAAACTAGAACCTGCCATGATATGACCGGAATGTTTCCATTGAGCGCAATGGGTACTATCGGATTTTTGTCGATAAATAGAGGTGATCCAACTAAGTACGTGAGAGTTTCAACAGAGTATACCTTAGGGCTAAAGAACGTAGATGTAATCAAAGGCTTGACAGTTAGAAGCTATGTTGTGAAACTCGAAAGAGGCAATGTGGATATTCACCTCTCGGGTAGAAACCTCAGTGTTCTAGATACTACAACACAGGGCAACAGACTAGTGCTTAGATTGACTGGAGAGGGCTTAGGATCCGTAGTTCTGCACTCAAACAGGTACATTGAGATAGAGAAAGTTCTGGTTGACTCTATCCCTGTAGAGTACTATATTGACACAAGTGATGGTGTAGTTGTGATCAGGATACCTGTGATTTTCAGCGAGAGAACTGTTGAAATAGTCTTCAAAGAGGAGATCGAGGGTATAGAAAGTAAAAAAGCAATAAAAAGTGAAGACGCAAGAGATACTGGGACTGGAATGCTATACTTCGCGTTAATCGTAATACTTGTCTTAGCAGTTGTTGCAGTGGTTGTTTGGAAACTACTGAGAAAAATACCTCGAGTATAGCACTCATTTTTCTCTTTATTCAAGGTTTTTATCGTTGACACTTTTGTTACATGCATACGATATGTAAGGGTTTCGGTTAAATAACCTTGTTCACGCTTTCTGAGATATTCCTACAAGGTCCTCGATCCTCGGATAGCCTACTGCTTCAAGCCATTCTTCTAAGCCCTTTAAGACTTCCCTGACGATGTTTCTGTTTCTTAGAAATGTGCTTCCGATTTGAACGGCTTTAGCGCCTGCAATTATGAATTCTGCTGCATCCTTCCAGTTGGTGATGCCTCCGCAACCAATGATCTCAGCTTGGTACTCTCTGTAGACGTCGTATACAACTCTTACAGCAATTGGCTTTATCGGTGGACCGGAGAGTCCTCCGTACTTGTTAAAGAGTACAGGTTTGAAGGAGTATACATCTATGGCTATGGCTCTAATGGTGTTTATCAGTGTTAATCCACGAGCTCCAGCTTCAAGGGCTTTACCGGCTGATTCAACAATTCTATCGCAAAGCCCTAGTTTTGCCAGAATGGGTACTCTGGTGGTGGATGAGACTTCCTTAACCACTCTATAGACGAGCTCGGGGTTGCTCCCGATCTCTAGTCCATGACCTCTCACGTGGGGACAGCTGAGATTCAGCTCGATAGCGTCAGCACCAGCGTTCTCAGCTTTGATCGCGAGCTCGGCGAACTCTTCTTCTGACTTAGCACCAATGCTTACAACTACGGGTTTTCCCAGCCTACGGGCTTTCTCAACGACTAGGTGAACGCTGTCTATTCCCGGGTTTGCGAGTCCAACAGCGTTCAGAAATCCGCCGTTCTCAAGTTCAACCATTATTGGCATAGGGTAACCTGTGCTTGGCTTCAGAGTAAACGTTTTGGTTACTATAGCTGAGAAGCCTGCTGATGCAAGTATTTCAACGTGCTCCGGCTCTGAACCTAGTATACCACTAGCGTTCATCACGGGATGCTCTAAGTTTATTCCCACAACCTTAGTTTTAAGCTTGCCTGAGGTGTTCATACGCATCATCACACCTGAACAATGGTCCATCTGTGCAGAGTAGTTTACTTGTTGGCTTAAGAGTACAGCTTCCACAGGCTCCATAACCACATTTAACCATGGCTTCAAGAGAAACCCAGAAATCGGCTCTGTTACTCCTGAGTGAGCAAACATCTCTCAGCATCTGAGTGGGTCCAACGGCTATTACAGCATCGTACTTCTTCTTATCAAGTAACCTGCGAAGTACTTGTGAAACCTTACCACAGTACCCTACTGTGCAATCCTCGGTTGCTATGTATACATCTCCGTTGATTTTGGCTATGGTACTCAGCTCGAAGAGGTCATCAAAGGATCTAACACCCCATAAGACATCGACTTGAACTCCTTTAGTAGAAGCAACCTTGCTGAAGAATGGTAAAGGTGCTATTCCAGAACCACCTGCCACAAAGAGGACTTCTCCCGTGAGATCGTGTTCTAGACCTCTCCCCAGGGGACCCTTTACTCCGAAGAACCCCTGGAGATCCCTTATACTCATTGTGCCTTCACCAACGATCTTGAAGATTATAGAGAGAGTGTTGTCATCCTCGTTGAACTGCGAGATCGACATGGGTACTTCGTCTACACCGGGAATCCATATGTTTACGAATTGGAAAGGCTGAGGTTTTCTCGGTAGGGGTTCAAGAAGCTTGAAGATTGCGTGGTAGTACTTGTTGCTCAGCTTCCTGGTGAACGTTTTCAAAGCTGGTTTAAACACTGTTGCTCACCTCCTTGAACTTCTCAAGGTACTTTATAACCCTGTCGTAGTCTTCTTTACTGATGAGACTGTGCTCGAGTAAAGCATTGAACACTTCACTGGCTTTCATGAGAGCGTAGAACTCTACGCCTTCTTTCTCGAGAACGCTTCTTGCACCCTGCTCTCGGTCGATGATTACGATGGCTTTAACGGGTACAGAGTGAGCTTCTCTGAGGAATCCCACTGCTTTAACGAGTGATGAACCGGTTGTTGCTACATCATCTACTATAGCAACTCTTTTACCCATCACATCTCCTTCAACAGCGGAACCTGTTCCGTGCTTCTTCTTCTCCTTTCTAACGTAGGCAAGTGGTTTGCTAACTAGGCAAGAAATGTACGCTGCTAGTGGTATACCAGCTGATTCTACACCAGCGAGAACTTCAACATCGTGTAATGGTACCCTTGAAACAAGCTCGGTGATCACACGGCGAGTGAGCTCAGGGTAGCTGTACATTTTCCTAACATCAATGTAGAATGGGCTTGTTAAACCAGAGGAGAGCTTAAACTCACCCAACTGCACTAAGCCAGCTCTGTAGAACTCTACTGCTAAGCGTTTAACTGCATCCATTCAAAGCACCTCATCGTCTACATAGGATGTGAACTTTCATGTAAGCCCGCTTAGCGCGAAAAACTGGAGAGTTTTCGAGCTTCCGCGACTGAGCATTATGTAGTGCTCTGGTAGAACTTCGCACGTTGACTGGTGAGTAGATCCGTGGAGCTAGGGTGTGAAGTTCTTTGACTCTGTTTAACCCTGGCATTTCCTAACACTCTCCACTTGTTTTGCAATCACTTCTCTTGCTTTCTCTCCGGGTTTAGGAGACCTAGTTATGTACCTACCGATGATTTCGTAATCTGCTCCAGCACAGAGAGCACTGCCTGGTTCAGCTCCCTGTGCACCGATACCTGGTGAGTATATGCGTAGACTGCTCCCGGCGATTTGCCTAGTTCTCCTGATCAAGCCCGGCTTGTTCGCGGGTACAACAACTCCGTGAACTCCTAGATCTAGCGATAGATTGACCAGTTCCTCGAAGTGCTTATCTATGAACTCCTCTGAGCCTCTGTGACTCATGGATGCAACAAGAATAACGTCAAGCCTGTACCTGCTGGCTGCTTCCACCAGCTTATCAATGGAGTCTCTTAAACCGATAAACCCGTGAGCGATCACAGCGTCCGCTCTGTACCTTGAAATCTTCTCGGCAACGTTTACCAGGATGTCTCCGATATCAGCTAGCTTGAAATCAACTATTACTCTTCCTTTACAAGTGCTTTTGATCTCGCTTACTACTTTTAAACCTTGTTCTAGAACAAGTGGTAATCCAACCTTGTATCCGTACGCTGCTTCACACGTTTCCTCAACGATGTCGTATACTGTGTACTCTCCACTGGGTCCAAATGGTGGGTCTAGTGCAATTACGAGCACAAGCCCTTTATAGCATATGATGTGGAGGGGAATATAAAGCCTGTTTTAGGTGACTTGACCATCGCTGAGCTTGTGTGTTTTGTGTTATCAGTGTTGAGAGCTGATTAATCGGTTACCTCGATGATCACCTCAATGGGTTCGTCATTCTCAAGCATCCAGGCTTTGTGTTCTCCGGAGGTACTGCTTACGATTAACCATACAAGAGAACCACTGCTTCTCATACCTTTAACGTCCTCGAGGCTTGGGTAGGGTGGAGCAGGGTGACTGTGAGCTAGGAGAACAACCTGTTCGCCTCTTTCCTCGGCTTCCCTGTAAACTCTGTAAACACAGAGAGGATCAGCTGTGAACCTTAACGTGGGTTTATCGGATACGTTCGGGCACTCGATAACACTGTTTACGGTTACTCTGTCACCCCTCAAGTAGCCTACCCCTAGGAAAACCCTTTCGTAGATTGCTCCTTTACAGGAGCCGATGATATAGTCGAGAACTCTTCGTGGAATAACCAGTTTAACCATGTGCTTGCACCATGAAATGCTTACTTTGTCTATCAAGCTTTATAGGGATTAACATGGTACATTAAACCTGGTAGAAGGTGTGCATGAAGTCGGTCTTAAATACTGTAGTACAGCAGCTTGAAAACCTGATCAGAGTTCTCGAGGAGAAGAACTACCCAGATTACTGCAGAAGAGAAGTATCTATGTTGAAGACGAAGCTGGAGAACACTCAAGCACCGTTGATTCCTTCGCGAGTAATATGGGATAAGTACATTGTCTTGATGTCGGCGATAGAAGAAGCTATTGCAACAGCGAGTAGAGAAGTTGACAAGCTCGTGGTTTGCTCAATCATTAATGGTATCAAGGAGTACAGCGAAGGATTCTACAGTGCACTCCGAAGAAGCTACTATATTGAGAGGATTCAAATAGCATTACCCGTTATAGTAGCATTCTCAGCATTTGCGTATAGAGTTTTAAACGAGATTTCTCCTGAAAACGTGTACTTGCTAGCAACATCACTAGTTTCCCTCGTACTGGTGTTTGCAAAGCCAATTATAGGCTTAGCTCTTCTCGGTCTCCTGGGAGTACTAGTGTTGTACTCGGCAACTACTCCAGTTGACTCAATGTTAGGTGCTCTACTCCTGTTCGCCAGTGTATCGTACACCTATGTGCTTTACACCACGAGATCAGCTGGGTTTGAGAAGAAGCTTAGAGAGGTATCAGAGAGTATTCGTAGTATAATAGTGCAAGGTATGAAGCCTAGAAGCTTAGACGTAGATGAAGCATTGTCTCAGGCAGTAGAGAAGTACAGAGTTCCAAGCAACGGTATCTTCAAGTTCATTGATAAGACCGAGGTTTTAAGATACAAGGCTGTTTTAATGAAAATAGCTCTGCACAACCTTAGTATTATAAAGGGAGTTGAAACTAGAAGTAATGGGATGTGAACATGGGTGGCTTAAAGAAAACCAAAGTTGCTACAACTCAAACCAGTGGTGAAAAGGGTAAAGAAATAAGAATAGTCACAAAGCACGTAGTTACCGTTAACGATGTAGAGAAGAACCCAAGGCTAATTAAACTACTGTACGTGCTATCCATACCAAGGGATGGCATCAGCGAAAAAGGGTTAACGTACGTTCTCTACTATATGAGCGAGAAGAACAAGAGCATAGGTTACACGTTCACCACGGTAAGTGGAACACCGGTAAGCAGAGATCTAATAAACGATCTAACGCTACTCAAGTACACCGGCTTAGTTGAATTAGATGAGTCAAAGAAGCTTAGAGTTACAGGCATGGGTAAAGAGCTCCTCGACAAGGTCTCCCAGAAGATGCTCAGCGACTTCGAGGAGCTAAGGAAGCTTTTCGAGGAAAACTGGCCTAAGGTTTTACCAATAGATGTAGAAGTCTCGTTGAAGTCGAGGAAACGCTAGATAACTGGTGTTGGTGGCTGTCTTTTCTGCTCTTTCTCCTCTCTTACGAGTCTAATGGTGAACAGTGGGTTTATCATGTTGTTTTCTTCTAGTTTCCTTAGGTACTCGGAGAACTTGGAGGTATGCTCTACGTCCAGGTCTATCAGCAGGTAAAATATTTGTCTCAGCTTCTCCCAGAGATCAACGAGCATTTCCCTGGGCATGTGTGTTGTTATCAAGGGATCCTTCAGC
Source organism: Desulfurococcaceae archaeon (assembly GCA_038889555.1). Lineage (GTDB taxonomy): Archaea > Thermoproteota > Thermoprotei_A > Sulfolobales > Desulfurococcaceae > UBA285. The sequence continues at coordinate 33,015 of JAWAHD010000004.1, forward strand.
CAGTTGTCGAATGCTTCAATGGTTCTCTCCATGTGCTGGAATGCTAGTCTTGAGAGTGTAATTAGTGTAAGTCTATCTGCTTCCCTATAGGCTTCCTCAGCCTTCATGAACAAGCTTTTCACTTCCAGCTGTTTTTTAACCCATGACTCCAGGTTTTCGTAGAATCCGGTCATCTGGATATGCACCCTTGGGTCTCTAAGCTAAAAATCTACTTTATACTTTTCGGTTCCATAGTATTAGAGGTGCTTTATAAACAGTTCCGCGGATTTGCTTTAAAGCCAATGTACTGAAAAGTATAGTATAGGCATAGCTTTAGACTTCATTGCAATAGTAGGATAGTGCAGTGTTCTTCATGAAGATCAGTGATAAGGTTCTTATAGGTATAGATGAAGCTGGTCGTGGTCCATTGATTGGTGACATGGTCATAGTTGCGGTAGCTATTCCTCAGTACATGGAGAATACTCTTTTGAACAAGGGTGTAAGAGACAGCAAAACCCTGAATCCAGAGAAAAGGAGGAGACTGTCCCAATTCCTCCTGGGGAGTGATCTCTTGTCTGTTGCAGTATACGTTCCACCGTGGAGAATAGATGAATCCAATCTCAACGATGTCGAAGCTAGGTACATTGGTAAAGCACTAGGAATGCTATCAAGAGTTCTCAACAAGCTCCAACCCAGCGAAGTTCATGTATATGTGGATGAAGTCAAAGGTCGTAGTGAAATGATAAAGAAACATGTTGCTAGCACGTTCAGAGCGCGTGAAAGGCTCAACGTGAGAGTAGAACCAGAAGCGGATGCAAAGTACACTGCTGTATCAGCAGCCAGCATACTGGCAAAGGTGTTTAGAGACTCATCGTTGACTCCTCTACGCAGAATCTTCGGGGATTTTGGTTCAGGGTATGCTTCGGACAGTAGAACTGTAAGCTGGGTATCCAGTTACTACGCTAGCCGCAGAGAACCTCCTGTTTTCATAAGGAGAACCTGGAGAACTCTCAGGGATATAGCTCCGGACTGGTACACAAGCAAGAGGGGAACAAGTGGATACAGAACTCTACTTGATTACGCTAAGAGGTGAGCAAACCGTGCCAACGAACCTACCAGCTGAGGCCAAAGCTAAGTGGATCAAGGTGATGGAGGCTCGTACAACAGAGGAGAAGATCAGAGCATTAGAGGAGTTCCTATCAAGCGTACCCAAGCACAAGGGTACTGAGAGACTGAGAGAGTGGGCAACGAAGAGGCTTGCTCAGCTCCGCGAAGAACTAGAGGAGAAGAAGAGGAAGAGAACAGGGGGTAGATCTCTGTACTTTGTTGAGAAGGAGGGTGATGCACAGATAGTGGTCATAGGGTTACCGAACAGTGGAAAAAGCACGCTTGTACACAGGCTTACGGGTGCTAAAACAGTCATCGCGGATTACCCCTTCTCAACAACGTATCCTGTTCCAGGTATGCTTAAGTACAACGACGTGTACTTTCAGCTGGTTGATACAATGCCGCTGCACCCAGGATCAGCGCTTTCAAGTAAAACCATTGGCTTGATCAGAAACGCGGACGGTGTAGTTGTAGTGTTGGACGCGACGCAGGACCCTGTTAAGCAGCTTGAAACGATCTTGAGCATGCTGAGAGAAGAGGGAGTTCATCTCGTGAAACCCAAGGGTAGAGTACAGATAGACATTGTGAGAGCAGGTAAAACCGGGATTAGAGTAACTGTGCTCGGGAAACTTATAGATGCCACAGTTGATGATGTGAGAAAACTGCTGGAGAGCTACAGAGTGTACAATGCACACGTCAAGTTGTACGGCGAGGTATCCATAGACGATGTAGAGCTAGCACTGTTCGAAGCCACGATGTACAAGCCGGCACTAGTCATCGTAAACAAATCGGATGTAGCTAAGCCAAGTGAGCCCGTGATCGAGGACTTAAGAAAGCTTCTTCCCGGCTCACACATTGTGATTGGTTCAGCGCTAAAAGGCGTTGAAATAGATTGTATTGGAAGAGCCATATACGATATGCTCGAGATCATTAGAGTTTACACGAAAGCACCCAATGCTCCACCAGCTAGGAAACCACTGGTACTAAAGCGTGGTGCAACAGTGCGAGATGTAGCTGTGAGCGTGCACAGCGAGTTCCTGGAGAACTTTCTCTACGCTAGAGTATGGGGCCGATCCGTGAACTACCCTGGTGAAAGAGTTGGATTGGATCACGTGCTCGAGGATGGTGATGTGGTTGAAATACACGTTCGTGGTTAACACGTGTACAACTCTACACCTGCTACTGTAAGAAACCTGGTTACAGGATCCAGGGAGCTCTTCTCATCGCATACGTATGCTCTAGATGGTTTCACCAACGTGAAAACTCTGAGAGCAGTTTCTTCGGGGTTTCTACCAGCGTAAACGATTACCCTTTCTACTGGAAGCTCTCTCAGTAAACCCGAGGATGCTAGTACTCTTACTGTTGATCTGTCGACGATCAACCAAACGTTCTCGCGTTCAAGCGTGTTCAAAATCTCGCTGAGAAACCTCAAGCTCCTCGGTGTACTGGTCGAGAGTACAATTAGCAACTGTTCGCGTCTTCGACTGCTCTTCAACGTGTTTACCCAACTCTTATAAACCATTAGCGAAATATATCTACAACGAGAGCGCTGTGCTTAATGGTTTAAAGGTGCAAACGTTTTGAGCACTGCAGAACTGGCATCGTACCTTGAATCCCTGGGCTACAGGGTTCAACCCGAGGATAAGAAACTGGTAGTTGTTCACCCTTCGCTTCCTCTTCAGCTCTACATAGAGTTTAAGGAACCACTGGTTTACATGGGAATAAGGTTTGATAGAGATGAGCTTGCGGATGTGCTTAGAGATGTTCACGAATCGGGTGAAAGCATCGAGGAGGTTGTTGAGGAGGCTTTAAGCTACCTTAGCGTAGCATCTCTGAGAGCGCGCAAATGGCTCGAGGATAAGGGATATACGCCGGTCTTCAGACTCAGGGACAGTAGTGTTGAAATATACGAGTTGCTCGAAGATCTCCGTGAGGAGCTTGAGTTAGAGGAGGAGTAGATGACCCGGAGACCGAGGCTTTTTGGAACAGATGGTGTACGGGGAGTTGTTGGAGTAGATTTGAACCCAGCATTCATCTCTAGGTTAGCATCAGCAATCGCCTTCTTCTTCGGTGAAGGCTCACGGATCCTGGTTGGAAGAGATGCTCGCGCAGGCGGAGAAGCTATTCAAGCCATAGTTACCGGCACTCTTCAGCTATCAGGTATAAAAGTCTACGATGCCGGTGTAGTACCAACACCAGCGCTACAGTACGCTGTGAAAACACAAGGTTTCGACGGCGGCGTTGTGATCACGGCAAGCCATAACCCACCGGAGTACAACGGAATAAAGGTGATTGGTCCAACGGGGATAGAAATAGACAGAGATGAAGAGAGAGTAGTTGAAGAGTACTTCTGGGAGGAGAAGTACAAACCCGTGGACTGGAGAGCTGTTCAGAACGTTGAGAAGTACCCATATGTAAACGACATCTACGTTAAGGCTGTTGTTGAGCTTGTTGACAGAGAATCCATAGCTACAAGAGGCTTCAAGATTCTCGTGGACCCGGCGAACGGTCCCGGTGCTTTGACAACACCTCGGATTCTTAGAATGCTCGGTGCTAAGCCAATGGTGATCAACGGTGATCTCAGCCCTACACCAGCTAGACTACCAGAGCCAACTCCTGAAACTCTATCCAAGGCTGCATATGAAACAGTAGCAACTGGGTGCAATCTAGGCGTTGGACACGATGGTGATGCTGATAGAGCAATATTCATAGACGAAGCTGGCCGTGTTCACTGGGGAGATAGATCAGCTGTGCTGCTCGTAAAGCACCTATGGGTTAACAGAGGTGAAAGAGGCCGAGTGTACACAGGAGTTTCCTCGAGCATTGTTGTCGAAGAGGTTCTCAGACCTCTCGGTGTAGAAGTTGTATGGCTTAAGGTTGGAAGCGTGGATATAGCACACGCTATGAGGAGAAGTGGTGATGCTCTCTGCGGGTTCGAGGAGAACGGAGGCTTCTTCTACGCTAAGCACCAGTACGTTAGAGACGGAGGAATGACTACAGCGCTCTTCCTCGAGTTCATGGCTAAGGAGAGGAGAAAAGCATCAGAGCTGTTCGATGAACTACCTAGATACATCACTGTGAAAACCAAGTACACTATGAGCCGTGATAAAGCACTCATGGTGGTTGAAAAAGTAAAAGAGCTCTTCAAGCACGAGCGACTTGTAACAGTGGATGGTGTTAAGGTTATATCGTGTGACTACTGGTTACTGGTGAGACCAAGTGGTACAGAACCTCTTCTCAGAGTTATGCTTGAGGCTAAAACAGAGGATAAAGTCAAGGAGTTACTCGAAACACTGGACTCTGTTGTAAAGGAGGTGATTAAGCAATGATGAGGTACTGGGGTTTAGATGTTCTCAAGTGTGTTAACTGCAAAAGGTTTCCACTAGAAATGTACGTTATCGAGGAGGAGCATCAAAACGTAGATACAAGTGGAATCGAGAAACCTATGTGCAAAGAGTTCTGCGGTTTCCTAAAAGCAAAGATTGAATCCGGTGCTGAGTACCCCTGCGATGAGTGCCTAAGAATAGGTATTAAGACAGCTGTACTGTACTGCCCTGACTGCAAGCACTGGTACCCAGTTAGAGATGGAATAGTAGTAATGCTAACGGACAACAAGAGAAAGCGAGAAAGAGATCTCGATTTCCTCAGGAAGTACGTGGACAAAATACCAGAGCACATAGTGAGAGAAGGGAAACCATTCAACTTAGCCTCAGATGAACACCGAGAAGCTTAACAGTATATAATTCCATTAACAAGAGAGCTCTGGGAGCTGCTCTCCCCAAACTGTACTTGTTATTGGAAACCCGCTTGAAAACCAAGCATCACTCTACATGATGGGAGGACTCTTTTTCTCCGTTGTTTTCGCATCTCTAGCTGGTGCTGCCTGGGCGTTCATCGCTGGTTTAATCAAAGCCTATGCTAAACTGGACGAAGTTCCAGTTACACTCCTGCTGAACTACATTGCATACTACTTGATAAACTACTTAGTGTACTATCCTCTACGTGGAAGAAGAGTTTACGGTTACGTTAGAACAGATGAAATACCTTCAGTCTACCGGGTAAACATACGCTTACTTATACCAACGCCTGAGGACCCATTTACCAGAGCACTTGTTTTTGCAGTTCAGCAGGTAATCTACTACGCCGTATGGATTCTGGGTGCTTTTCTACTGGCTGTCTCGACTTGGTTTATACTGAGAAGAACTAGGATTGGCTTGTACATTCAAATCCATGGTTCAAACCCTGAGTACCTCGCTGCACTAGGTATTGACCCGAGGAAAGTAGCCATATCTGCAATTACTCTATCTGGACTACTCGTAGGCTATGCATCTGCATTCTACACTCCAGGTGATATGTTCAGAATCAGCTATCCTGTTCAAGAGGTTACAGGTGGTTATGGTTTCCTCGCGGTTCTTGTAGCATGGTTATCACTACTGGAGTTCAAGTACGTTCCGATCTCAGCGTACATTGTATCATCACTGCGGAGTGCTGGCCATGCTCTTCAAATAGGTGGATTAGGCGCCATGGAGCAAATGCTAATTCTCATTGGAGTAGTGCTTCTCTTCTACACTCAGATTCTTAACTGAGTACGAGGTGAAGGTGAGGTTCAAGTGATCGAGTTGTTGAGCACTGTTTTACTCTCGGCTATTCCAGCTTTTGTTTTCATATACCTTGTATCTCTGGGTCACAGTATTGCTGAGAAGTCTGGTGTACTGAACTTAGCTGTGGATGGTATGTTCTTTGCTATCAACAAGCATAGCTGTACTGGTAAGCTACAGTGTATACGCTTCAGCGGGGTTCACGGGAGTACCTGCTGCTGTCTGTGGAACACTAGTAGCAGCAACTGTAGTAGCATTGATCGGTGCGTTGATAGCGGTAGTTCTCACGGTTTTCCCCGTGAACCATGCAGCGTTCGGTTTATCACTGATGTTCCTTGGATATGGACTCGGTGTAATGGCTGGTTACCCTGTTAGACTTCGGGTTGGTGTGATTGAGCCGTTCACATACCCCGCTGATCTCACAGTGTACCTTGCACTACTCTCATTATCGGTAGGAGTATCAATCGCTGTTCACATCCTTATGTCTAGAACAACTCTTGGAGCATCCATTAGAGCTGTTGGTGAAAAACCGCACAGTGTTTTAGCCATGGGAATGAGCGTTGCTAAGGTCAGAGTCATAGCGTGTTTAATAGGTTTCTTCATACTGGGAGTAGGAGGCTCCATGTATTCACTACTATGGAGTAGAATGTGGGGTCCAAGAGACTACCTGCTTGGCTACGGATGGATAGCTTTCACAATCGCCTTGGCTGCTGGTAGACACCCACTACTGCTACTGGTTTTATCCCTAGTGTTCGGAGGAATACTGGGTAACAGGTACACAATACAGGTTCTTCTAGGAATACCACCAGACATATCACACATGATACCCTACATCTCAACACTAGTAGCAATGCTAATATACAGCACCACGAGGTTAAGAGAAGTACTAGCACCACCCGGAGCTCTCGGAAAAGTATTCTACAAGGAGGAGAGAACAGTATAGCTGAGTACAACTGCAAGCAAAAAACCAGGAACCAGAAGCAGGGAGAGGCATTACGATAAAAAACTCGTTTAAACAACTCGTATAGGGGAACTAGTGCTTTCTTTTCTTTACAATCAGCGAGTAGGTTACGAATGCTACAGTTGCTGCAGCTACTATTACGGTAATATACCATGTTTCAGGTATTGGTATAGGTTCCTGAAGCTCAGGGTAAGATTCGGATATCAGGTAAACAACGAGATTGCCTCCTTCATCTCCTTCAAGTGCAACTATTGCAATCCTTCCTGGTTGACCTTGGTCTGCTTGTAGTACAGCTACGTGCAGTGGAGTTTCGTGAACACCCTTAACAGTGGATACTGGTAGTACCCATGGTTCAAGAGTATCTGTGCTCGTATCGTAGAAAGCAACGTAGAGGTTCCTAGTACCTGTTTCATCCGTAATAGCATACGGTATAATGTATTTACCAGAGCCCTCGTCGAATACTACACGAACATAGCTAGCGTTCCCATCAGCTA
>JAWAHD010000005.1:0-39601 GCA_038889555.1 Desulfurococcaceae archaeon
TATCGGTTTAACCTCGTTGTATTTATGAATATTGCTTGTAACAAAGCATAACTTAGCCAACGTATCTCTCCTTCATTATACTCTTTCTCAGTTCCCTATCCACGTATCTACCTCTAGCTCTGATTTCTCTCATTCTTCGAATAATGTTCTCTCCGTGAACACCGTAGCTTTGTACGTAGGCTTCAACCATGTTCTTTTCGAAAACTCTTGCAGCTTCCGGTCTCATTGCGTGAACACTTCTAAGCATCAGGTGAAGGTCTATAGCGTATTCTTCTATGTCAGTACTGTACCCAGCTAGACCAAAGTCTATTACCACAAGTCCACGTTTACTCGCTATAACATTTGCAAGAGTATAATCACCGTGGTAGATGCATAGCTTGTGCATTCTTCCAGCAAAACTTCCAATCTCCCTAGCAACCGATACTATTGCGTTGTGATCAAGAGTATCGATGATGTTTGAGAGTCTTTCACCTTCAACGTACTCCATTCCCAGCACACCTGCTTCTTCATCAACGAATAGTAGAGCCGGGACGTTAAGGCCCGCCAGGCGGAGTTCTGACAGGATCTTTGCTTCAATTCTAGTTCGGTTCACTACGAAAAACCTATTGAACTCATGCGTTCTATACGGCTTATCAACTCTCTTCTTGATCACGACTTTAAGTCCATGCAAGTGTGCCAGGTAAATCTCTGCTTCAGCCCCTCTTGAAACTAGCATTGGTGCTTCAGCCATGGATACACCTCCTCGTCCAGCCTATACCTCTGCTTAACAATGATGTGCTCAGGCTGTTTACGCTCACCGTGGAGAAAATGCAATAGCCCTGTATACGCGATCATGAGTCCGTTATCTCCTGCTACCTCCGGTGGTGTTCCATAGTACTTCACATTGTAGAACTTGGCAACGCTTTCGAATTTTTCACGAAGTAGCTCGTTTGAAGCTACTCCACCAACAAGTAGTATACTGCTCTTGCCGGTAAGCATTAATGCTCTTTCAGACACCTCAACGAGCATGTTAAACGCTATTTCACGTAGGCTTCTACATACGTTTCCAACAATCCTACTTTCGCCTCTCGACTTTCTATACTCTATGAGTGCTGCTGTTAATAGCCCAGAGTAGCTGAGATCACATCCTTTAACCGTGTAAGGCAGTGGTATATACTCGTTGCCCCCTTCAGCGCATATATCTACAGCGTGTTTACCATGAACCACATATGGAGGTGCAATACCTATTTCCCTTGCAAAAGTATCCAGTAGGTTACCAAGTGGAATGTCCAGAGTTTCTCCAAGCACTCGGTATCTTCCTTCTTTTTGAACAACTATCATGGTGTTTCCGCCTGATACGTAAACCACAAGAGGGTCCTGGAAACCGCTGACCAGTTTTCCTATTTCTATGTGTGCTACTGCGTGGTTAACTGGTATAATAGGCTTATTGTAGTATGCACCCAGGAATCTGGCTAGGCTTGCTCCAACTCTAAGACATGGCCCTAGGCCAGGGCCTACAGCTACTGCAATCGCATCAATATCCTCTATTTTTAAACCTGAAGTTTTCAACGCTTCTCTTAAGACAACATGGGCGTTGCTTACGTGGTGCATAAATGATTCTCTTGGATGTATACCTCCTTTTTCTGGCTTGTATTGACTAATTACATTAGCTAGTATTGTCACGTAGTTATGCTCATACTCAACTATGCCTACACCAAAGGTGTGACTTGTTGACTCTATTCCTATAACCCTTACTCGTGTCTCTACATCTGGTAGAGGAACAGGTATTTTGAACCTTGATCCATAAAACAGTGACATTAGATGTAACCGAACACTAGCCTTTCACGTACTCTACATAGCTACATTTCCCGCAGTGAAACCTTGGTGTAGGTTCCTTGTGAAATGCCATGAAGGAACCGCACTTTGGACACTTCTTGTTTCTCCTTTTAATAGTCCAGTTCTTGTAGTCCACTTCGTAAAGCTTGTGAATGTACGGCATATTTTTCAACCCTGAGAGCTTTGTGTGAGCTTACTTACAGATTCTTCGTCTCTCTTAAAAATGTACTCTGGCTCGAACTTTCTAGCTCTTTCAGCACTATCGTATATGTGAGCTTCAACGTAGGTTCCTGGAAATCCACATACGGAGCACGATTTTCGTACGTAAATCAGGTTCAGATCCTTACCGTAGTAATCTGATAGAAACTTCTTTATCATACCTCTGCTTGGTGTACCCTCGTGAAAATGCAGTACTCTTAGCTTTACTTCAAGTCTACCTACGAGTGGGTTATACTTTTCTTCGACTATCTCCGCGTCGTACTTATCCATGAATCTCACGTGTTTACCCACAGTAAACACCTGAATTACTGGGCTTTCATCACTGTTGGTTTAAGTATCTTCAATGCTTTTAAAGCCTTATGCACAGAGGTCTTAACAATTACTACGCCGACATCAGGTTGTCCGTACATTACTGTGTCCCATTGCGATAATAGGAAAGCTATTGTTAACATATCCTCTTCACCCACAACGCAGAGGTCTGTTGTACCGATCATGGCCATAGCAATTGCCGATAGGCTTAGGGTACCTCTTGGATTTACAACAGTAGTGCACTTAAACTCTTTGAAGGGTTCTCTAAGCGTTCTCTTGGTTTTGTAATCAACGACTTTCACACGAGATAAATGCCTCTTGGAAACAATATCGCCTACTGTAACGTCAACTTTAAACCCTGATATGCATCCCCGCTCAGGGTGTACAATCAATGTTCCCTGAGGATACGACAAGTCGTTTCTAAATTCATGCGGTAAAACAAGCACGGGTATTTGCATGCTGTTCACTCGATCTTGATCGCGTATCTGCCTTTACGCGAGAGTTCAAGTACCTTTGCTATTTCAGAGTCCTCTGGTTGAATAATCAGGATAACCCCGCTCCACTCATCGGTGAAGTCTTTGGAACCGCATGATGGGCATGTTTCCACGTTCTTTTCAACGAGATACTTACAGTTCCTACATGCTTTAAAGGGTTTTGATCTACTGCGTGTACTCAAGCGTTATCTCCTCTCTTTACTAAGCCATTCAAGTTTGCCTAAACCCGGTTGTCTCATTGTCATGCTAATTCTTATACCCTTACCTGGCTGAATGCCAGTTGCGTAAACTCTAGCTCTCACAATGTCTCCTCGTTCAACATACCTTCTGCTTTCTTCTAAAAGCAGTGAACCTCTCGCTGTATCGAAGGTTACTCTTTCATCAGCTATCTGATTTATGTGTACGAAGCCGTCAATGGGTCCTAGATTTACGTAAAGACCGCTCCTTGTTACTGAAACTACTTCACCTTCAACCACTTCCTTGATGAACGGCATGAACACTAGTGCATCGAAAAGCACTCTATGATATGAAGCGCCGTCTCCTGGTATTAGTACACCCAGTTCGTTCACGTCTACCTCTAGTATAGCTATTATTATGCCATACAGAGGTGGGCCTTCTTCCTTATGAACGTTGATCAACATGCCCTCATACTTTGCTTTGAGCTCTTCTAGTGCTGCTTCTCTGATTGGTTTGCTGAACTTGTGTGGTGGTATTCTTACGTTGTCTCTAATACGTAAGATTGCGTACATGCTTTTATTCACCAGTTGCTCCTATTTGAGTGACCTGAATAGCCTACAATACTCTTACAGAGTACTCTAGAACAAAACTACTTAAAAATACCCTTCAACTACAACTCTCCTTGACTCCTCCCGGAAGTAAGCTTCTGGTATTCCAATGGCACGAAGCTTTGCTCTAAGCTCACGATCATTCGTTGCTACAATTGCCTTGTTTTCAACTGCGTACCTTATGATCAGCTCATCGACGCTGGAGGTTTCCACATTCCCGTAGTCTACGATTTCGCAGAACATGCGAACAAGCTCTAGGGCTAGCAGTGCTTGTTTTCTGAGGGATTGCGAGGGGGTGCGTGATAGCTTGATTAACTCGTTGAGAACTGGTGATAACACCACGAACCTAGGTTTAGTTTCTAGCTGTTCTTCAATTTGCTCAAAAACTCTAACACCACTCGCTGCAAGCATGAGCATGTTTGTGTCTAGGACAACTATTGGCTTTCTAGTAGATTCAGTAGACGTTTTCAACAACACCCCAGCCTGCGAGCCTCCAACGAGCCATTACTCTTCTTCCAATAGCTACTCGCATACCTTTCCATGCTACAACAGGCTCGCTGAGATCTACATCAACATAGTCCTTCTTAACGGATTTGACAGTTGAAAGCCTGGTAGCTGGTCCAACCACCACTATGATCTTCTCTCCGGGTTGAAGCGGTGGAAGCTTTACTTGTTGACCAGCTTTTAATCCTACCACTCTTTCTAGAACATGGTAGGATATACTAAGGCTTGTTGTAACAGGTAGTTTTTCATTGGGTTTCGTAACAACACTTCCTGTTAACCTATCCGCCTTCGCAAGTGATGGATCTAGCTTTGTTCTGATGGCAACTAGTCCTCCTGGTTTCGCCTCTTCGGATGATACATCACCGTACCTTATCTCCTCGATGGTTGTTACCAGTGGAACGTACTCCTGGGTTTTTTGTTTACCCGGTTTTTCGATCTTAACACCAGGTAGTATGATTATTTCATCGTTTAACTCAAGCTTACCTTGCAGAAGTGTTCCTCCTAGAACACCGCCTTGAACATCACCATACTGGGTACCGGGTCTATTTATGTCAAAGCTACGGATAACGTACATGATCGGTGGTTTCGAGAGATCTCGTTCAGGCGTTGAAATAATTTCCTGAATCGCCTGAAGCAGGACATCTATGTTGACTTTGTGAAGAGCACTTACAGGTATGATGGGCGCGTTCTCGGCTATTGTCCCCTTAACGAAGTTGAGTATTTCATTATAGCTCTTAAGAGCTCTCTCCTTGGAAACAGCATCTATCTTGTTCTGAACTATAACGAGGTTTTTCACACCTAGGATTTCGAGGGCCATTAAGTGCTCAATTGTCTGAGGTTGAGGACACGGCTCCGTAGCTGATATCACTAGTATTGCTCCGTCAATTACCATGGCGCCGCTAAGCATCGTTGTCATGTAAGCTTCGTGCCCAGGTGCATCCACGTAGCTAACTCTTCTGAGGATTCTCGAGCTACTACCGTCGGGACATACGGTTTCAGTTGTGAACGCGTCGGGGGGTTCCATGTTGTCACAGTATGCTATGTTTCCATCAGCGTATCCCAGGAATATTGTCATTCCACGCTCGATCTCCCTGCTATGCTTCGCTGTCCATATACCGGTTAATGCCTGAACCAGGGTAGTCTTTCCGTGGTCAACGTGTCCTACTACTCCGATATTTACTTCCGGTAAAGCTTTTTCTTGAGACAAGAAATCACCTAGCTTTAGATGTAAGTAGTGGTTTCACTTCTATTCATACATGATTTTGGTATTTATTTGAACCGTATCTGGAGCTATTGTATTTCCTCGTACCATTTTGCGTCGTCTTTCACCACTCTCTCGTGGATGGAATCCTGGAGGCTCTGAGATTAAAGCTCTTTTCTTCACAGGACCTGGTATATCAGGTCTCATTGGGAATCCGCTAACGTCGCTACCTCCGGTAATCACTAACTTTACTCCTTTAAGACCAATGATGCTTCCATCTATTTCGTCTCCTATTTTTAACCCCAGTAGGGCTTGTGTTCTCTCATCATTAATGCGAATCTGCCAAGCTGGTGACCTGAGTGCTTCTCCCTCGAGTTCCTGTGTTCCTGTTGAATCAATGAGCTTTACTAGACTAACCTTTACGACGTTGTCCGGAACAGAATCGTCGATCTCGACTCTGCCTGTGATCTTCACCTTGTCTCCAGTGTCAGGTCGTCTCATCCGCAAGGTAACAACCTTGTACTTTGCTTCCAGCTCTGCGAGCATCTTAGAGTTCATTTTGATTATCGGTAGTTCGAGCTGTTCTTTCATTTTATCTGTAAAGGGTGTATCGGGATCTCCTACAATCCTTACTTTAAGCACTTTTCCTTTTTTGTATGCTTCTGGATCCGATACTACTATCTTAAAATCCGGCATACATTCACCACGCCACCAGTAATCCCGGTGGCATTTTAACTCATTAATTACAGGATTTAAATATTCTAAGCAAGGGTGATCCGCTGTGATTGCAAAAACCAGCAAGACTTGGATTAGGCAACCAATAGTTGCAGTATTAGGTCACGTAGACCACGGAAAGACAACACTACTGGACAAAATAAGAGGTACTGCTGTAGCTAAGAGAGAACCGGGAGAAATAACTCAGCATATTGGCGCAAGCATAGTACCCGCCAGTGTTCTCGAGAAGATCTCAGAGCCTCTTAAGAAGATCTTTCCGAAGTTAAAGATCGAAATTCCAGGGTTGCTCTTCATCGACACACCGGGACACGAGCTCTTCGTTAGTCTCAGAAAACGTGGAGGTAGCGTTGCAGACATAGCCATACTGGTTATAGACGTAATCGAGGGTGTGATGCCTCAGACAAAGGAAGCAATAATGCTCCTCAAGGAGAGAAGAGTGCCGTTCATCGTAGCTGCTAATAAAATAGACAGGATTGAAGGATGGACCCCGATACCGGATACCCCATTCCTTGAGTCTATCAAGAAGCAAAGTCCAAGAACAATAAACAAGCTTGAGGAGCAATTGTACAAAATAGTCGGAGACCTGTACACTCTCGGTTACCAAGCCGAGAGATTTGATAGAGTCAAAGACTTCAGAACAACAGTAGCTATAGTACCTGTCTCAGCTAAAACTGGGGAGGGTTTAGCTGAGCTATTATCTCTTGTTGCTGGTTTATCGCAACAGTTCATGAAAAAGAAGCTTATCACGGGTGAAGAACCTGCTAAAGGTATAGTCTTGGAGGTTAAAGAGGAGGAAGGGCTTGGTGCAACGATCGACGTAATAGTGTACGATGGGGTTTTGAGAAGAAACGACATGATAATCTTAGCGTCCAAGAATGGACACTTGGTAACACGCGTTAGAGCTCTACTTCTACCAAGGCCGCTACAAGATATGAGAATGCATGAAGGAAAGTTCATACAAGTCGAGGAGGTAGCTGCCGCGGCAGGCGTAAAGATTGCAGCACCTAATCTGGAGGAAGTCATAGCGGGATCACCGCTGTACGTTGTCCCAGAAGAGTCAAGCATAGAAACCTATGTCAAAATGATACTCGAAGAGGTTGAAACTATCAGGATAAGGTCAGAGTCCGATGGAGTAATCGTGAAAGCCGACACTCTCGGCTCACTTGAAGCTCTTATAGAAGCTTTGAGAAGAGAAGGTGTACCAATAAAGCTAGCCGATGTTGGTCCTGTGTCTAGAAACGACGTAATGGAGGCGGTGGTCATCAAGAAGTCTAAACCCGAGTACGGAGTAATCCTAGCATTCAACGTTAAGGTTCTGAAGGATGCAGAGGAAATGGCAATGAAGGAGAACATAACGATATTCGAAAACAACGTGGTCTACAGGTTACTCGAAGACTTCCTAAAATGGCTTAAAGAATACAAGGAAATGGAGAAACGCCGCGAACTCGAGTCTTTGGTTAGACCAGCGAAAATAAGAATTATCCCAGGCTACGTATTTAGAAGAAGCGATCCAGCTATTGTAGGAATAGAGGTTCTCGCAGGAACAGTTAAACCCGGATACGTCTTAATGCGTGAAGACGGAGTTAGCATTGGAAACATCATGCAGATCAGGGATAGAGACAATGTTTTAAAGGAGGCTATTATTGGTCAAAGAGTAGCTATCAGTATTAAAGGTAAAGTCATGGTTGGTAGACAAATAGATGAGGGCGATATCCTCTACACGGATATACCCAGAGATCACGTCACAATGTGGTTAACCAAGTACGCGAGTGAGCTTAGAGAAGATGAACAATCGGTTTTAAAGGAAATAATTAGTATTAAGAGGAAAAGCGACCCACTGTATGGTTTTGTGTTCATGGCCCAGGAGTAGAGCAGGTACAATGACGTCGTTCTCAACTCTACCTGGTTTGCTGACCGTACTTTCGTGTCCACTTGAGCTTCCTAGGGTCTCTTCCCATTTGATAACTCTTAAAGCACTTTCTACTGCAGAACCATAGTATTGTTCCATCGTTAAGCACGTACATTAGCCCTGTTCCAGGCTCTAATGCAACACCGCAAAATGTACACGTCGCCTGTCTAGGCATAGAACTCACCTAACACGCATAATTATTTAAAGGCTTTTAAAACATAATTTGCAAGTGATTCATATAAACGTCTACAAGAATTGTGGTGACGTCTTTGGAAAACACAACTGAAACCGCACGTAAGCTCGTGTTTGAACCACCTAAAATCAACATCGTAGAGGAGATAGGTTTCCCAGCCGAAGTAGTACAAATACTGGGGCGTACTGGAGTAACAGGCGAGATTACTCAGGTTAGAGTAAGAATTCTCGAAGGAAGAGATAGAGGTCGAGTGATAACTAGAAACGTTAAAGGACCTGTTAGAGTAGGCGATATACTAATACTGAGAGAAACTGAGAGAGAGGCTAGAAAGCTAACAACGAGACGGTAAAAACAATTTGCTTTATCAACTGTTTCTTTTAAAGGTTTAGAGAGATTATTGTCTACACTCCGCTCTTAGCTCTAATCTCCTGAACACTCTTCACTATTTCGTCTACTAAGCTCTTAGCTCCTCCAGGATCTATAATGGCAACGGACGCAGCTGCGACCTCTATTCCGGCTGCTTCACCAAGCTTCTTTTTGCTGGGTACATACGTGTAGGGGATTTTTTTCTCATCGCATAGAATAGGCAGGTGAGCAACTATTTCTGGTGGGTCTACATCCTCTGCTATGATGACTAGTTTTGCTAAGCCTCTTTCCACAGCTTTTGTTGTTTCGTTGGTACCCTTCTTTATTTTACCACCTGTTTCTCTAGTTTTCTTCACCGCTTCGTATGCTTTCTCGGCAAGTTCCTGTGGGACATTGAATCTTACGTAAAAAGGCTTTGACATGGTCATCCTCCTCCCATATAGTCGTCACTTACATATGGAATACTAATTTGGCTTTATATACCTACCTTCTTATTCATGCGCGAAAACTAGGACTACTTCCTCGGGTCTTACCGCATCCACTCTTGCAAAGCCTACTCTGTACAGCTGAACGATGGAATCTACTCTTTCACCAGTAATCCTGCTCTCAGCGTAAAGCACCATTTCGCGTAGTTCTAATTCACTAGGTACCAATAGCCTCACTCTTACGTTCTCATCGTGGGGAACCCACTGAATAATGGGGGCGTCAAGCTTCTTTGCTTCCTCTTGAGTAACACTATGAAGCTCGGCTACGTATACGGGAGTATTGTTGTGCTCTGATAATCCCGTTACGACAAAGTTCGCTAGACCCATCAACCTAAACACTTTGTTCTTAACATCAAGAAGGTCTCTCTGCGAAATGTAGACTAGAGCTCCGTCTTCGACTACGTACTTGTGGTGGTCTTTTCTAGAGGGGTGAATGGGGATGTGTGCTTCTAGCGGAGATTCTATGTTCTTCAAGAGAAGTAGAACGGGGTTTTCAACCGCCATGTACCTGTTCGCCACCGGATCTACTTTCGCTCTGTTTATCGCGTAGAGGTTGACAAGGCTTATTCTAGCATCTATCGGTTTAACACCTACGTTCTTCACAAGTTCCCAAATGGTTTCTCTAACAATACCACGACGCCTTAACCCCTGAATAGTGCCCAATCTCGGGTCAGAGTAGGAGACTATACCTTTTTCCGAAATAAGTTTCTTGGTCTTCGATTTGCTTAGTATAATACCCTCCAGCGAGAGCCTACCAAAATGCAGTGTTTCAGGATACTTCCAGCCCATGTGGTCGTAGAGATACTTCTGCTTAATGGTGTTGGTAAGGTGCTCTCTAGCTCTGAGGATATGTGTAACCCCCATTAGGTGATCATCAACAGCTGCGGCGTAGTTGTACGTAGGCCACACGATGTATTTTTCCCCGGTGATCGGATGAGGCGTTTTCGAGGTATCAATGATTCTAAATGCAACCCAGTCTCGTACACTCATATCGGGATGCTGGAGATCAGTTTTAACTCTAACAACAGCTTCGCCTTCACTGTACTTTCCTTCAAGCATTTTATCGAACTCCTCGAGCTGATCCTCCACGGACCTGTTCCTGTGAGGACAAGCTTTACCCGAATCTCTGTGGATTTTGAACTCCTTGTTACTGCATAAGTCCACGTAAGCTCCTCCACGTTGAATAAGCTCCTTGGCTACACCATAGAAGATCTCTAGTCTAAGGCTCTGAATGTACTCCTCGTCCCACTTTACCCCAAGCCACTTCAGGTCTTCTTTAATAGATTCGTATGAATCCGGGTATGGCGCCTTAGTCCTCGGATCAGTATCTTCAAATCTCAGTATCATTTTCCCTTTGTAAGCTTGAGCGTACCAGTAGCTTAGGAGCGCTGGCCTCGCGTTTCCGAGGTGTAGGGAGAAATCAGGATTTGGAGCTAATCTTGTAACGACTTTACCTTCAACAGCGTTTGGAAGCGGTGGAAGCTCTTTCTTGAACTCCAAGGGCTTCTCCTCTAAGACCTCTGGCCAATTGGACTTTACGATTGCTATCTGCTCCTCGAGGGATAACTTGTTCACTTCTTCAACTACGTTCTTTATTACCTCAATGTGTACTCGCATTTCTCTTCTTATCTCGGGAAGCTCTGCTGCTACCTTTGATGATACTGCTTTAAGATCTGCTTTTCCACCGTGCTTTATGGCGTTCACTAGCGCGTGCTTAAAGGCAACTTCACGGACTTTTTCTAACAGCGACTTCTCTGAGCTCACCCGGAACCACCACGAGTACAACTTTCCTGGGAGATTCCCACACCATGTCAACCACGAATAATACTGCACCTTCGCAACGTGAGAACACGTTTCTGACCTCCATTTTGCCCGTGATAACATATGCCACTTTCTCGTTCATTTTAACTTCATCACCTTCCGCTTTTAGGATGTAAACAAAGCTACCTACTATCTCCTGTAAACAGAGTTTTGTATTCTTCTCTACGAAATAACCCTTGTAGACGTCAACTGCTGGATCCTCACGCACAATTACAACCGTTCGCTTCAATACGGCCTCGAGCAGGTCCACGGAGTTTAGGATCTGCTCATATGGTATTAAGCCAAATAGTCTTTCACAGTTCATAATGCCGTCTCTAACTACTATGAACTCTCCTCTGGTATAACACAAATACCTGTTGCTTTTCTCTTCTTCTACAAAGACAGAGTAGAAAACATACTCGCTACTCTTCATGTCTACACCTTAGCTCTTTGACGTAGAGTGGAACATCTATACCTCTCGTTGCGAGAAAGCTTGCTATTGTTGGACCAAGCATTATAGGTGTTTTGCAGAGCTTA
The DNA here is from genome assembly GCA_038889555.1 of Desulfurococcaceae archaeon. Taxonomy (GTDB): domain Archaea; phylum Thermoproteota; class Thermoprotei_A; order Sulfolobales; family Desulfurococcaceae; genus UBA285. The sequence continues at coordinate 11,353 of JAWAHD010000005.1, forward strand.
TCTACGCTTTGGGCTCCAACAAGAAACATGACTATCCTTAGCTCAGAGACGTAGTTTTCAACGTACTTAACAGCGCTATTGAATCCACCTTCTAAAAGCGCTTTAAGCAAAGGTCTTGCAAAACCAACCATATTCGCGCCTAGCGCCAGCGACTTGGCTGCTTTAATCCCATCCCAAACCCCGCCACTCGCGATTACAAGTGAACTTCTGCTTGCAAATCGTGTTTCCACTATCGAGATAGGTGTTGGTAACCCCCACCACTCATTGTGTAGTTTAACTCCTAGCTGGTGATTGAACGTGTTTTCAGGGCATCTCTGTGCTTCCACTTTAACCCAGCTTGTACCGCATGCTCCTGCTACGTCGAAAACCTTTATGCCAAGCTTTGAGAACAATGAAACTACCTCCATCGAAAGACCGTGACCAACCTCCTTAACTATGACCGGTTTGCTCATGCTCTTAAGAAGCGTTGAGAGCCTATCCAGTAGTTTCTCGCTGAAGTCTGTGTCTCCTTCGGGTTGAACAACTTCTTGCGCGGGGTTTAAGTGCACCGCGAGCGCATCTGCACCAGTTACTTCGATCGCATGGATAATGTCGTTCAAGTCCAACTCCAGAAGCTGAGCAATACCTATGTTGCCTATAACTGGGACATCGCTGGCTATGTCTCTTACAACTCTGTATGTTTCCAGAATACTGGAGTTGAATTTCGATGTGATGATCGGTCTCTGGCTCCCAAGTCCAACAGCTATTTTGAACTTACTGGCTATTTTAGCAATGTTCTCATTTATTGTTTTAGCTTCCTGTACACCTCCTGTCATCGCCTCTATAATTATGGGAGCTTCCAAATCGTAGTTTAAGAACTTTGTTTTTAAATCAACATCACTGAGTTTTAAACCTGGAAAAGCCTTGTGAACAAGGCGTATTTCTGAGAAAAGATGATTGCATCTTTCCTCGTATGTTACATCGTCTCTAAGGCTTATTCTTATGTGCTGCGCCTTTCTATTTTGAATTTTAATATCCTCTAGAGTCAATAAGCAAGCACCATTGTTAAAAGTACTATTCGATAAAAAACTTTATACTCGCATACCCTACTACGGCTGATTTATCCCCCTGAACATCGCCACTAGTAGCGTGCTTGAGTAGTACTGCTTTTCCCCCCATGATCCTCGCGATCTCCATGAGAACCATTATTCCTCCAGGACCACATATGCTAATATCGCGCTGTATCATAGTACTGTAGAATCCCTCGAGGTCGAGGTTTAATATTTTATTAATGGCGTCCATATCCTTATCCACCGTTACCTCATGCGGTTCATAGTGATTGAAGTCGCTACTCGCTAGGAATACAGTATCCCTGCTCAGTTCTCTCGTAGCCGATATCAAGGCCTTTGCTAAGTCTCTGGCTGTTTCTGGCGAGTGGATGCCCATGACTATGGGTAGAATCTGGAATAGCTTGTCCTTGTAGATGTACTGAAGGAAAGGTAATTGAACTTCTATAGAATGCTCCTCCAGATGAGCGTACGTGTCCAGGTCTGCTAGTTCACTAGCCTCAACAACCTTCTTTCCGAGCTCCTCATCAACCTTTATAGAGCCTAGAGGCGTTTCCCAAACACCACCAGGATATACGGAAACGGGTTTTCCGTATCCTGTGTGATTAGTGCCAATGATCACGATGGTTTCAGGAACCCCGTGTGTGGCCATATCGTAGTATGCATGTGCTGCAACAGGACCGCTATACATGTAGCCTGCGTGTGGTACGACATAACCAATTGTGGTTTTATCTCTAGCGGGTGAAAGCTTAGGCATGCCTCCTGGACCTATTCTGTGCTTGAACGACCACTCTATGATCTCAACAAGCCTATCTCTGTTACTCGGGTAGAAGTATCCAGCAACCACAGGTTTTCTAACGTACCGCAACAGCCATCACCACATTTGATTGAACAACCCTATCGCAAAACACCGTATCTCAGTATCCCAGTGCAACGCTTTATACCTTGAACTAATTAAGTATGCAAGGTATAACCACGTAGTTTACAAAAACCGCGGACTAGTTTATGGCGATCATCCGAAGTCTTTAATAGGATGTAAAACGTGTTGCAGACTTGTTTTAGTTCTGCTGTGGTGTTATAAAGAATGAGCTACGAAAATGGCTATATCTGGGTTTCGAACTCGCTGACCGGTTCAGGTAGTTCCCCGTCCTGAGGTATTATGCCTCGCTCTCTGAGTATTTGCCTCGTCAGTATCCAGTATAGGATCGCCAAGCTCTTTCTTCCTTTGTTATTCGCCGGGATAACTAGGTCTACGAATTCTGTTCTATTATCCGTATCAGCAAAAGCAACAACCGGAATACCCATTTCAGCTGCCTCCTTTAAAGCCTGAGAGTCCGCTCTGGGGTCCGTTAGTAGCACAACATCAGCCTCGAAGTAGGTTTTTAAAGAGGGGTTAGTAAACGATCCTGGTAGAAACCTTCCGACAAATGCTCTGCAGTTAAGATACTGACACATCTTCTCAACAGGCTTTTTACCGTAGAGTCTCACAGAGACTACTGCGATACGCGTAGGGTCAAAGCGCGCCAGGAATTTACCAGCTATTCTTAGTCTCTCGTCTATTTTCTTTATGTCTAGTATGTAAACACCGTCTGATCTAACCTTGTAAACGAACCCTTCCATGAACTTTGTGCATATGTGCGTCCCGATGTGAACTCCAGCAGATAGGTACTTGTCTATTGGAACAAGAAGCTCTATAACTCCTACTTGTGGTTTCTCCTCCACTGTGATCAACCCCTAGGATATCTTCGGGAAGTAAAGAATCTCATCAGCCGTTTCTACGTGAGATAGGAACATTCTTCTGCAACAGTATCTTTTGACACCTAGTGAATCTAGAACCTTAGCTGGATGTTCTCCCTGTTTAACTCTCTTGATGTACTCTTCCCAGAGATGCCCTATTGGAGCACCACACGTGAAGCATCTAACTGGAGGCATCATGGAGATCACCTGTAGCTTTTCTGCCATCTTCTTCTGGCACTGTAACGACCCCATTTCTCCGGCTCTGTTTGCCTAGGATCTCCACTCAGCATTGTTCTATCATACTCCTTGAAGATTTTTTCTAGGCTCTCTCTGAACTCACTAAAGTACTCTACAAGCCCTCTCGCTATGGCTATTCTACAAGCTTCCGCTTGGCTCATAACACCTCCTCCTCTCACATTAACCTTTATATCAACAAGCTTAGCCAGGTTCCCCACCAGATGCAATGGTTCAGCTATTTTCTCCCTAGCCATTTCAACCGGATATATCTCCAGTGGTAGACCATTTATCCAGACTCTGCCTTCACCGGGTTTAACAACTGCTCGTGCAATGCTTGTTTTCCTCTTTCCTGATGCTACCACTATCTTGAATGCCGCCTTAGCATCTTCTGCTCTTTGACTCACGTTCCAGCACCCTTCCAACCCATGGCTTTTGCTAGCTCCTCTAATGTTATAAACTCACCTGAAAGCCTAGTGTACATGGCTTCTGGGAACTTAATAAAGCTTTTGTTCTGCAGCTCTTTCGGTGTTCCCACGTAGACTCTAAGCCTCTTAAACGCCTCTCTTCCATGTGGTTTATCCACTGGTAACATCCCCCTAACAGCACGCTTAAAGATGTTCACCGGGCTTCGTGGTCTGCGAATACCCGATCTTTCTAAGTTCGTGTGCACTTTTACTTTGAACAGTAGCTTATAACCCTCTATGACTCTCTGCTTTTTACCGCTTAGAACAGCCTTCTCGATGTTCACAACGTATATTCTAAAGCCCTCTAGCAACTTTTTGGCAACAATACTTGCTAGTCGACCAAGTATTTGGCCTTCCGCATCTACGTAAAGAACATTCTCAGCTGTGTTTTTACCCATGTTCTTCACCCGATAATCTTCACGTTTGAACCGTCTGGTTTTTCCTTTAGTAGCTCAAATATGCTAATAGCTCTTCCACCAGCTCGGTGTATTTTTTCCAAAGCTGACTTCGAGAACGATAAGGCTGCAACAACAACCTCGTGGTCCAGTTCTCCCGATCCTAGTACCTTACCAGGAACTACCACCCAGTCACCCGGCTGAGTATACCTGTTAATCCTGCTGATGTTAACAGCTCTTCTTCTTCTTGACGGCTTCATCAGCTCCTCCATAACAGCTCTCCATATGTTTGCATTGTACTTTCTGCAGTGCTCGTTCAAGGTTTCTAACAGTAACCTGAGAACAATGTTGGTTTTCTTTCCAACAAATGCACTCATTGAATTACACCCATGCTTTTCAGCTTCTCCTCTAACTCGTTAAGCTTGTTAACAAGAATGTCAACAGCAGTAATTATGACACTTTTCAAGCTGAGAGCACCTGTTAGCTCAAAAGTTAAAATGTATTCATCTTCGCGGTCCAAAACCTTCAAAGCTTTGCTCTCACATACGTTCTCGCACAGTTTACATAGAGAGCAGTCGTAGATCTTCACAGTATCTGCAATCGCCTTGTTATCAACTAGCTTGAGAACAGACCTAGGGCAGGCATCAACGCACTTAGCGCAACCATTGCAGAGCTCTTCTCTAATACGTATATCAGCTACGTACTTGTGCGCTGCAACTGTTACTGGGCTCCACTTAGCATGTTCTTTTCCTCTTCCAAGCCTAGCAAAAGCTTCTAGCTTAACTCTTTGGCCTTTGATAAGCTTCAGAATAGGTATGTTCTTGTAGACGGGTGCTACATCCGCGTCGCTTGGAAGAAGATCACCGCTGTACACCGTGAGCTCTCCTTTGCTGGGTCCTTCAACCTCTAGATCAAACTTCGCGAAGCAATCTGGTGAAAATATTCTTCTTTCACCTGCTTCTGCACACTCCTCAGGCGATTTGTACTTTAGGTGCGCGTTTTCGCTTGTTAACGGTATTAAACCGAGTCTGTGTGCAATGTACTCGTCATAGAAAACACTTGAGTTCTCGATAAAGATCACGTAGTCGATAGCCATAGTTGGAACTTCGCTCATAGCTGCTCTTCTAATAGAGTTTATGAGATGTAATGATGCTCCCTTAACATGTAGTTTAACTGAGTTTGACGTTTGCTCAAGTACCGTGATCTTCAACGCTAGCTCACCGAACCTACAGCCTTTTGCCTCTTCTACCTCCAGGACGCCTTGTTGTATCATGCGGTACTGGTGTTACGTCTTCTATTCTACCTATGATGAAGCCTGACCGTGCTAGAGCTCTGATAGCAGCTTGAGCTCCAGGACCCGGCGTTTTTGGTCCATGCCCTCCAGGAGCTCTTACTTTAATATGCAATGCTACAATGCCTTTCTCCATGACTTCTACAGCTGCTTTCGAAGCAGCTAGCATAGCAGCATACGGACTTGGCTTTTCACGATCAGCTTTTACCACTCTACCACCACTCCAGATACTGACGGTCTCTGCGCCTGAGAGGTCTGTTATATGTATGATCGTGTTGTTGGAGCTACTGTATACGTGGGCAATTCCCCACTTGAGCTCTCTCATCGAGAAAGACATCCAATCATCACCTGGGATCAAGCTTAGCTAGTACTTGATGCCTGTTCCACTGCTTTAGCAAGTGGGCTCTTGTAGTAGAATTCTATGAGAGGCTCCTCATCGACCGACACTAGGTACCCAGGTGACCTGATCCTTCGACCAGAGATTGCTATATGTCCATGAACTATTAGTTGTCGTGCCTCGTAAATGGACCTTGCAAGCCCCTTTCGGTAAACTATTGTTTGCAGTCTTCTCTCCAGGAGATCCTCAACTCTCAGGTTAAGCACGTCATCGAGCTTAGCTCCTTCCTTCAGGAGTCCAAGCTTGATCAGCCTCCCGATCAACGCTTTCTCTTCAACCTCTCTTACATCTGGTGGAGCTGCAAGTAGTGCACGCGCTCTGTGCCTGAAGTATCTTACGATTGTCATCGCCTTCCAGAGCTCTCTCTTGTTTCTAAGACCATAAAGTCCCAGTAGTCTTGACTCTTCTAGGAGTATGTCTTTGCGCCATGGATGCCTAGGTCCAACCCAAGTTCTTCTAGACTTCTTGGGATCACCCATGCTCACGCATCACCTACTTCTGCTTCTGCTGCTGTGCTGTTTTCTTCTTTCTAACACCCACGGTAACTCCCAACCTACCGGTTGTTCTAGTTCTTTGACCTCTAACCTTTAAACCTAGCGCGTGTCTAATACCACGCCAGCTTTTTATCCTCTTTTCTCTCTCAATATCCTCTTTCACGTAGAATAATAGCTGTGCACCGTAAAGGTAAATGTCATCTCCTGATGTGACGTCTTTTCTTCTATTGTACATCCAAGCTGGAATATTGTACTCGTGTGGGTTTTTAACAACTGCTTCTATAGCTTTTACTTCGTCATCGGTTAAGTAGCCAAGCTTCATTTGAGGGTCTAAGTTGAGAACTCTACATACGGCTAGAGCGTAGTTGTAGCCAACGCCTTTAACGGTTGATAGACCGTAAGCTAGCGGTAGCATTCCATCTACGTCGGTCTCAAGTATTCTTATAATACGGCGGAAAACTCTGGACACGTTATTCACCGTAAGCACACACCAACTATTATGGTCAAGCACTTTTAAAAACATAGTAGCTTTTAAAGGTTAACTCCACCGGAACTGTAAAAACCGTTAAGCAAACGCCGGGGGCGGGATTTGAACCCGCGCGGGGAGCATATCCCCACTGGCTCTCCAGGCCAGCCCCTTAGACCGCTCGGGCACCCCGGCTCAAAAATAGTTTTCGTATTGCTAGGTTTAAAATCTTCTTGATTATCTCACGTTTACAACTCCATTTCAATCCATACTTCTGGTGGCACTCGTAGCCTGATTAGTTGTTTCATAACTCTCTCATCTTCTGCTATGTAGAGTAGTCTTTTGTGAATCCTCATTTCCCACTTTTCGTACTTCTTCTTACCTTCACCGTGGGGCAACTTTAGTGTTCTTATGGTGAGTCTCTTTGTGGGTAGTGGTATAGGTCCACTTACTTTAACACCGCTTTTCTTTGCTATATCGATCATTTTAGAGACAAAGTCCTCGAGAACTTTAACATTAGTGCTCCAGACCTTTATCTTGACCATCCGAATAGTAGACATACTCAAACACGCTGAGTACCATAACGTGTTGCTCCATGGTACTTTACTGTGGTTATCATACCGTTTACTTCTTAATTGTTACTTGTGCTGGTTTAACTTCGATTACTTGTCCTATACCTACGGTTCTACCCATATCACGCATAGCAAATCTGCCGAGTCCTGGGAAGTCAGAGTACTTTTCAACAACTAGTGGTTTAATGGGCTTAAGCTTTACTAATGCAATGTCACCTTGCTTTATGAACTGTGGGTTCTTTTCAGCCTCCTTACCTGTTCTCGGGTCCAACTTTGCCAATATTTCTGTGATTCTGCATGCCACACTCGCTGTGTGAATGTGTATTACAGGCGTGTACCCTACTGCTATGGCTGTTGGATGCCATACTACCATGACTCTAGCCACGTACTCGTCTGCAACCGTTGGTGGATTGTCAATTGGTCCTACAACATCACCACGCTTGAGGTCCTTCTTTTCTACACCCTTCAGGTTGAAACCAATGTTGTCGCCTGGTTCTGCTTTTTCAATTTTAACATGGTGAGTTTCTATGGACTTTACTTCGGCTGTTAACCCTGGTGGCATTATAGTTACTCTCTCACCTGTTTTTAGTACGCCAGATTCTACTCTACCTACAGCTACAACTCCAACGCCTGAGATCAGGTATACATCCTGTATTGGTATTCTCAAGGGTTTTTCGATTGGTCTTGACGGTGGAACAAGCATATCGAGAGCCTCTGCTAGTGTAGGACCATTGTACCATGGCATGTTCGGTGATCTCTCTATGAGGTTCTCTCCTGTCCACGCAGAGACTGGTACGAAGGGTATTTTGCTTGGATCATAGCCAATGGTTTTAAGGAATTTGCTTAGTACCTCTACTATTTCCTTGTATCTTTTCTCACTATAAGGTGGCTCTGTGGCATCCATTTTGTTGACTGCCACAATGAGCTGACCTATGCCCATGGTTCTTGCTAGTATAGCGTGTTCTCTCGTTTGACCTTCTGCACTCATACCTGCTTCGAATTCTCCTTTTCTGGCACTAACCACGAGTATTGCAGCATCTGCTTGGCTTGCACCAGTAATCATGTTCTTAACGAAGTCCCTGTGTCCTGGAGCATCTATAATCGTGAAGAAGTACTTCTTGGTCTCGAACTTCATGTACGATAGCGATATTGTTAAACCACGCTCTCTTTCCTCCTTCAACCTGTCAAGCAACCATGCAAACTTGAAGCTCTCTTTACCCATCTTCTTAGCTTGTTCCTCGATCTCTCTGAGAGTTTTTTCATCAAAGTATCCAAGACGATACAGTATCTGACCTACCATTGTGCTTTTGCCGTGGTCTACGTGACCTATTATTATTAGGTTCATGTGGGGTTTCTGAGGTGCACTCATGTCTGTGCTCACCGTACCGGTAAAAGACTCATACTGTACATTTCCTTATAAAGTTTTAGCAACCTTTTTAACCTTAAATAGAAGCCGGTAGCTTAGGATACGCCTGTAACAGTGTTAGGAGCATTCTCTCCAAGTCATGTATTAACCACGAAGATGTTCGAATATGGATGATTAAGAAACCCTTATTAAAAACAATGAGCTATCTGCTACTTAGAGCAATTCTTTCTATCTCATCCCTTCGCTGAATAGCGTAGCTTCTAGGATCACCACTTGCTGCAAGCACTATCTCTTCCGCAAGAGCTTCCTCAACCGGTAGTGGATTGTTGAATGCCTTTAATCTAGCTCCTTCTGCAAGGTGCCTAAGTGCAGTATCTACACGTCTCTGTGGGGAAACGTCTACCGAAACGTGGTAAACTATACCACCGTACATTATTCTCGTTGTATCCTCCCTTGGAGCTGCGTTCTCGATTGCTCTCACAAGTACTTGAATTGGGTTCTCGCCTGTTTTAAGGTAAATTATGTCGAAGGCTTTCTTTACAATGTTGTAGGCGAGATGCTTTTTACCCGTGTTTCTTCCAGGGTACATCAACTTGTTTATCAATCTTTCAACTATTGGAACTCTTGCTTTAGCTAGCTTTCTACGCTCGTGACGTCCGCCTGTGTGTGGTAGTATCACAGGTTTTAAGCATATGTACCTTTTTAAGCTCGGATCTCTTACCTCCACGAAGTCGTAACTCCACTTTCCGAATAGTTTAGGTTCGCTGAGCTCAATTTCTACGACTTGAGACTTCTCGCTCAACGTTCTCTACCTTACGGGTTTCTGCTTTTTGCCCAACCAAAGCGCTCTTAATGATACCCCGTTAACCATAACAACCTTGTACTTGACTCCTGGGATGTCGCCCATCGATCCTCCCAGTGTTCCACCAATACCCTCGATTATGACCTCGTCATGCTCGTCAATGAAGTTTATACCTCCATCCCATGGAACAAACGCTGACACCACCTTGCCGTTTTTAACTAGTTGCACTCTAACACACTTTCTCACAGCTGAGTTAGGCTTACGTGATTCTACACCTACTTTCTCTAGAACAATACCACGAGCCATCGGCGCTCCTTCGAGGGGGTCTCTTATTAGTCCTTGCTTTCGCAGCATACGGTTCTTGTACTCTCGCTGATACCATCTAAACTTCTTTCGCTTTTCAACAAGTTTCCTGGCTGCATACATTCCATTAGGGCTTTTCTTACCAGGCACTGTAAGCACCCCACTCTAACTATCTACAGAAAAAGTACTTGTATTTAAGCTATTATAACCGAGTCTATGCCAAAGTGCCTCTTTAAAATCAACTTCGCTCTCAAAACGTTTTTACCGTTTCTACCTATGGCTATGGCTTTGTCTGACGGATTTACCGCTACGTAGAGTACCTTCGTGCCATTGGGCCTTTCAATCAGCTTAATATCAGTAACCCTAGCAGGTGTAAATGCGTACTTAACCTGTTCTGCGAGGTTATCACTGTACCCAACAACCTCTATTGTTTTTCCGAGAATCTTACTCAGCTTTTGGACGAAGAATCCTCGTGGACCAATCGCTTTTCCTACCTCCTCGGGGTTGACGAGGAACACTATTCTATTGTTCTCGTTGTCTATAATGCAGTCTCTTACCGTGACACCGGTGATCTCGCTGAATAGCGACATGTACCTGAATTCCTCTGATGTTATTTTAACGCCGCTTTTACTCACTCAGTTCACCTCCTGACCAGTTCAAGAATATTAGATTGTCCTGGCTCTAACACAGCGAGAACAGCAACGCTATGAGGCCTGCCCACTACTGCACCAAGCTCCATGTTTGTACCATCGAATTCTACAACGGGTATTCTGCTTAGCTTTGCATAGTACAGTACATCCCGCTTAAGCTCAGGTGGCGCGTTCATAGCTACAACAACCACCTTCGCTTTCCCATGGAGTACTGTTTTAATGGTTCTTCTCGCACCGTACACGATCTGCCCCGTTCTAACCGCTGCTTGTATAGCTCTAATCAAGTCGGGTTTCGGAACAACATATGGAACATTATTCATCTTTCTCACCTCCATACTCGTTCTCGACGCTAGTGCGTGGATTCATAAACACCTGGACTATACCTGTACCAACTGGTACTATTTGCCCTATTATTATGTTTTCTGTTATACCTAATAGTTTGTCCTCCTCACCGGCAAACGCGCTTTCAACAAGTTTTTGAACAGTCGTTTCAAACGTTGCTTTCGCGAGAACACTTGGTTTTTCACCGGCGATACCCATTCTGCCTATTTGCCTAATGTGTCCAGTCCACGTCATTATGTCAGCGAGTAGCATTATGTGGCGAATATCCACGTCTAAACCTTGGTCATCTAGTGTATTCTTGATCTCCTTTATGATAGCCATTCTAGCTGCTTCTATTCCAAGGACCCTTTCGATTTCGTGAATGTTGTTCGTGTAGATCTTCCTCCAGTTAACTCCAGGTATTTTCATTACCTCCTCCAGGTTGCTTCCCTCGGCAATTATAACATACTCGTCTCCTCTCCTTTGTATGATCGTCTTCTTAATACCCTTAACCCCCTTTACCATTGTTTGAAGTACTCTTGTCCTAAGCCTCTCTATCTTTGATGGATCTAGGTACTCTTCACTCAAGAATACCTTGATCGTTTGGGGGTCTTCGGGGTCTACTGTGACCTCTCCTACATCGATCTCTCTTAACGCTCTGATGACGTCTTCTACGGTGATTCCCTTGTCCAATAGCATTTCGTTATCAAGCTTGAGATATAGAACACCCTCTGAGTAGTCTATGCTGAACTCGCTCGTAACGTTTTCAATGTATGTTGCTTCGATGGCTCTCGCTATATTTCTTACTTTTTCAAGATCACGCTTTACATCGTCTTCGAGGTATATCTCCATTATCGGGGTTTCCGGCTGTTTCCTAGCATCTACGATTTCTATAAGTCTTGGTAATCCTAACGTGACGTTGTACTCCCTAACACCAGCGTAGTGAAAAACTCTCAGGGTCATCTGAGTTGATGGTTCACCAAGGCTTTGCGCTGTAATAGTACCCACAGCTTCACCTGGCTCGATGAGAGCACGATGATAGTTTTCAACGACTTCCTCAATTATCTTTCTTACCTTCTCTGGCGATAGTTTGTGCTTACTAATAGCTGTTTTTAGCTTCTCACGTAGCTCATTTAGTAGCGCTGATGGGATCTTACCCGAGACCGCACCTATTAATTCTTCCAGGTCAATGTGTTGTTCCAAGCCACCCACCTCTCTCCTACCCGATGTACTTTTCGATTATTCTATCTACGTTGACAGCCTTACCATGATCACTCTTCATAGGGTCAACACCGTCTTCACCATACAGCAGTTGTACAATCTCTCCAAAGGCTGTTCTAACCGTTCCATCGTAGAAGACTCTGAGATCCTGCAAAGCATTTATTAGTCTTCTCTGCATGTAACCCGACTGACTTGTTCTCACAGCTGTGTCTATTAGTCCCTCTCTACCTGCTGCTGCGTGGAAGAACATCTCAAGCGGATTTAACCCGTACACAAACCCTGACTTCACAAACCCTCTAGCAATAGCACTTATATCTCCTGGCTTGAAGTGCGGTAGTATTCTACCAGCGTAGCCTCTGCTGAGCCTTTTACCTCTGACCGTTTGCTGTCCAAGTATGCCGGACATTTGCGTAAGGTTTATCGGGTTACCTCTTGCACCAGTTCTAGCCATTACTACAACAGGATTGTCCAGCCCGAAGTAGTTCGTAAGTACATCTGCTACTTTATCAAGTAATCTCTTTGACAACGTATCAATGATTTCGTCTTCCAATGTTTCCTCCAAAGTTTTGCCCGGCTTTGGCACGAGTTCGCCTTTTCTATACATTTCTATCAGTTCCTCCGTTGCTTTAATACCTTCATTGATAATCCTTTCTATTGCCTCCTTTGCTTCCGGGCTTAGTGTAAGGTGGAAGTATCCCATGGTAAATCCTGTCATCTCGCACATTCTGATGAACAACTTGTACACTTTGTCCATGAATTGTCGTCCGAAATCCTCTCCATAGTTTTTAATCAACCAGTGAACAAGGCTTTCGGGTTCCTCTCTACCTATACTAGCTTTATCTAATACACCCTCAAGCAACATGCCTTTCTTGACTATAACAATAGTGTCGTGCGGACAGTCCTCGTCTATGCACCTAAGAACCGATGCACTTCCCACCTTTGAGCTTCTTCTGTAGTTGAAGTCCTTTGGTAAGAATAATGATACAAGCTGCTTTCCAGTCCAGTACTCTCTTGGTTTCAGAATAGCTGGTTCCGGTATCTCTCCACGGTACCCTGCTGCTGATATCAATGTAACAAACTTATCTCTCGGCAGTATCGTTGATTTTGTAGTCAAAAAGTATGCTCCACTAATGTAGTCTTGCAATCCACCGATGATTGGGCCTCCATATCTGGGGGTTAAGATGTGCTTTTCTACAAGCATCAGTATTCTAGCTTCTGCACGTGCTTCCTCGCTCTGAGGAACATGAAGGTTCATCTCATCTCCATCAAAGTCCGCGTTGTACGGTGGACACACTAGAAGATTCAACCTAAACGTTTTACCAGGTAGAACCCTCACGACGTGAGCCATAACCGAGATCCTGTGTAGAGACGGCTGCCTGTTGAACAGTACTATGTCGCCATCGAGCAGATGTCTTTCAACGATGAATCCTACCTCGAGAGATTCTGCTGCTGCTTTTCTATCAACGTACTTTAGACTTATCTTTCTTCCGTCTGGTCTGATAACGTAGTTCGCACCTGGCCATTTATCTGGACCATTTAGAACAAGCGTTCTCAAGAAGTCTATGTTCCAAGGTGTTACTCTCTCAGGAACCGTGAGAATCTTAGCTACCTCTTCGGGAACACCGACCTCGTTTATACTTAAGTTCGGGTCAGGGCTTATGACTGTTCTCGCTGAGAAGTCTACCCTCTTACCTCTCAGATCTCCTCTAAACCTGCCCTCTTTACCCTTAAGCCTCTGAGCTATTCCCTTTAGAACCTTTCCACTTCTATGCTTAGCTACAGGTATACCTGAGACCTCGTTGTCAAAGTACGTTGTAACGTGGTATTGCAGTAGCTCCCATTCCTCTTCAATCATAGCACTCGGAGCACCGCCCTCGATGAGCTCTTTCAGCTTGTTGTTAACTCTTAGTATATCGACGAGCTTGTGGGTTAAGTCGTCTTCGCTTCTAATGCCCGTCTCTAGGGTGACAGAGGGTCTTACAGGTCTGGGTGGAACCGCTAGTACTGTTAGAACCATCCATTCTGGTCTGGCGTCAACAGGATCTCCTCCTAGTAATTTAACATCCTCGTCACGTATAGCTTCTAGTCTCTTTCTAATTTCACTTGGATTAAGCCTTCTCAAGCCTTCTTCAGTTTGCTCGTAGAAGGAGTGAGGTTTATCAAGCTTGATCTTGTACGAGGGAGCTCCGCAGTGTGGGCATGTTGTCGCGCTTGCTGTTTTTTTCCTAATGTATTCCTGTAGCCTCTTTGCGAGGTATGTAAGTCCAAGTTCTTCTAGGTCTTTGAGGAGTCTAAGGTATTCCTGTCTTTCATCTTCGGGTATTTTTAGCCTACCGCATACACTGCACGTTGTCCTTAGGTACATTAAAATATACTTTGCGAACGCCACGTGAACAACTGGTTTCACAAGCTCTATGTGACCAAAGTGACCGGGGCAGGCGTCTCTCGTGTTTCCACATGTGGGGCATACTTCACCTGGTTCTATGGCTCCCATTCTTCTATCCATTACACCGCCGTCTATGGGCATACCATCGTTGTCATATACGTCTGTTGTAACTACTGATGTAACGCTCATCCTGCGTATCTCGTCGGGTGAAAGTATACCGAACTTTATTCTGGAAATTCTAGAAGTAAGCATGAATATCACGCTTGCGTAAGATCTTCAATGTAAATGCGAGGTCTTATACCCATGCTTATGAGCTCCTGTAATAGCAACTTGAAAGCGTAAGATATTTCCACGGGTTTCAATTCAGCCTTCTCCTTGTGTACTGGGCACATGAACCTCCCCTTGTTTTTATCGTAGTAGCCTATGAGCCCGCACTCCGTACATATGTACACTCTCGTGAGATCGCTTCTCTCCCTCATGGTTTCCCTTAAAAGTATAGAGGTCCCGTGTCCGACAAGACAATCGACTTCCATTTCGCCCCATCTTAATCCTCCTGCTCTCGAACGTCCTTGAGTCGGCTGTCTTGTGAGTATTTGAACAGGTCCTCTAGCTCTAGCGTGTATTTTGTCTGCTACCATGTGGTGCAGTTTTTGATAGTAAACTATGCCTATGAAGACTGGTGATTCGAGTTTTTCGCCAGTTCTACCATCGTACATCACCTCTTCGCCTGTTGGCATGTAACCGTGTCTTTTCAGAATCAACCTGAAGTTATCAATACTCTTGTTTCCGTAGAACGGTGTAGCGTCTACGAACTCTCCTTGGAGAGCAGCGACTTTCCCTGCAATAGACTCAAGTAGCTGTCCAACGGTCATTCTGCTGGGGAATGCGTGTGGGTTTATTATCAAGTCCGGAGTAATACCTTCCTCGTTGAAAGGCATATCATACTGTGGAACAAGTAGTCCTACAACACCCTTCTGTCCATGCCTTGACGCGAACTTATCTCCGAGCTCTGGTATTCTTAGGTCTCTAACCTTAACCTTAATTAGCTTGTTTCCTTCATCATCAAGAGTGATTACTACAACATCTACAACTCCCTTTTCACCGTGTCTTACAGCTACACTGGTGTCTTGACGTGTAAGTCCTCCAACACCGTACTCCTGAGCGCTCAGGAACCTGGGTGGACTCGTTTTACCAACTAGGACTTGCCCTCCGTAGACCTCTGTTTCTGGTGCTACTATGCCATCATCCTCGAGCAATTCGTATGCCTGGTGTCCACGGTAACCGCGAACACTTGGTGGAGGTCTAGTTATTTCGTCTTGTATACCACCGGGGTACTTGTATTCAACTGTAGCGTATAGTCTGAAGAACGTTGACCTTGCTAGCCCGCGGTCTACGCTGCTCTTGTTTAGAATAACGGCGTCCTCCATGTTGTAGCCGGTGTACGTTAGAACAGCAACAACCATGTTCTGACCTGATGGTCTCTCCTCATATCCCACAGCGCTGATAGCTTTAGTTGTTACTAGTGGTTTCTGCACGTAGTGGAGTAGATGACCACGAGTATCTACTCTTCTCTGGAAAGCAGCGCTACTTAATCCAAGTGCTTGCTTAGCCATAGCTGCTTCGTACATGTTTCTTGGACTCTGGTTGTGCTCTGAGTATGGTATGATTGAAGCTGTAATTCCGAATATCCCGGGTAGCCAGAGCTCTAGATGAGTATGTTCGTTCGTTACCTCTTCGGGAGATAGTGCTACGTATGCTGATTCTTCCTCATCAGGGTCTAGGTACTCGATGATTCCAGCTTTGACCAGGTCGTCAAAGGTAAGCTTACCTTCTTTTAGTTTTTTGACATGCTCTTTTGTGAGCTTGGGCTTACCATTTTCCACGACTATTAAGGGTCTTCTTATACGACCTGGATCGGTGTTGATCACCACTTCATTAATGTGCTCAGTTTTAATGTGAACCACATTTACTTCGTGACTTAACTTGCTCGTTCTTCTGAGCGTTCTAATGGTTTTTACCAAGTAGTCCGGGTTGGGGTGAAAACCTATGAACTTGCCGTTTAAGAACACTTTTGCGTAGTTTGCATACTCGATGCCAGGGTGTTCTCCTTTATCAAGCTCTCCGATAATCGCTTCAAGATATCCCTTTAGAACCTTTCCTCTTACTCTCTTGGTTATTACTGGTATTACACCGTGTTCATAGAGAAGGCTTTCCACCTCTCTGTCCTCTACTCCTACGCTCACGTTAACTAGTAACGCTAGGTTTTTAACAAGACCTATGTTAGTACCTTCGGGTGTTTCGAAGGGGCATATTCTACCCCATTGAGTACCGTGTAGTTCTCTTGCCTCGAAGTGCGGTTGACCACGAGCTAGTGGCGAAACTACTCTTCTTAGATGACTCAGTGTGCTCATATAGTTGGTACGGTCCAGTAGCTGGCTAACACCTGTTCTTCCACCCGGCCAGTTACCCGTAGCCATAGCGTGCATTATTCTATCCGTTATCACAGTATGCTTAAACGCTACTTTGAGCTCTATTCTGCCTGTTTTTGATATTTGCTTTTCTATTTCCTCTCTTACCTCTCTCGTGAAAGCCATCAGAGCTGTTCTGATGAGCGTTGCCAGCAGATCACCAGCGAGCTTCAACCTCTTGTTTCTATAGTGGTCCTTATCGTCGGGTTGCCTATACCCAAGCATAAGCTCTATTATTCTCGCTATCATCTGCCCTATGAAGACAGCTTTCAGTAATCTTGTTTCACGGCTAGAATCTGTACCTATGTGGGGGAGTAATCTTTCGTCGAGAAGTCTTCTAGCTCTCTGAATTCTCTCTTCTCTCGGTCTACCGACAGCAAACCTTGAACCAATAAAGTCCAATGCCTCTTCTACAATTCTCTCTTTGTACTTCTTAACGTACTCCTTGATCTTATCCTCGGGTAAGTCCGAGGGTATTTCGAGCTTAGGTAAAGCCTGCTCTGCTTGAAGTATAGATGGAAGAAGATACGTGTGGTAAACGGGGTTTGCACTAACAGCGTACAGAATTTCACGGGTATCTAGACCGAGAGCTATCATGAGTATAACTGCCGGGATCTTGTGCCCCTGTACATTAGCGTAGAATATTCCATCCTTCTTCCTATCTATGATCAGCTGCGACCTGCGCCCCTTTGACGCGCTAATAACTTTCGCTGTATGCGTGATTCCTGTACCTTCTTGACCGTAGTCAACCAGTATAGTATTGCTCGCAAGATCCTCCTGAGCTACGAGAACTTTCTCACTACCATTGATAATAAAGTAACCGCCAGGATCTCTAGGGTCTTCGCCGTGCTCTATCAGTTCTTGCTGAGTCATCTTACCTAGTGGATCTATCTCTGATCTCAACATTACAGGTAGGTCCATGAGTTTTAACTCAGCTTCTCTAGAAATACCCATGCAGTTTAATCTAACTGTAACGTAAACAGGTGCCATGTAGGTGAGATTTCTAATTCTGCACTCGAGTGGGGTTTTATACTGTGTTGTACCATCTACCTCCGTCCACTGGGGTTGTCCAATCTTGTACTTTTCTATATAGATGTAGCAGTCGGGTGTTATTGGTATTTCTCTGAACTCCTCGATGATCGATGGTAAGATTTCGCGTATGAACCTGTTGTAGCTGTCAAGGTGCTGTCTTACTAGTCCTTTCTCTTCCAGGTACTTTTTCGCTACAACCCAGAGGTCTTCGTGCGTTAAGGTGTCTGCACTTGTATTGCTCAAGGCTTCTTTGTCACCTCTACAACTACGTACCTGTAAGCAATGGATACCCCAGCAGTAGGACTTTTTCTAATAATCCTTATAATATCTCCTGGCTTCGCTCCTATAGCTTTAACCACCGGATCCTCAGTAGAGATCCATGGAAGTTGCCACGGTTTTATGCCTAGTTCATCCAGTATGCGCTTTGCTTCTTCCGGAGGTACGATTTCATGCTTTGGAACAAGCTCGTGTTCAAGGATGTTAACCTGCTTGCTCATAGTATCCGGTACCTCTAAGCACTAGCACCTTATATATACACACTTTAAACGCTTTTTAAAGCGGGTTCGTAGAGTTTCTCTTTAACAACCATATGAGTGGACCGGCCGGGATTTGAACCCGGGACCTCCCGGACTTTGGCAACTGATGCCAACCGGGCGCTCTTCCAGGCTGAGCTACCGGCCCACCACAACTCACTCTAAGCAAAAGGGCTTAAAAGCGTTTAAAGGAGAGGCTTGAGTCAAGTCGGTTTTATACGTTTCTAGAACCACATATTAGTGGATTGGAATGCGCCTTGCTGATCAATGTGGCATGGTCTTATTAACCGTGCAACTTACTTTTTACAGCACCTGGCCTGCGTGTAGAGGTGATGCTAGTGGAAGGCTTTGACATAATTGAGGAGATCATCAGAAAAAGAGGTTTGGTATCGAGAATTTTCGCCAATAGAGAGATACTGCATCCCGATTACATACCCGATACATTGCCTCATAGAGAAAGAGAGATAGCTAAGCTCGCTGAGATACTAGTAGTATCTGCGAAAGGCGAAAAACCAAGTAATGTTTTTCTCTACGGGTTAACAGGTACTGGTAAAACCGTAGTAGCCAAGTACGTTGTTAAAAAACTCACGGAGAAAGTAGCTACACTCGGTGTAAAACTGAACTACGCATACGTTAACACCAGAAAAGTGGATACCGCGTACAAGGTTTTCTCTCAGGTAGCTTCTAGCATAGGGTTAAGAGTACCGCATACAGGGTTAGCTCTCAGCGAAATCTACAGAAGATACGTAAACGCGTTGGACAGCTGGGGAGGTCTTCACATAGTTATTCTTGATGAAATCGACTACTTCGTGAAGAAAAACGGAGATGATGTGCTGTACAGGCTTCTGAGAATAAATGAAGATCTATCCAGAGCAAAGGTTTCGATAATAGGGATTACAAACAACTTGTACTTTGTCGAAAACCTTGACCCAAGAGTGAAGTCGAGTCTAGGAGAAGAGGAAATAGTTTTCACACCGTACAACGCTGAACAATTGTTCACTATACTAAAGCAGAGAGCCGAGAAAGCCTTTAAACAGGGTGTTGTAGATGATGGTGTTCTCTCCTACTGTGCTGCATTAGCAGCTAGAGAGCATGGTGATGCCCGGAGGGCATTAGACCTGCTCAGAGTCGCAGGTGAAATAGCTGAAAGAGAAAACGCTGAAAAGGTAACGGTAGATCACGTCAAAAAAGCTCTTGTGGAAATAGAAGAAGGGAGAGTATACCACAGCATAGTATCACTGCCAATGCATCAGAAACTCGTATTGAAAGCTATTATTGATACAGTTTCAAAAAAGGGTTTTGCAACAACAGGTGAGGTTTACCAGGTATACACCGAAGAAGCAAGTAAAAGAGGACTTGAACCTCTGTCGCTCAGGAGAATTAGTGACATTATTTCACAGCTAGATATGATGGGGCTTATTTTAGCAGAAGTCGTTAACAGAGGTAGACACGGAGTTACAAAAATAGTTAAAGTCAAAAACGATGTCGTGGACGTTGCAAACGAGGTTCTGAAAAACCTTGATGCAATCTAAAGTTGAAGCTTACGATGATGGATTTTTTCCACCACACTACAAAGGTGGAAAAGGCTATACATACATCGCCGGTGTTTGCACTCAAGGACCCAATAAAGTGTTAAGGATCGCTTGGAGCACGGTTAAAGTAGATGGAAACACAACTATGAACACGATACTTGAACTCACGAAAATCCTAAAGGGAGAAGTAATAATCCTCGATGGAGTCACCTACGCTGGGTTCGACTCTGTGGACCCAGACGTCTTAACATCGAGTACCGGTAAAGCTACCATAGTAGTACTTCAGTACCCGCTAAACCTTAGTCGAATTGAGAAAGCTCTAAAGAAGCACTTTGAAGACTGGATGGAGAGGTTTCGTGTCATAAGAAAAGTTTACGAGAACAGTATTCACGTTGCAACACCGTGGAAAACCATCAGGATCTACGCTACTGGTGTAGGAATCAAGGAAGCCCTAGAAATAACGAGAAAGCTTTGCATATACAGTCCTATACCGG
Organism: Desulfurococcaceae archaeon; assembly: GCA_038889555.1. GTDB lineage: Archaea > Thermoproteota > Thermoprotei_A > Sulfolobales > Desulfurococcaceae > UBA285. The sequence goes on from JAWAHD010000005.1 coordinate 31,560, forward strand.
AACCCCTCAGGATAGCACACACAATTGCATCCGCTCTATCTAGACTTAGAATGAGCATTAGACCTTAGAGCCTGCGATTTGAAATACTTTGTACTAAACCCACCGTTCCCGGTATCGTATTGGTTTCTGTCGGTTTTAGAGGGGAAATGCTTGTGGGTACTTTACATAATGAATTATTTTGTAAATGATCTCCATGGAGTTGACACTCTGATTGAGGTTTCCTTGGGAATATTGGAGTTTGAGACTTCCGGCTGTTCTGAACCCACGTGAGTTATGTGAACCCAAGACCGATTCAGAGAAGTGAGTGAAGCGATCCCATCAATCGATATGGAAGAAGTAAATTGATAGCCGGGCGGGGATTCGAACCCCGGTCACGGGGTTTCCTCCGAACGGCCAAAGCCCCGCATCCTTGGCCGCTAGACGACCCGGCTACTGGTCCGTACTTTTATATTTGATAACAAGGGCTTAATAGGTCTTTCACACATAGAGTTGTGCTTTGGTTCAATTCATCTTCATTCTTTTATAAGCCTTCTCATGTGTAAGGTTTTTAAACTTAGCGTTAAGTATATAAGGGGGTAAATCAGGCGAATATTATGCTGGTGTTTTGTACTATGCTCTTCTTTGAGGAGCCTGACGAAGAAGAATCTTCTCAGCAATCTCAACCTTCCTTAAAAGAGCAAGGTTCATCTATCGAGTGTCCTCAGGATAAGATAGTGTATGATGTATCAAAGGCAGAGTACGTGTGCTTGGAAACAGGAGAAGTCATTGAAGACAGGGTAATTGATGAAAGAGCTGAGTGGAGAGCGTTTACGCCGGAGGAGAGAGAAAGAAGAGCTAGAGCTGGTAGTCCAATTACACCCACAGTACACGATATGGGTTTCACCACGGCTATAGATTACATGGATAGAGACGCATCTGGTAAGGTTCTAGTGAACAAGAAGTACCAGCTTAGCAAGCTTAGAAAGCTACAATCAAGAACGAGAATTCTAAGTAGTGTTGAAAGGAACCTAGCACAAGCCATGAACGAACTAGACAGATTAGCAAGCGCTCTCAATCTTCCATCGTACATCAAGGAGGAAGCTGCGCGAATATACAGAGAAGCTGTTATAAAAGGCCTCGTTCGTGGTAGAAGCATTGAAAGCGTTGTAGCCTCTGCCGTTTACTTAGCATGCAGAATAAGGAAACTGCCAAGAACACTCGATGAGATTCAGGATTATACAAAGGTTAGTAGGAAGGAAATTGCACGTTGCTATAGAATGCTTGTTAGAGAGCTAGGAATAAGACCAACTACAGTGGATCCATCGGACTTCGTACCAAGAATAGCCCGCGACCTTAAGTTACCTGGTTCCGTTGTTAAGACAGCAATAGAAATAATTAACAAGGCAAGAGACGCTGGTGTTCTCGGAGGCAAAGACCCAGTGGGTTCGGCCGCAGCTGCGGTATACTTAGCCTCCAAATTGCTCAACGTTGATGTATCACAAAAAGAGGTGGCAAACAAAGCGGGAGTGACAGAGGTTACTGTTAGAAACAGGTGCAAAGAATTCATGGACGCCCTTGGAATACAGGTAGAGGGGTTAGAATAGGCCTGAGCAGGTACAGATTTTAAAAACGTTGAACCGTATGCACATGCATATGGTCACGTTTATTCATTAGCTCATTACTATAACGTTCTCCTCGGGTAAACCCAGTTCTTCTACTAGCATTTGCTTAACTCTCTGTCTATGATCTCCCTGAACCTCTATTCTACCCTCCTCCTCTCTGTATGTTCCACCCGCAGCTAGCTTGGTCTTAAGAAATCTTGCTAGGTGCTTAAGGAGTTCTTTATCGTTGGGTAGTCCGTCTATCACGGTAACAGGCTTACCGAATTTTCTTACGTCTAACCTTATCTTTATTAGTGGTGCTTCAACTAGTAGTTTTTCACAAATCTCTGAGGGCATACCACCGCATTCTAATCCTGACATGCGCTTCTATACCACCAGAATTCTACTATAGTAACATGGTTTAAAAGCCTAAACTTGTGATAGAAGTTTCACGATGCACGACGCTTAATACGTTCTGTACTCACCCGGCTTTACCATGAGAAAGAGGTAAGAGGTTTTTACCAAGGAAAAGTTATAACGGTTTTTAAAATTAACGAGTAAAAAGGTATGAAGAGTTAATGGTGCTTTGAATGGTCAAGTACAAATGCGGTAGATGCGGGTACGTATTCGACGTTGAAGAGATGATCAAAACGTTTGGTAGACAGGTTAGATGCCCTAAGTGTACCTACGAGATTATCTATAAAGTCGCGAGAACATATAGAATTGTTAGAGCGACCTAGCTGCTCTTCATCTTTTCAACGTATAATCCAACAATCTCCAGTCCTATTTTTGCTGCTACTACGCTAGTTATATCGCCGTGGTCTACGAGCGGGTTCACCTCGACCAAGTCCACAGCTATTAAGTTCTCAGATTTACTGAGGACCTTGATAAGAGCTCTTGCAAATTCCTCTAGACTTAGTCCCAAAGGCTCTGGGTTTGAAACTCCGGGAGCAACTGAGGGATCTAACACGTCTAAGTCTATACTTATGTAGACGCGCCCCAGGTTTCCCAGGTCAAGATCACCTTTCTTAACCCTTAGAACATTGTACAACTCAACCTTTGAGTTCTTTGCGAATTCCAGTTCATCTCTACTGTAGGCTCTCGAACCAATATGTACTACTTTAAACCCCTCTTCAACAAGTTTTCTCAGAAATGTCGCATGATTCAACATGGATCCCAAGTACTCAGACCTCATGTCTAGATGCGCGTCGAATACGATCAACGTGTCTATTTTGTTCTTCAGGGCTAACACTGTTGGATAAGTAACCAAGTGCTCGCCACCGAGAACAATAAGTAGTTGTTCATGCTCCCTGCTTATACTTCTGACGGCGTAATCTACTAGCTCAAGTGATCTTTCAACATCTCCCGGAGGAATGTTCAAGTCTCCGTAGTCTCTGTAGCCGATATCTTCCAGCGATCTCTCAGCTAGAAGACTGTAAAGTTCCAGGTTGCACGACGCTTCTCTAATTTTAGCTGGTGCAAACCTGCTTCCAGGTCTATAAGTGCTTGTTGCATCTAGAGGTACGCCAACAACCGCTATTGGTGATAGCTCGTCGCTCACGCATCCAAAAACCCTTGGAAGTAGCAGGGTTCTCCAGCTCATAGGTGATCACTCTACGCTTTAAACTAATCATTCTTTTTAATTACCGGAAACACATTATAATATCCCAAAGTATATGCCTATGCTTAGAACTACTCGAGGCGTGTGGTATTGACGCTCACAAACAACATAGATCTTCACGACAAGATTGCGGATCTCTCGAAGAGACGTGGTATATTCTGGCCTTCGTTTGAAATATACGGGGGAGTAGCAGGGTTCTACGACTTTGGTCCTATCGGTGTGCTTATAAAAAGGAATATTGTTAATCAGTGGCTGAAGTTCTTCGTGTATTCGAAGAACTACGTTGTGGAGATAGAAACACCTATAATAAATCCAAGAATGGTTTTCAGAGCGAGTGGTCACGAAGACCACTTCACAGACCCGGTACTAGAGTGTTCTAAGTGTGGTAGAGTGTACAGAGCTGATCACCTGATCAAGGACACTTTGGGAATAAATGTCGAAGGCTGGAGTATAGAGAAAATAAGTGAGCTTGTAAGAGAAAAAGACCTTAGATGCCCCGAGTGCGGAGGAGAGCTAACGAGGGCTTTCAATACACTTCTTCTATTTGCAACCGAGATTGGACCTTACAAAGGTGAAAGAGCATACTTAAGGCCTGAGCATGCACAAGGAATGTTCATAAATTTTCCACTCCTACTTAAAATAACCAGAGATAGGCTGCCGCTTGGTGTAGCTCAGGTCGGAAAAGTAGCTAGAAATGAAATATCCCCGAGACAGGGGCTTCTACGGCTGAGAGAGTTTACAATAATGGAGTTGGAATTCTTCTTTGACCCTGAGGACAATGAAACCGTTGCGAAGCATCTTGAAGAGGTTAAAGACGAGGTAGTAAGAGTTGTTACTGCCGATATGAGAATGCGCGGTCTCGAAGAACCCGTGGAGTACACGGCAAAAGAGCTTGCCGAGAAAGGTATTACTAAAACCCCATGGCTTGCGTACTGGATGGCGATCGGCAACAAGTTCATAAAAAGTTTAGGGATACCGCAGGACAAGATCAGGTTCTACGAGAAGCTACCCCACGAACGTGCCCACTACTCAGCGCAAACATTCGACCAGGAGGTTTACACCTCGCGTTTCGGCTGGGTCGAATTAGCTGGATACGCTTATAGAACATCCTATGACCTGGACAAGCACGCTGAGTACAGTAAAGCAGATTTCTCCTACTTCAAAAAATACGAAACACCTATTACAATGACAGTTCAAAAAGCGTACCCTAATCTACATGCTATTGAAAAACTCTTCGGAAGAGAGGTTCTGCCGATCATTATGAAGGGCCTTACAGGTAGAACACCGGAGGAGCTGTATAAGGAACTTGAATCAAAAGGTTACGTAGAGGTGGAGGAATACAGACTGCCCTCGGATTGTTTCTTTGTGAAGAAAGAGGAGGTAAAGGTGTATGGTAAAAAGATCGTTCCTCATGTTGTTGAACCTTCATTCGGTGTAGAGAGAGTGTTATACGTAGTGCTTGAACACGCGTTCACGGAGAGAAACGGAAAAATTATTTTAAGGCTTCCACCGAGTATTGCTCCATACCATGTAGCAGTTTTTCCACTGGTAACCGGCAGAAAGCCGGAACACCAGAAAATGATCGAAATCTCAAGACAAATATACAAGAACCTCGTAGAAAAAGGGTTTAGAGCCCTCTACGACGAAGAAGGTAGCATTGGGCGTAGATATGCAAGAGTTGATGAGATCGGTGTTCCCTACGCAATAACCGTCGATTACCAAACAATCGAAGATGAAACAGTAACTGTTAGAGACCGAGATACCACAGAGCAGGTCAGAGTCCCGATAGGGAAGATAGTTGAATATTTAATTGACAAACTAGGCATAAAAACACTACTTGAGTAAAGTACGAGGAGACCCTTGGATATAAGTACAGGAAACAGAATTAATGCGTGGTGTACAAAGCTTGGACCTAGAAAAACCGGAAGAAAAAACTGGGGTTGACGTCTCAAAGCTTCTAGCTATAATACCACCAGCATCCGAGGTTTTGAAGAAAGAGCAAAAAACTCTATCTGAAAAAAGAATCAGAATAAAGTTTGATAGGACCCTAGTTAAACCAGTAGCGAAAATTCCAACGGTTATAGCACATGAGTTGGGAATAAAGAACGGGGACTACGTAGAAATAGTTGTCGCAGGTAAAAAGAAAACTAAGCTTCTAGCCGAAGTAGTCGACTCACCTGATGTAAACGTTGTAGTAGTATACCCCGAAGAACTGGAGAAACAAGGAGTCGCCGATAACAGCATTGCTACCATAAGAAAGGTGTTATCTCAATGAGTATTTACGACGCACTGCACGCAATAAAGAAGTTCGTAGATGAATGCGAAAACCTCATAAGGGATGGTAAACTAGCTGTTTCACTAGAAGACGTGAACGTGGCTTTGAGATTTGTAGAGCAGGCTAAAAGTATATTTATACAGATTAAACCTATTCTTGAAGACACCAAGCAAAGTCTCGATGCTTATAGGAACGAGGATGCCTTGTTCAAGTACATCAGTGCTTACTATAGAACAGCTGTGTTGGTAAGCGTTCCATACGTAGTAATGATACTGAAAAATGTGGCTGGCGTTCTCGAGAAGAACGGTTATTTAGAGAAAGCAAAAGAAGCAAGAAACGTTGCTGAAAACATCGAGGTCACAGTCAACACTCTAAGATCTCGTAGAGAACGCCAATAATGTACCTAGGTTTAACATCTACTACTTTTACTAGACCTCTGCACCCACTGAGACCTGCTTTTTCCGCCTTGGTCTTAACGAACACTACTGGTCCGTGTTTAACTGGATAACCATAGAGTTTTCCACCGCTTTCTAGAAAGTAGACCTCGACGAGCTTTCCGATGAGCTTTTTCTTCGTCGAAGCATTGTAGTTGTCTATAAGCTTTTTGATCCTGAATATCAGCTCCTGGTTATCGCGCGTAGGTTTCATCCTTTCAAACGCTGTTGCAGGTAAGTTTATAAACTTGTAGAAAGTTACTTTCTCTACCCCGGCAACATGCAATTTTTCAAGTGATTTAACAGTTTCCTCATACACGTTGCTAGTTGCTAGTGGAAGACTGTGCATTAGGTAAACATACGGTCTTAATCCATTTTCACTAAGTATCTTACAGGCTTTGACAACGTGATCTACGCTGATCGGTTTACCCAGAACTCTATCGTTATACCAGTCACACCCTGTTTCTAGCCCTATGTGAACCGTTGTTCCCCTGAGGTATCTTCCCAGAATCCTACCAACCTCCTCGTTTACTAGGCATGCTTTTATGTTCTCTATCATTACAACAGCTCTCCCATTCTTGATCATCTCTATGGAGTTCAGCTCATTCAGTAATTCCTCAATAGAGTTTAAGTTGGGAGGTGGAGTACAGGGATCAGTTAGGATACCAGATTCAACAAGCTCTTCTCTCATGTAGTCTAGGAAGTCGGGTCCACTCAGTACTATTCTCCTAGCTCCGTGTGCTACGAGCTCTTCTACTTCTCTTACAATTGATGTAATGGGTCTGCTCCTGGGGTAGCCGAACATGTGGGGAACACTGCAAAAACCGCAACCTGGTGGAATACCTGCTGGACAGTTTAAACGGTCTATTAGGTTAGGGCTTCTACACCTATAGCATTCAATACAGTTTAACTCATTCACCTTCAGCATAGGTCTACAGAAGTTGCTGCATCCACGAACAACCTCAACGTAGAATCTGTAAACCTGAGGATGCTCGAATGCTCTATCAACCGCTGTCCACGGCGTTATCTTAGCTAGAATATCCTTAGGAGTATAGATATGGCTCGAGGTCACTTTAAAATGACCATTAACTCTGTAAGCAATGGAGGGCACATGGGATATGTTTAAGCTGTTTTTAGCGAGTTCTTCAAGTAGCTTATCCGTGGGAATTTCTCCTTCACCTATAACAACATAGTCTACTTCTATTTCTTGCAGAAGCTTTGCATATTCGAAGCTTATCGGTCCTCCTACAACTACTGCTCCTTCAAACGAGGATCTTCTCAGTGATGATACAAAACGCTTAACCGCTACGTAATCAGAGCTCATAGCCGATATCATGACGACGTCGAACTTTCTAACAATGTTCAATTTTTCAACGGCTTTTTCATAGGGGAAGAAAAGTACCTCACCGTGTTTTTCGGCAATACCAGCAATGTGACGCGGGCCTGCACCTACAACATCAAACGTCGAATAACGTTTTCCCATCGCTCGTGCAAGTGTATCCACAACTGCTATCTTCAAGGTTACTCCGCTCCGCTGTATACGCCTTTAAAATACCTCTTAGCCTATTCTTATAAATTGGTCTTACGACGTGATAAGCGATGATTGAAGAGAGAAAGAGCTCACTAGTAGAATTAACAACTTTGGAGCAAATAGTAAACATGTGTAGAATTCTAAGAGACGAAATAGAAGCTCTGAAAGAAATGCTTACCATTTATGGAACGCTCCACGACGCGGATCTTTACAAGCTATACGAGAGAGTTAGAAGTACAAAGAACAGAGGTGAAGAACTCAAGGTTCTGCTACTCGAGTATCTCGTAAGAAGCTCCGAGATAATAATGTACTCAGTGAACTACGTTAACATCGTAAAAACGATCGACAGAGCAATACAGCAACTAGATGGAGCAGCATACAGAGTGCTTCTAGCAAAAGAGAACAAGATCATACTTAGCGATGAAACTATCGAGATTCTCAAGAAACTGCTTGAACTAGAGAAGAAGCAGGTGCAACACTTAGAAAATTCCGCTACCAAATTGACTGTTTCACCTAAATCTTCACTCGAAGAGCTTAATTCGGTCTTCAAGCTAGAAGAAGAAATAGACGTGATGTTTAGAAAAGAGCTAATAGATATATA
>JAWAHD010000006.1:0-37493 GCA_038889555.1 Desulfurococcaceae archaeon
CAGAGAAGTACGGCTACGAACTACAGTTCAGCAGTAGCGTAGGTGAAGTATACGAGGCACTTCTCGTGAAAAAGTCTCAGAGCTAGACCAATGGTTCTCAACGAGTGTTCAGGTTGCTGGTCTACACGATCGGCTACGGGGGTAGAACGCTCGGAGAGCTGATCGGTATACTAAGGCACCTCGGAGTAGGAGTCGTTGTGGATGTTCGCAGGTGGAACACCTCCCGTAGACTACCCGAGTTCTCCGGTGGATCACTCGCTGAGGCTCTAAGCAGAGTTGGTATCAAGTACGTCTGGATACCGGAGCTCGGTGGTTACAGGAAGTTCGGTGTAGACGTGGAAGACCACGGGGTTGCAAGGTGTTTTGAGTCAGAGGGTTTCAGAGCATACGCTACGTACATAACGTTGAACCCAGCTGTAAAACCCTACCTTGAAAAACTCGTTAAGGTAGCCTCAAGCTCAACATCAGTGCTTCTCTGCCGAGAAAAGTACCCTTGGATGTGTCACCGCAAGATACTATCCGATTACCTGTACGCTAAGGGCTTCAGAGTTCTACACGTAATCGACCCGGAAAACATCGTTGAACACAGGTTAAGCAAGTGTGCAGTTGTTGTTAATGGAGAACTCAGGTATGCTTAAGCATGGTTTTCCTTAAAACTAGATCGCAGAGTATACTATATTGAACACTCAGGAGGGGTTCCGCGTTTGTCCAGGAGAAGCAGAAGTGTCGCTTGTTACCGTATTCTGCTCTACGCTGATGAAAATGGCTTTATAGATATACCTCGTCTCCAGCAGTTCCTCGAGTTGTCCCGGAAAACGCTGAACAAGTATGTTGCAAGGCTTGCACGGGAAGGCTTAGTTGAGAAGAAAGGAGAGAGAGTTTACCTAACATCACTTGGCTTGAAGATGGTTAGAACACTAAGGCTTATTCGCGAAGGTAAAACCGCACCACGCTACGTGTTAACAGACCCTTCAACCGGTAATCCTATTCCAATGTTCTTCTCAAACCATCTTCAGCTCTACGCATTGCTAGCATACAACTTCGTGGACGAGCAGTTGCTTGAACACCACTTGAGAAACTACATGGAAGCCTGGTTTAGGGGTCTTGGAGACGAGTTCATAATTGAACTGATCAAAATGGGTAAAATCAAGAGCACCAACGACTTGAGAAACTATCTAGAGAAGATACTACTGGTAAGCCGTGTATTAGACTAGCTTGCTCAATGCTTGAACTGGGTTAAAAACGCAGGTCTTGTGTTAAAAGCAGTTAAACTGTGAAAGCCGCCTAGCTCTCACTTTAAACTACTTTACGATGGTTCCTTTGACTTCTCTCAACCAATCAGCTGTTACTTCTTCGGCGAAGTGCTTTGTTAGCAGAGCAGCGTTGTAAACATCGCTGAGATCCACAACCTCCACAGGGCTGTGAATGTACCTTGCTGGTATCGATATTGTTCCAGCTGGAACACCCTCCTTGTTCAAGGCTATGATACTCGCATCAGTTGTTCCACCGGGTATAACCTCTACCTGGTATGGTATCTTGTGCTTCTCGGCAACCCAGATTAGGAGATCGAAAACCTTTGGGTGCACTATTAATCCGCTTGCACTTCTACCATCGGCTACCTTTATAGCGGGTCCTTTACCGAGCCTTGTGTACCACTCGTTCTTCGCTACACCTGGTACATCGCTAGCTATGGTAACATCTATTGCAACTGCAACATCCGGTGATATGGCAAATGCTGATGTTCTAGCACCCTTTAAACCCACCTCCTCTTGAACCGTTGCAACGAAGTAAACATCCACCTTTGGTTTCTCCAGGAGCTGTGCAGCCTTTATCAACGTTACAAGTCCAACTCTGTCGTCGAAAGCTTTCCCGGTTACACGTGTACCCGTTAGCTCAACAACTTCTCTGTCGAACACCAGGACATCACCAACTCTAACACCCAGCTTCTCTGCTTCCTCCCTGCTGGATGCACCAATGTCTACAAAGAGCTCTCTGAGCTCTGGAACCTTCTGTAGCTCCTCGGGTTTCGCAACATGTGGTGGTTTCAAGCCTAAAACACCCCTGATCAACTTACCGTCTCTTGTTCTCAGCACAACTCTCTGGTAAAGCAGAGACCTCTCTGTAACACCACCAATGGGTACTACTCTCAAGTATCCATCGTCCTCTATGTGCGAAACGAACAACCCGATCTCATCCATGTGAGCAGCGATCATCACTTTACCCTCGCTTTCACCCTTCTTAACCCCTATTACGTTGCCCCAGGTGTCAATCCACAGCTTATCAACATGGTCCTTTAGTAGCTCAACAACAGTCATCCTTACAGAGTCTTCTCTACCACTGGGACCTGGGATCTCAGCTAATCGCTTGAGTAAACTCAGTAACTCGTTTTTCCAATCCAAGCCTACACCCCCGGGAAACTCATCCTTACTTGACTAAACTACGCGCAAAGATTTATAATCTGCATAACGCAGGGAACTCTAACCAGAGTAGTTCATCGAGAACTCCATGACTACACACGTGTTCCTGCTAAGGCGTAGACGAAACAAGTGAGCTACGTGTAAACCACGTGGTTTACATGGCGAGCACTGTTCACACCGGTTACACTATCATCTACTCATAACGGAAGAATTCAGCTAGTACCACGAGCTTTGAAGCCGTTTTGCTACGGCTTCCGAGAGAAAAAGGTGTTGTAAAGCCCGGGTGATGCGAAATTACGCTAAAGCTCTTCGACTACTATTCCAACTCTTACTCTAAACCTTGATCTACCCCTAACCACGTCTAGCTCCACGAATCCTCTTTCTATGCTTTGCTCAATTGCCTCTCTCAGGTCGCTAACCCTCCTCGTTGGGTTTCCATTAGCACTAACTATTATGTCTCCCTCTGCTAAACCGCTTCTATCGGCTGGGAACCCTGGTACTAATCTAACAACGAGTAAGCCCTCGTTCACCGGGAGCTTGTAGAGTGCAGCTGTAGTTGGGTTCAACGGTGCTACGTAGACTCCTATCCATGCTCTAAGAGGTCTACCGTACTTCGAGATCATGCTGATGAACCTCTTAACAGTGTTTATTGGTATTGCAAACCCTATGCCCTGAGCAAACGGTATTATAGCTGTTGTTACTCCAACAGCTTCACCATCGAGATTAATCAGAGGACCACCGCTGTTCCCAGGGTTTATTGCTGCATCCGTTTGTATAACGTCCTCCAGTGTTACATCCTGCCCGTATATGGTTCGTCCAACAGCGCTCACAACACCCATTGTCACAGAGTTCTCGAGTAAACCCAGTGGTGAACCTATTGCTAGCACAATCTCTCCAACCTCCAGCTTATCCGAGTCACCCATTCTCATCGGAACACCGTGCTCAGCAACCCTTAGTAGTGCTAGGTCTCTGAAGGTGTCTACAGCTACAATTCTCGCATCGCTCATGTAACCATCACTGAAGACCACGGCAACCTTAGCAGCGTTCTTCACCACGTGAGCGTTCGTAACCACGTAACCTGGTGCAACTATGAAGCCGGAACCGAATCCACGAACAGGCTCATAGCCAAAGAACATCATTGGATGCGGTACTTCCGTTAAAATAGTAACAACGGATGGTTTCACCTGCTTAACAACATCTGCTATTCTCTTACTCAGAGCCCTTAGATCCATGATTCAACACTCACACTAACCTAGCTAAACACCAGTATTATACCTCAAACTAATAGCGTTTAAAAGAGAGCTTTTGTCCAGGAGCACACTGTAGGCTTTAAGCTCCGTTTTCTTGTTCAGGGTTAAAGCGGTGTACTTTTCTCTCCCCGGATCAAGGCTGATCAGCACGTAACCCGATTTAACGTTCGCGTTGAGAGAGTTCTTCAGGTAGCCTAATCTGCTGGCGATGTCCACGAGGATGTCCCTTCTTACCTTAAGTCCATAGTAGACACCTCTGAGAATAGCTTTATCACCACGCGGAAGTGGAAGAAGCCTCCTCGCGGATTCCCTCTGATAGGATAGCTCAGCGAGCTCTCTTCCAGCCTCTTCTATTTTCTCGTCCAGATGCTTGAACACGCTGGCTATGTACCTGGAGATCTCGTCCTGGTCGCATGTCCCCGGCCCACGCAGAACGTGGAACCCCATTTCGCCTGTGTAGGCTAGCTGATCTGCTTTGATGGGTAGTTTGAACGTTAGTAGCATTCTGCAGTCTGGCTTATCCTTGTACTCGGCTTTAACGTGCTGATACATTGAGCAGTCGAAGACGTAGAGGTCTCGGCTGCCATGCGGAGAGAGAAGTGCTACTTCAGCCCAGAAACACAGCTTCTCCGAACTACAGTACTTTTCAACTAGGTTTTCACTGATAGCAATGTACATTCTTACACCGGGAACACTCATGCTTATTAAGGGTGTTCAGCCCCTAAAACTACCTCTTGATCAGGTGAACAGGTTCTCCGAGAATGTACTCTGCTAGGTCCCTCAGAGATTCGGATACCGTTAGATGCGGATAAGGTATCTTCCTGAGTTCCCTTGGTTTCAGTACGCCAGCGTAGAAAGGAATGTAGGATGATACTACTTCCGAGGCGTTTGGTGCTACTATGTGCACACCGTATACTCTCTCGAAGTTCTCATCGTAGAGTACTTTGACAAAGGCGTTCTTGTACCCCTTGATCCTAACCGATGACAGGTAAGCAAGAGGTACTCTTACCTTGACGTACTTAACCCCCATGTTCTGAAGCTCCTTCTCGGTGTAACCTACTGAGGCTACTTCTAGCCCCGTGAAGATCGTCATGGGTACCAGCTTGTAGTCTAAGGTGAACGCCTCCTCAGAAGCTATTCTTTTTGCTGCCACAAGGCTCTCCAGTATAGCCTTGTGAGCTAGCAGTGGTCCACCCACGCAATCTCCCGATGCATATATACCCCGCGCTGTTGTCTCCATGTACTGGTTAACTTTCACGAATCTCTTTGAATCAAGCTCTACACCTGCATCTTCGAGACCTATCCCAGCTGTTTTCGGTTTTCTCCCAACAGCTACCACAATCTTGTCGACTTTCAGCTTTTCACCGTTCGTAAGCTCAGCTAAGTACACACCGTTGATTTTCTCTACCTTAACAACGCTTGTTTTCTCGAGTACTCTAACACCGAGCTGTTGCAGATGAGTTTTAAGAGCTAGCGCAATATCTCTGTCCGTGAATGGAAGTATGTGATCGAGGAGCTCTACGACTACAACCTCGGATTTGAACGAAGCGTAGATGTTAGCTAGCTCTACGCCTATTACACCACCACCAACGATGAGAACACTCTCCGGTTTTTCATTGAAGTAGAGTGCTTCTCTGTTGCTAACCACGCCTTCGCCGTCGAATCGTGCAGCTGGTATATCAGCAGGGTCTGTTCCAACAGCTACGAGAATGTTTTCTGCTTCTAGCTCTCTAACTCCGTTCTCTGATCTCACTTCAACTCTTCTTCCAGATCGTAGAACTCCTTTACCCTGGAAAATGCTCACATCTCTTGCTTCAAGTAGGTGCTTAACGCCTTCTCGTGCATCCTTAACAATGCCTTTAACCCAATCTACTATGTTACTCCACCTGTAGTCAACAGTTGCACCTGTTTTCTCGAGTGCTCTGAGGGATTCCGCTATTGAGTACAGAGCTTTACTAGGTACGCATCCGTAGTTCGTGCACTCTCCACCCAGGTGGTGTTCTTCGACTACTGCTACCTTAAGACCTCTATCAGCTAGGTACGCGGCAGCAGGGTATCCTCCAACACCTGATCCAATGATCACAGCATCGTACTTCACTGCAGCTCACCCTTCATTCTTCTAACATGTACTCTCCAAGTTGGTGTCACATACCTCGGGTGATTGGCTCTGACAACGTCAACCCTTGAGACACTGGTGTTCACTGGCCATTGCTTAGCTTCACTCGGATTACTGTAAGCGATGTTGCTTATCTCCTTCAACCTCTCAGCGTACTTCTCAACGTTCTCCGGTGTTTCAGTCTCTGTAAACTCGGTTTGGAGAGCTTCTTTAACAATGAGCGGGAAGTACATGGTTGGCGCGTAGTAGCCGGCGTCGAGTAGCCCCTTAGCTACATCCTCCGCTGTAACACCCGTTTCATCAGCCATGGGCTTAGCGCTTAAAACTACCTCGTGCTTTCTGAACCTTCCCTTGCCGTAGGGTATTTCAAAGCCTCGAATACCTTCCACGAGCTTTGCGAAGTAGTTGGTTATTAGAACAGCATGCTCCGTGACGGCTCTCAGGCCCTGTGGACCCATCATGAGTATGTATACGTACGCCCAGACTAGTGGTATCGTGTTAGCGAAGAACGCCTTGAGTAAACCCGGGCTGTAGGGCCCAGGGCCTTTAACCCTGTAAAGCCCCCTCTCCTCATCGTAAACCACCAGGTATCCTGGGATAAGGTCCTTCAACCAGATGCTTTTTTCTGGGTCTACTGGCCTGTTCTTAATGCAAATAGGGCCAGCCCCGGGTCCTCCGCCTCCGTGCGGTGAGCTGAAGGTTTTGTGTATGTTTATATGTGCTATGTCGAAGCCCATGTCACCAGGTCTCGCGTAGCCCATTATACCGTTGAGGTTTGCACCATCGTAGTAGAGTAGAGCATCATACCTGTGGAACAGCTCAGCTATCTCAAGTATGTTCTCCTCGAAGAGGCCAAGGGTGCTCGGGTTCGTGATCATTAGACCAGCCGTTTGCTCTCCTACAACAGCCTTCAAGGCATCCATGTCGATGTTCCCATCGGGACCGGATGGTACCTCAACTACTCTAAAACCAGCCATAGCAGCACTAGCAGGGTTTGTTCCGTGAGCACTGTCGGGGATCACAATCTCCGTTTTTCTACTCAGCTGGTTTCTGAGTTCGTGGTACTTCCTTACTATGAGAACACCGGTTAGTTCACCGTGAGCTCCTGCAGCTGGATGCAGTGTGCAGATGTCCATGCCAACAATGTTTGCAAGCCACTTCTGAAGCTCGTACATCATCTCAAGCAAACCTTGAACCGTTCTCACGTCTTGCAACGGATGCAACTGCGATATTCTGCTGTCGAACGCTATGCTCCAGGCTATTCTTGGATTGTACTTCATAGTGCACGATCCAAGAGGAATCGGTCCATTGTCGACACCGTAGGACATCTCTGTCAACCTGGTAAAGTGCCTTACTACTTCAACTTCGCTGAGCTCTGGAAGGTTAGGCGGACTCACCCTCCTAATGGACTCTGGTATTCTTACCTCACCCACGGCTTCTCTAACGGCTTCCTCAACATCCGGCAGGGATATGCCTACTCGACCGGGGGCTCCCAGCTCGAACACGAGTGGTTCATTGAGCCTAGCCTGCTTATACATCCTCACTCACCTCTTCGAGGTGATCTCCACGAGAGTATCAACGAGCTCATCTATGTCCTCTTTGAAGTGAAGCTCTGTGAACGCGTAGAGTGCTGTCTCTCCTAGCTCCGGGTAGTAGTCTCCAATGTAGAGTCCTCCGTGTATTCCACGCTTCAAAAGCTCATCGTGTATGTACTGGTACCTTAGGCCTGTTTCATTGAAGGATACTGGGAACTCGTTGAAGAACTCTCCCTTGAACACTTCAACGTTGAAGCCGGCTTTCTTCAGCTTGATCCACGCGTAGTGTGCTCTGTAGTAGTTTACCTCGGCTAGTTTGACAATTCCGTTCTTGCCGAGCATCGTGAGGTATACTGCCGCTGCTACGGCCATGAGAGCCTCGTTGGTGCATATGTTCGAGGTGGCTTTCTCCCTTCTAATGTGCTGTTCTCTGGTTTGTAGTATCATTGCGAAAGATCTTTCACCAGTTTTCGATACCGTGAGACCTATGATTCTGCCTGGCATTTGCCTAACCAGGTTCATGTCGAATCTCGTTGCAAAAACACCAAGATAGGGTCCACCGTAGTTCAACCCAATGCCCAGGGATTGCCCTTCAGCTACTGCAATGTCAGCACCTACCTCACCTGGTGACTTAACCAAGCCTAATGCTACCGGGTATACTCCAGTGATTAGAAGTGCTTTCTTGTCGTGAGCTATTTCACCAACAGCTTTTACATGGGGCTCAAGTACACCGAAGAAGTTCGGGTACTGAACGTAGACAGCTGCTGTATCCTCGTCTACGAGCTTCTTGAGCTCCTCTAGGTTTACAAACCCCCACTCACGGTCGTAGGGTACAGTGACCAGCTTTACTCCCAGAGGCCAAGTGTACGTTTCTACAACCTTCCTGTGTAACGGATTCATGTTCGCCGGTAGTACAACCTTGGATCTACCTTTGTTTACTCTGAGAGCCATTAGAACAGCCTCAGCAGCTGCTGAGCCCATGTCGTACATTGACGCGTTAACAACATCCATTTCAAGTAGCTCAGCCATTAAGCTCTGATACTCGAAGAGCGCTTGCATAAGACCCTGCGAAATCTCAGCCTGGTAAGGTGTGTAGGCTGTAAGGAACTCACCGCGTGAAACTATGTAGGTTACAAGCGGTGGAACGTAGTGTGGGTATACTCCACCACCCATGAATGGAGGTGCTTTGAGCTTAACGTTCTTCTCTAGCTTCTTCTCCACTATTCTGCGAGCTTCTACTTCGGACACAGGTCTTCTAACTCCGATCTCAAGGTTTTCCCACGCCTCGCGTGTAAGTCTTATGTTGCTGGGTATGTCACTGAACAGTTCTTCTACACTGGTGATACCGATAGTTTTCATGATCTTTTCCAGGTACTCATGCGTACTGCTCGGTATCCAAGGGTGGGGTCGCAGTTCAAACCACCGCACTGTGTTATAGGGAGAACATCAAAAATATATCCTCGTACCTCGTAATTCTCATGGCACTGGTGTAGAGTATGCCTCGTATACCCCTACTAGATTACTACGCTGAGAAGCTTGGTGCTGAGACTGGCTTGTTCGGTGACTGGGAAGTCCCAATGAGGTTTACAAGCGCAATAGAGGAGCACATGGAAGTTAGAACCAACGTTGCATTCTTCGACGTGTCCCACATGGGTAGGATCCTACTGAGAGGACCCGACGTTATTCCACTAGTACAATACTTATACACAAAGGACCTTTCAAGAACTAAGCAGGGCTTTATGAGTGGTCCTACACTGGCTCTGAACGAGCTAGCACGCGTTAAGGACGATGAAATGCTCTACAGGATCACGGACGAAGAGTGGCTTCTTGTCTCCAACGCTCTCGCGAGAGAAGGAATGATCAACTACATTAACCGGGTGATAACGGAGAAAGGCTTCAAAGTCGAAGTCGTGGACTTAACCTTTGACTACTCCATGCTAGCGATTCAAGGACCAAGATCACCCGAGGTTCTAGAGGCGTTAGGTGCTAAGTGGGCTACTGATCTCAAACCCCTGGAGTTCAGACTGAAGGAGAAGCTTGGAGACATCGAGGTGTTCTTGATTAGCCGTAGTGGATGGACTGGTGAAGACGGCTTCGAGGTCTGGGGTCGTCACTCCGAGATCAGGAAGCTCGTTGATCTCCTTGTCTCAAAGGGGGTTAAACCAGCTGGTATTATAGCGAGGGACACTCTCAGAGTAGAAATGGGGTTCGTGCTCGGTGGTCACGAGTATGGTGAAGACCCGGTAAAGTTTCCTTGCGCACTATCGTTAAGATACGGCATGGGTGCTATAACCTGGGGGAAGAAAGGGTTTGTGGGCGAAGAGGCTCTTAGAGCCTGCAGAAGAGAGGGTATTCGCTGGGTGAGAGTTGGTTTGAGAATGGGGAAGGAAGCCGGCAGATTGTTCCCAAGAGAGGGGTCAAGTGTGTATGTTGAAGACATTTACGTTGGATGGGTTACAAGTGGTT
The DNA here is from genome assembly GCA_038889555.1 of Desulfurococcaceae archaeon. Taxonomy (GTDB): domain Archaea; phylum Thermoproteota; class Thermoprotei_A; order Sulfolobales; family Desulfurococcaceae; genus UBA285. The sequence continues at coordinate 9,785 of JAWAHD010000006.1, forward strand.
GCTATTCACCGGTGTTGAACAGAGGTATAGCCATGGCGTACTTGGACACCAGGTACGCGTTGTTCGGAGAAGAGGTAGAGGTCGACATAAGAGGCAAAAGGTACTCAGCTAAGATAGTGGACTTTCCGTTCATCGAAAAGTAGCTCAGTTGAACAATAGCTATATTTATGCAACCATCCACTAAGTCGTATTTGGGTGAGCTGATTTGGAGTATGGTGAATCCCCCGGCTTGGATACTCTAATGTCTCTATATCCTGACCTAAGGGAAGTTGTTGAGCTGACGGTGAACCACACGATCTGGCGTAAAAGACAATGTATAAACATGATCGCCAGCGAGAACGTCATGTCCCCCTTAGCCATGCTACTCTACCTGAACGACTCGATGCACAGGTACGCTGAGGGTAAGCCTTTTAAGAGGTTTTACCAGGGACTCAAGATCTTTGATCAACTCGAGGTTAAAGCGCAAAAACTCATGGGTGAGCTCCTGGGAACAGAATACGTGGAGCTGAGAGCTATTAGCGGGACAACAGCAAATGCTACGGCTTTCAGAGCCTTCGCTAAGCCCGGAGATAAGGCTGTTGTAGCACCAGTGCAAGCTGGAGCTCACGTTAGTCACACGAGGTTTGGAACACTGGGAGCTCTCGGAATAGAGCAGATCGAGATGCCTGTGGACCTTGAGAACTGGAACATAGACGTGGACAAAGCTACAAAGCTTATCCTAGAGGTTAAACCAAAGATAGTTACTCTTGGAGGATCCTTGTATCTGTTTCCACATCCAACAAAGGAGATCGCTGCAGTAGCACACACTGTTGGAGCAAAGGTTATACACGATGTAGCGCACGTGCTTGGCTTGATCGTCGGAGGAGTATGGGAGAACCCGCTGAAGCTTGGAGCAGACCTGATTACTTCGTCAACCCACAAGACGTTCCCAGGTCCACAGGGTGGTCTTATAGCAACCGTAGCAGAGGATGACTACAAGGAGATCGGTAAAGTGGTTTTCCCGATGTTCGTTTCCAATCATCACCTCCATAGGTTAGCAGCCACTGCTGTTACAGCTATTGAGATGAAAGTATGGGGTAGAGACTATGCTCAACAGGTAGTTAGAAATGCTAAAGCGCTCGCGGAAGCCCTTGTTGCAGAGGGCTTTAAGGTAGCATTAGAGCACCTAGGTTACACGTCGAGTCACCAGGTTGCAGTTGACGTGAGAGACCTCGGTAGAGGAACCAAGTGCGCCACGCTACTCGAGGATGCGAACATTATTGTGAACAAGAACATGCTACCCTTCGATAGACCAGAGGATGTGAAGGATCCGAGTGGGCTAAGACTGGGAACCCAGGAGTTAACGAGATGGGGTATGAGAGAAGAGGAAATGAAGGAGATAGCAAGATTCATGAGAATGGTACTGATAGACAAGAGAGATCCTGCAGAAGTTCGCAGGAAGGTTATAGAGTTCAGAAAGGACTTCCTAGAGGTGCAATACGGATTCAAGATCACAAGGGAGGATGAAGTAAAGCTATTAAAGCTAATGCTTCACGCTGAGGAGTAGCCTGCTGAAAACACATATATAGAATACCGATTACTTTAGTCTAAAAAGGTGCTGTTAATGAGCGAGATTGCAGTCGAAGCAAAGGGGAAAAAGTACGTTGTTAGAGTTGACAGAAGGTACACAGAGACTGACGAGTGGGCTCTAAGAGAAAACGGCAGAGTAAGAGTTGGTATAACAGACTACGCTCAAAAGGAGTTGAAAGACGTTGTAGCCGTGGAGCTACCGGAGATAGGTAGAATCGTTAAAAAAGGCGAAGAGATCGGGATGATAGACTCGGTTAAGGCAACAACACCCTACTACGCCCCCGTCTCCGGTAAGATAGTTGACGTCAACAGGGAGCTGGAGAAGTCCCCGGAACTCGTAAATAGAGACCCCTACGGTGCAGGCTGGATAATTGTAATAGAACCCTCTGAACCCTCAGAGTACGAGAAACTCCTAACACCAGAGCAGTACGCAGAGAAAATAAGAACTAAGAAGTAGCACGCGCAAACAACAACCCTTTGCTACTTTTTCTCTCAATTTCTCATTGGCATAAGACGTTTAAACATGTCTAAATTGATTAGGAACGCGTTCTCACCATAGCATGAACACAGCGTTTCACGCAATGACACCCTGGATTTCTGTCGAATTTACCTTTTAACCTCCTCAGCACTGTTCACTAAATGGTGAACCTGGTGCTCGACTTAAGGGAAATCGTTGAGAAGATGAGTGTTAGAGAACTCGCAGGCATGATAGATCACACGCTTCTTAAACCCGACGCTGACTACAAGCTACTGGAGAAGTACATCGAGGACACCGAAAAGTACTCGTTTAAGCTACTGATGATCCCTCTCTCACTAGTTCAAAAAGCCAGAGAGATAGCAGGGAGATCAATAGAAATCGGTGTTGTGGTTGGGTTTCCCCTGGGGAACACATCCACGAGAGTGAAGATCATGGAGGCTGTTGAAGCAGCTGAGCTTGGTGCTAGCGAAATAGACATGGTCATGAACATAAATGCGTTTAAATCAGGCGACTTCGAGCTTGTTGCGAAGGATATAAGAGCTGTTGTTGAAGCAGCTAAGAAGCACGGTGTAAGAGTTGTCAAGGTGATAATTGAAACCGGTTTGCTGAGTGACATGGAGAAGGTCAAAGCTACCGAGATCGTAGCTGACAGCGGTGCTGACTTCGTGAAAACATGTACCGGTTTCCTAGGGGGTGTTGCAACGGTGCACGACGTAGCACTGCTATATAGTGTATCTAGAGGCAGAGTCAAGGTTAAAGCCTCCGGTGGAATAAGGCATGCTCTCGATGCTCTTGCGATGATCTCTGCTGGTGCAAGTAGAATTGGAACCAGTAGCGGTGATAAGATAGTAGAAGAGTTTGTAAAATTAAAAGAGGGGGGACACTATGGTTGAGGGAGTATACATAGTTGAACCAGCTGGTCGGTACATAAGGTTGCTCTTCAAGGTTCAGAAGGTTTACGCGCTTGAGCAGTCACCATACCAGGAGGTTGTTCTCGCGGAGATAGAGGGCTTCGGTAGATCACTACTTCTCGACAAGTTCGTGCAGAGCACGGAGAAAGACGAGTACATATACCACGAGCTACTGGTGCATCCAGCCATGGCTATGCACCCACACCCCGAGAGAGTTCTAATACTTGGAGGAGGCGAAGGGGCTACTCTTCGCGAAGTTCTAAAACACAACACCGTAAAGGAGGCTGTCATGGTTGACATAGACCCCGTCGTAGTCGAGTTCTCAAAGAAGTACCTAGAGCACATGCACAAGGGTAGCTTCTCGGACCCAAGGGCTCGTGTTGTGATAATGGATGGTAAAGATTACATTAAGCAGGCTCCAAGCGGCTTCTTCGACGTGGTTATCATGGATTTGACTGACCCGTACGCCAGCGAGATAGCGAAACCACTCTACAGTCCTGAGGCCATTAAAGAGGTGAAGCGGATACTTAAACCCGATGGTGTTGTTGCTACACAAGCTGGTAGTAGCTACTTCTATCCATCGGAGTACAAGTACGTTCTCGAAAGCATGAAATCGTGCTTTAAGAACATTTCAGAGTACTGGTTCTGGGTTCCAAGCTTCGGATTAAACGTGAACTTCATAGTAGCATCAGACATCTACAAGCTCGAGAACGAGGTCTTCGAGCTCGACAAAAGGCTCAAAGCCAGAGGAGTATCAACACGACTTGTAAATGCGCAGTTCATCGAAGGACTACTGAAGATAGGAGTACTTTACCCAGAGTGAAGTGACTCTCTCCAATTTAACCTTGTTTTTAACCATAGTTTACATGAGGTTAGCATAGTAACTGGGATGAACCGATGTGCGGGCTCTACATCTACAACCCAAGGTATGGGCCTGAGTGGGGTAGTGGAGGAATATTTGGATTAACATACTACAGAGGTGTGCTATACTACACACTCGCGATGGAAGCTAGATCCTTCTTCATACACGACGATGGCTACGTTCACGAGTACAAGTACCAGCATCTAGGTCCAGGTCCAGCATCTGGTGGTGATACCTATGGTGCCGTAGACGCTGTAGACAACGAGATTTTCTTCGGAGGTTGGGTCCACAATCCAGCTGTTCACAAAGGAAGAGTTGGGAAAGGAGGTGAAATAGACTTTAGGAACAAGTACAGCCATGTGCACGTTTATAATGTAGAGGAGCGATCAGTTAAGCTACTGTGGAGTGATAGCATACACCACGAGTACGAATGGGCTGGCGAAGTATCGCAGATAGTATACGACCCCGTTAACGACAGGCTTCTCTTAGCTAGAGCTGATGGCCACAGAAACCTCGGTATATACGAGCTTCCACGGAAAGGTGGAAAAGCCGAGCGCTTAAGCGAAGTCCCCGCTTTGAAGGGCTCGCTGTTCCTTGACTACGCGTGCTTCGACATGCAACCACACTGGTTTAAGGGTATCGATGGTGTACAATGCATAGACCTGGTTGAGAGAAGCAGAGTTACCAAGTACACTGCTGAGTCGTGGAGTAATATCTCGGTGGACGAGTACGGAGTAGAGTACAGGTGGAGTGGTTACGCAGTATCATCCTACTCTAGGTACTACCACTTCTTCAGAGGAGGCTTCATCGTTGGAAACCCCGTGGAACCCGAGTACGAGGAGCTTACTTTTGTAAGGCTATTCGACTTCGGGCCAGTTCAGTACTCACCGCAGAGGTCCGGTGTTCTACCCGTAGGTGGTGGAGTACTAGCCGCTTTCAGCTCTATGGTTCACGGTGTTGTTCACCCGAGGAACCCCTTCGAGGAGCAGGCTTCAAAGTACGCTAGAACAGTTGCTGGTCCCAGCGTTCTCGTCTACATTGCCCCACCGCAGGCAAGAATAGTTCACGTAGCGGGTGCTAGGATAACGAGCTTAGCCTATAGAAACGGAGAAATTCTCCTAGGATACAACACGGATCCAAACCTTGGAGGAGCAGATGCGTCACCAGTGGATACAGGTAGAAGGTACATAGGTGTTGTTAGGGAATCCGAACTGCTTTCGTCCAGAAGCCCCGAAGCCCTGTTCAGGGTTTATGGATGGGCTGTTGGAAGCTCGGCGTTTGGTGGTATACCATTATCTGGCTACAGAGAACCACTACTGGTTTTGAAAGCTAGCAAAAGCAATAAGCTAACGGTATCACACTATGATGCAGGTTTACCACCCAGGCTTATAGAAAAGAACACTTATTTGGTGAACGAGGGATTCAACAGAATCGAGCTCGCAGGGTACTGGGGGATAGTTTCCTTCAAGCTTGAATCGGAGGACAACGACATGTTATCCTATGTTGTTCTCAGGTAGACTTTTTCTCGACCACGAGTACACCATCTTCTCTCATGGATACTACAACCACGCTTTCACCAGCCTTAATCTCATCTAGAGCTACAGCTCTCCAGTATTCTCCTTCAACCTTGACGAAACCCGTAGTACCCGGCTTTATGTTGTCCAAAGCTACTCCAATTTTACCCTCAGGAGTGTAGGTAATAGGCTTCTTCCTCTTGACCTGCACGATCTTAAACGTTACTAAGCCGAAGAAACCTCCCAGGAGTAGTGAAGTTGTAATAATGAACGCTCTTAACGCTAGTACGTACTCCTCGGTAGGTACAACCCCCGTAGGTATGTACGCTGGAAGCAGTGCGAAACCCAGTGTGAGAAGTACTATGCCACTTACACCTACAATGCCGAAACCCGGTAGAACGAAAAGCTCAACTGCTAGTAGCACAGCTCCTAGAAGCATGAGTATGAACGATACTATGTTGGGGTTTATTCCTACACCTACAAGGCCAAGAAGTACCAGAGCTATGGCCAGGGGTAGAATTGCTAACCTCCCCGAGACCAGTCCGAATAATACAGCGAGTACACCTATTGATACTAGAACATTGGATACGTAGGGGTTTGACAGAAACGATAAAGCTCTTGATCTAACACTACACGGAAACATTTCTACATTTCCAGGTGTTATCTGAAGCTCGTACACTACACCGTTCTTTTCTATTCTTAAACCGTAAAGCCTGGAGAGAAGGTCTTCAAAGTTTTCTACTTCTGCATCAGCTATACCCAGCTCAACCGCAGCTCCCGAGTTGACTACTCTAGCTTTATATATGAACTCCTCTACCAACGTAGTGTTTCTACCCTTTGCTTCAGCGTAGATCTTAGCCTTGTTCAGTATCGGCTCAATGATCTTTGACTCGTTCACGAACATTATTTCACCGGTGACCGGGTTCACCATCACCGGTTGCATAGCTCCTATAGCTGAGCCTCTCTGAAGAGCTACGTAGTCTGCTGGTAGTATGATAAGGGTACCAGCACTGAATGCTTTGTTCTCAACATAAGCTATTGTGATTGTTCTAGCTCTGTAAACTGCTTCAGCGATTGTGAAAGCTGGGTCCATGTACCCCCCGTAGGAGTTGACTCTGTATATTAGCACGACTTCTCTCTCCTCAGCTGATCTGACAGCATCCACAAGGCACTCTGCAACCCCAGAGTCTATTGTATCCCATGGTGGTGCAATATCAACTACTAGAGCAGTTCTTACAACTCTAATACCACTGCTCTGAGAGTACGGCATACCATGTAGTACCATTGGTGCGAAAACAAGGAGATAGAGTAGTATTAAAAAGCCCTTTGAAGAGATCTTCAACCCCTTTCTCCCGCGATCCTCTCGTGCTCTCTTAGAGCTCTCTGAACTCCAACGATTTCTCCTACTGTTCTTACACCTGTTTCTGTTACTACCACGAGCGCCTTCTCTCTTGCAATCTCCAGGAGTGTTTGAAGTTCTCTCAATCTTAGTGCAACAGCGTGTTGTTCGTATAGCTTAGCTGCTTCAGCTAGTATCATTGCTGCTTGTCTTTCACCATCTGCTTCTATGATCCTTGCTCTTCTCCATCTTTCAGCCTCAGCTTGCTTAGCCATAGCTCTTGTCATCTCCTCCGGTAGTTCAACAGCCTTTATTGTTACAGCTGAGATCTTAACACCCCATGGAATAGTCATTTCATCCAGTATACTTGAGAGTCTTTTGTTCAGCTCGTCTCTTCTCTGGAGAAGATCGTCCAGGTCCGCTTGCCCGATAACATCCCTTAGAACGGTTTGAGCAAGCATGCTGACAGCATAGTGGTAGTTTGCAACTCGGGTAACAGCTGCAACTGGGTCTACAACCCTGTAATAAACTACAGCATCAACGGTTACACTCACGTTGTCTCTTGTTATGATCTCCTGCTTTGGAACATCAACTGTTATAACTCTCAAGTCCACACGGTTGATCGTGTCAATGAAGGGTATTACGAAGACCAGCCCAGGACCAACAGCACCCTTGAGTCTACCCAGTCTAAAAACAACGACTCTTTCGTACTCCTTAACGATCTTTATTGCAGACGCAAGAATGGGAATAGCGATTAACAGTAATAGGAATGCTACAACTAGTAGCCATAGTGGAACCAAGGTCACCACCTTACCTGAAGGTATATGGTTCTTCAGGGTTATTATACTCGTGATTGCTTTTCTCGAGCACACGAAAGTACTTTATTATCTTGGTCAACGGTATGAGTATGAGTGGTGAGCACTTTGGAAGAACGAGTGAACATGTGGATCCTCGTTGATGTGTTCAGATGCACTGGTTGCAGGCTCTGTGAAATTGCTTGCAGCATCTACCACGAGAAGACGGTTTGGCCTTCAGCATCACGTATAACCGTGATCGAGCCTTATCCTGGAGCACCAGTACCACTAGTATGTGCTCAGTGCGATGACTATCCCTGTGTGAACTCATGCCCCTACGGTGCACTAAGGGTGAACGAGAAAACTGGAGCTGTTGTTGTTGAGGAGTCTAAGTGCACTCTGTGTGGTACATGCAAAGCGGTTTGCCCAGCCGGGGTTCCGAGAATAGTGCCGGGCAAAGGGTATGTTTTGATATGCGATCTCTGCGGAGGAGACCCACAGTGCGTGAAAATATGCAACGAAGTAGGCTACAGTGCACTCAAGCTAGCTACTAAGCCCGAAGGCATGATCTCGAAAACTACTCTAAGAGACCCCTTTGCCAAGTCACTTGTGATCTACCGTAGAGCAATCCTTGGTGGTTCAGAGTGAAGGGAGTTCACGGTAGAATACTCGAAGTAGACTTGTCCTCGGGGTCTCATAGAGTAGTTCAAATTGACAGCGAAGTCTACGAGAAGTTTCTGGGTGGTAGAGGATTCGCCGTGTACTACCTCTCAAAGAACTACGGTAGAGAGTGGAGCCAGCTGGATCCCCTCTCAGCGGAGAACCCATTGATTGTTGCTACGGGACCTCTCACAGGCTATTACCCCGGTGTAAAAATGGTGATATCGGGTAAGTCCCCACAGTCCTGCGGCGTAATTGGCTCTGCCATCTCAAGCGAGGTTGCCGTAGAGCTCAAGGCGGCAGGATACGATGCACTCGTAGTTAAGAACGGTAGTGAAAAACCCGTATACATCTACATCGAGGACAGTAGAGTAGAGGTCAGGGATGCTGGCGACCTCTGGGGATTAACCGGCAGAGTCTTAGTTGAGAAGATAGCTGAACTATCGAGAAAAGAGCATGGATTAGAGAAGCCACCAGCATACATCTACATTGGACCAGCTGGTGAGAAGAAGGTCAGAACATCGGTGGTAATGTCCAAGTTAACGCATGCAGCTGGTTATGGAGGATACGGCGCCGTCATGGGATCCAAGAAGCTTAAAGCAATACTAGTCAAAGGTCACGGTCCTCTTCCACCCGTAGCAGACTTCGAGAAGTACCAGTCTCTGTGGAGAGAAACACTACTGAATCTTAACAAGAGACTACTAAGATTCAGGCAGTGGGGAACAACCAGTGGAACATGGTACTGTGGTTACTACACTAGCAGCATTCCAGTTAGGAACTGGCAAGAAGAGTACCACGATAAAAAGGACTTCTCTCCTTCGGGTTTCGAGGAGAAGGTTTGGGTTAAGAACCCGTGGGCTGACCACGGATGTCCTGTAGGGTGCATGAAGATCAGCGTTGTTAAACATCACGGTAGATTATACGTCACAGATGGACCTGACTACGAGATGTCGGCTTACATGGGATCAAACCTCGGGATTCTAGAACCAGAGGATGCTACAAGGCTTTCAGCTGTCGCCGACGACCTTGGACTATGTGGTATTCAAACAGGAAACGTGGTTGGATTGGCCGTAGAACTCTACGAGCGTGGAGTACTAACGAGTGAGGATGTTGGCTATGAGCTTAAATGGGGTGATACTAGTACTCTCGAGAAACTGCTCTACGACATAGCCTACAGAAGAGGCATTGGAGATATACTAGCTGAAGGCACCTACAGGTTTGCCAAGTGGATTTCCGAAGTAAAGGGCGTAGATGCTCTCAAGTACGCTGTGCAAGTCAAAGGTGTTGGCGTAGGAGCACACGGTGTAAGAAGCGGAAAAGACTATCCTCAGCTCATAGCGTACGCAGGCTCTGTTCAAGGCGGAGATCACACAAGTGTAGCTGGTTTACCAGCAAAGTCAACGGAGTCTGAAGCGTGGGCAGCTGTACTTGACAGTGCTGTAGTATGCATGTTCCTGGACCCCGGTGATAAGGCGTTAGCAGAGTTCATGGAGGTTGTTACTAGCTGGGGTAAAGGAGTCGATGGACTCTACGACGCTGGTTTCAGAACTCTAGCACTTCAGAGGATACTTCTACTCATTGGGGGACCAGACGTTAAATGGAACCCGATGATCCACGATGATAATCCACCAAGGTTCTACGAACCGTTACCATCAGGACCCTTCAAAGGTCAAACCGTTGACAAGGACCGTGTAAGAGAAAGCCTCAGAAAGTACTACGAGGAACTTGGCTGGAGTGAAACAGGTGTTCCAAAACCGGAAACTCTCGATAAACTTGGTTTAAGCGAGTTCAAGCACCTGCTGGAGCTGATCTAGTTGAAGGTTTGCGCAGAGATTGTAGGCTCCAACTGCAGAGTGTGCTTCGAGGTGGAAAACTGCTTAGTGGTACACGAGCTTGTGAGAAAAACAGCTTTGCACTGTCGTCTTCCCGTGGACTACGAAGCGGTTGCAGCCATTGTTAATGGTCAAATCGTCGATGTTTTCAGCAAAGTTTGCACGGACACTGAGTTAAGGATCATCAGGCTTTTACGAGGTGGATTCAGCAAATCAACTACTGCTCCTAAGAGTTTTAAATCATCTAACCCTTACGGTAAAGATTTGGAGGATCCTGTGTGTTGATCTACACAATGGTGAAGCTTTAAATACTTGAGCTATGTAGATCATTAATGTGAACAGGGTGAATAACGTGGAACCAGGCTCTATGGAAGCAAAACATCAGAACTACATTAACGCCTACACTAGGATGAGGAAAGGTTTACTACTCGTATTCGTGGGATGGTTGATTACCGCAATTGCGTTAATGGTGTTTTTGGGAACAATACTCACAGAGATATCTGGCTACGGATTTGGGTATAGACTTATTAGGAGCTTTTCCGATCTAATGGCCACTATGGCGATTCTCTTCGTAATGATGATTGTTGCCGGAATAATTACGTTAATTGGCTTGTGGAAGGATTTCCTGCCAGGAGTTGACATGCTGGCTAGCATAAACCCAGAGTTCTCCACATCGCGAACGCTACTGAGATTAGGGTATTTCTGGGGTATAATACTTGCTATTATAAGCATACCATTACTCTTTGTTCTAGTGGGATTTCTTACTATAATCATATCGGGTATTTTGATACTTTTAGGACACATCGGCCTAGTAATTCTGGCCTTTAAGCTCAAGGATGTTGAGGGTGAAACGCTGTACTTAGTCATCGGTATTCTTACTATACTAGGAATGTTCATTTCTATACTAACCGCGATAGCACTAATTCTACTGTACATAGCACTAGGTTCTTCGATAGCAAAAAGGCAACAGCAGTTTTCACCGCAAGTTACCACGCTCTAGCTCTTTTTCACAGCTATAGCTATTTTTTCTACGTTCATTTTTGTATCCTTTTTGCGTGAACAGTTGTGACTACGGTTTATTTAAATGCTGTATATTCTAATTGAATAACGTACTACCCTGGAGTATGTTCAAAGCTAATTTTGCGGGGTTTGTCCATGAAGGTCATTTACATACCGTGGAGTAAGGCTATCGAGCACTGCTATAGGCTAGCATCGATGATTCTCGATGATGGAGTTAAAGTTGATACGATTGTAGCTGTATCTCGTGGTGGACTAGTACCTGCTCGGATCGTTAGCGATGTTCTCGGGGTGGACAACCTCGTTGTGATCAGGTCCAAGTTCTGGGGAATAGGAGGCACTATTAGAAAAGAACCCGAGATATCGTTGCACGAGGAAGCCTACTTCACGGAACAGGATGTTCTCGTAGTTGACGAGGTTACAGATACTGGTGCAACACTCGCAAGGATCACGAGGCTTGTGAAAGAGAGGGGTGCAAATAGTGTTAAAACTGCTGTGCTCCACTACAAGTCAACAAGTACGTTTAAGCCTGACTACTACGTTGAAAAGCTAGATGAGTGGGCCTGGATCTTCTACCCTTGGTCTCTAGTGGAAACCCTTTACTCACTTGCTAGGATGGAAGGTGAAAACGTAGTTGACAACGCTATGATGGTTCTCAAGAAGCTTGGTGCTGTAGAACTGTACCTTGACCCGCTCCGATTAATTGAGTCCGTGAAACGGTACAACTCATTGATGCAGAAGAGTTTAACCTAGAGTAACGGGTGATCTCGTGGTCATAATTAAAACTTATCCATTGAAAGCTGAGTTGCAATGCTAACATAGTGCTAAACTATGAAAATACAGGTGTTCGTAGCGAGCAAAGGATGTTTCGAGGCTTTTATCTTAGCTGGTTCACTCGTACTCTATGGTTGCTGGTGGTTTCGGAGTCACATCCAAAGCCACTAATCGGATCTCCGGGTACTCCGAGATCGCTTGCACCAGCTCCCTGAGCTCACATGGGTTTACTCGTGGAACCTCTGCTGTCATGAAATCCACGGTTTTAACCACTCTGAGAGCGGCTACGTACGAACCACTGGTTTTCTCATGAAGCTTTACCAGTACATGTGGATGATCTTCGGTGTTAACGAGCTTGTATACGTCATATACGTCCATGCTGGAAGGCCAACTCGAAACCACCACGGGATGACCATATGTTCTCCTACCGCTTGTTACACCTGTAACTTTCACGTCGAACACCCAATACTCGAGATCGCCTCTTCTCACGGTGTCCTGAACCCTATACTCCCATACAGCAGGGAAGTACTGGCTAAACCCTTTACCACTCAGGAGGTTTTCAACGATGTCGGTTAGTTCTCTAACGATCCTGATTTTCTCTCTAGTTGGTTTTCCAACAGCTCTAACGAGCAAACCGGGTCCAGGAAATGGCTGTCTATGAGTTATCGTCTTTGGAATGTTCAGGTACTCTGCTATAGCTCTAACCTCGTGCTTGTACAGGTCTATCAAGGGTTCTATGACCTTGAACCCGTACTTCTCAAGCATTTGCTTATCTAAAACGTTGTGTTGAGTTTTAAGTTTACCCAGGGTTTCAACAACATCAGCTTTTATAGTTCCCTGAACTATCCAGCTACACCCCTTCTCACTAGCAATGGACTTCACAGCTTCGTAGAAGAGACCTCTGAACACTCTACGTTTCTCTTCTGCATCCGAAATCTTCTCTAGCCTTGATACAAAGCTTTCTGAGAAGTCGTAGACTTCGATCTTAAGTAGTTCCTTGAGTGATTCCACGACTCTCACTGCCTCATTAGACCTCATGAACCCCGTATCAATGAACACTGGGTGTACTTTGTCCCCGAGAACCATTTTAGCTAGAACTGCTGATACCGTGCTATCAACACCTCCGCTAACACACGCTACAGCACAATCGACTTGGCTGGAGATCTTTCTGAGGTCTTCGACTATTCGGTTAAGCAGAGAACTCGCATCTGCGAGCATCCGCTACATCCCATAGCTCCTGAGAGGCGATACAGTACAGTGCAAGCTACTCGTGCCAGGGTTAATAAGCATGCTCAATGGTGAACTTGGTAAGCGCGTTCACACAATTTAGTAAAGCTCAATTTGATGGTGAGCAATCGTTTCATGCTCTGAGCCTTGAGGGTTTTTCTAGCAGTCTAATTCTCAGGATGATATCGTTGAACCCCCGGTTTAAGCAAAGAAATAAACTCAAAAGTTACCGGATGGTATCATTATCGAAGAAGTTCTCGAATGTTCTCGCAGTTGATCCTCATATTATTAATCTCGAGATCCTTATAAGGCTGACTGTACTATAACTTTTAAGCGGGTGTTTGAATGCCTAAGGGTGTTCAAACCTGGAAGTTAGTGGTCATCCTGTTGGTGTTAATAATAGGGTTTGCAGCCTTTGCACCACCTGAAGCAGAGTTCATGCCAGAGGAGAAAAGGTTCACCTACGTAACCTTCCCTCTTCTTCCACCACTAGTCGCTATATCACTAGCTATGCTAACAGGCCAGGTTCTACCCTCGCTTTTCATAGGTGTATGGATTGGAGCATTAATGTACGTTGGATATAACCCTGTTTCAGCAACACTTCAAACCTTCAATTGGCTTATTGAGAACACCATTGATAGCTGGAACGCTAAGATTCTCTTGTTCGACTTTATAATTGGAGCATTCGTTGGAGTACTGTTCGCATCAGGTGCACTCCACGATGTAGCGGATAGACTTAGTAGAAGAGTCAGGTCCGCTAGAAGCGCTGGATTAGCAACATCTCTTCTCGGAGTAATCGTGTTCTTCGACGACTACTCTAACACGGTTATAGTTGGTAATGCTATGAGGCCTCTTACAGATAGAAGTAGAGTAAGCAGAGAACTGCTCAGTTACATCATAGACTCAACGGCTGCACCAATAGCCGGCATAATGCTTGTATCCACATGGATAGGTTACGAAGTCAGCTTAATCAAAGAAAGTCTTGACAAGCTTATTGAATTGGAAGCCAAGGGCGAAATTCCTTTGGCACCAGCTGTAAGAGAGTACCCAATGTGGTTAAGCTCTCTGCAGTTCCACTTTTACTCAATACTAGCTATTGCACTCGTATTCATAGTTGTTCTAACCAGAAGACACTTTGGTCCAATGCTGAAAGCGGAGGTAAGATGCTACGAAACTGGTAAGGTATTAAGAGATGGTGCAACACCACTTATGCCAACGGAGACCGTTCTTGGAGAAGTCAAACCTAGGAGAAGAGCATCAGCATGGGTGTTTGCTGCATCCGTTTTAGCCCTCATAGTTGTAACCATGATAGGCTTGTGGTACACTGGTGGAGAAGCTGTTGCAGAAAGAATAGCCGAGGAAACAGGTGAACATGTAGCCTGGTGGCAGGTTAGCTTCTCTGATGCATTAATGGACTCGGATGCAGCAGCTGCACTGCTCTGGGGTAGTTTTGCTGGCTACTTCGTAGCTCTTATAGGTGTTCTTGCACAACGAGCTCTTAGCTTCAGAGAAGCCATGGAGTACACAGTGAAGGGCTTCTACCTAATGACCTATGCTAATGCTATTCTACTGTTAGCTTGGAGTATTAAATCGGCTACCATTGCCGTTGGAACAGCAGACTACGTTGTTGCTAAAACCGTTGGTGTAATACCTGTTGTTCTAATACCACTACTAGTATTCCTTGTTTCAATGTTCATCTCGTACACTACTGGTACAAGCTGGGGTACCTTCGCTGTTATGATGCCAATAGCTGTTCCACTAGCATGGATAGCAACCATAACTCAAACAGGCAGCGCAACACTAGCACACATCGTAACAGCTGCATCCATAGGTGCTGTGTTCGGAGGTGGAATATACGGAGACCACGTATCACCCATCAGCGATACCACGATAATGTCCTCTATGTTCAGCGGTGCTGATCACATAGATCACGTTGCAACGCAAATACCTTACGGTACACTAGCAGCAGGTGTCTCCATAGTACTGTACTTGGTGATGGCCGCCGCGCTTTCACTCTATCCGTTCGAATACATTGGAGTACCCTTACTGCTCTTAGGCATTGCAATACTAGTAACAGCGCACAGACTATTAAACAAGTGGTACGCTAGGAGAACGGGGTTACCCGAAGTCGTACCAGACTACATTATCGAAAAGTAATCAAAAGTAATCAAAGGCCTACATCGATTTTTACCTAATCTTCCTTTACCCTTATAGGCATTGTTCCCACACTATTTATGACTCTTTACTCTATTGTTACAAATAGCAGTGATGACAACGGCGGGCATGGATGACCAAGTGATTTGTGCGGCTGTAGCTGAGCTTCTCGAGCTAAAGTACGCAACTGTAACCCCTGAATCATTAATGCTACGATCACGAAGACAGCATGGGTTCAGCAACCAGCTTTGACAATAGGTGTAGGTGTAGCAGCACTACTGGTAGGCTTATTGATCGGCAGAGCTATTCTAACTACCAAGCCCAAGTAGCATTCAGCAAAGATATTCAAGGTTTTCTTCTTCCTCTTCATATTTTCACCAGATCAACCTGGTTATTATTATCGCAACATGTTCTCGGCAATAGACTACACGATGCAGCTAGCTAGAATAAGGGTTGAGTTTTTAAACGTAAGAACCCCACATATTATTAAATGAGTGAGGTGATGTATGTGTCCTGCAGGAAGAAGAAAACTGAGAAGAAGGTAGAAGAGAAGAAGGAAGAAAAGAAGGAAGCTAAGAAGAAATAGCAAAGAGGTACCACTCCCTAAGTTTTTCTTTGTTGATCAAAGTGTTTTTACTGCTCTGAGTGCAATCAGCGCACGATAATGCAGGCTCTGATGTCTAAGTCGCATAGTATGAGTTACCTTTGAGATGGGGCTTGCTCATGTTCTTGACTCTCGATTACTTGTATTTTTGACTCTAGCTTTGAGAGTAGGGTAGTGAACTTGGAGATTTGCTTGTTGATCTCCTGTAGTGTTGTTTGAATGCTTCTCAGCTGATCGCTGAGGATCCTTGTGTACTCCACCAGCTTTCTACTTTCTTCTATAGCACTTGATATGTTCTGCTTTTGAACCAGGATCTGAGCTATTCTCCTTATGGACGTGTACTTGGATGCCCACTTGGGTACTACCCCGATCTTCTTGAGTTCATCTACCTTTTTTACTAGGTCTTGAACACTTACACCCAGCTTCTCAGCAGCTTCATCAATGCTACTTGACTTGTAGATCGCTTCCACTAATTGATAGTACTCGGGCTTAAGTGAGGGTTCGAACCCGTAGAAGACCTCAAAGTACTCTGTTAGTACATCTTCAACGACCTCCTTTACGATCGAGTAGAGCTCTTCGCTTTCAACTAGGAACACGTCGGACAGCTGGATTACTTTGACTCCAAGTTTATCCGCAAGCTCTTTTGCAGCATCATCTGCGAACCCCTTGCATACAACCATGGGTTTTGCACCAACGAGCAAAGAGTTCACGTACGCTTGTCTAATTCCACCGACATCGAGACGCCCTGCTTTTACCTCAACAGCGTAGATCTCTCCTGTCACTGGGTCCTCTGCCACCACGTCCACTTCTCCAACTTCTATACCGCTCAGAATGATCTTCTTTCTAACCTCTCGTATCTTGAAGCCCATTTCCTCGAGGACAGCTTGTGCAACTCGTTCACTACTCAGCCATCTTCTCCTAGGAGACAGCTGGCTCAAGCTTAGCCCCTCACACAGTGCATGAAGTAACACCAGAGCCTTCACGGGTCATTTAACGATGACTCTGCTTAATAAGTAAACATGCAGGTGGATTACACAGCCAGGAAACTCTGGGATGCAAGAACCTGATCTTTTTATTACCCTGGAGAAGCCTCTATTAGAGTACGCACGCCAATTAACTGAAGCATTCAGGGTCGTTTCAGTATGAAGCTTAGATTCTGCTACGAGGGAGAACTGAAGAACCCGGGTCTAAGCTTGAAGTTGATAGCTACTGTTTACAACCTGTGCTACTGGATCAGCAGGGACTACTCGTACGTGTTCCTACCTACAGAGCAGCTAGCTGTTGCAAAGGTTTACTACAATGGAAAATACAGCCTTTACTCAGTAGACTGCGTTGACGTAGATGGCATGGTTAAAACGCTGAGGTTTACGATAGGAGTTGAAGAAAACCCATCGGAGTTCTTTGAGATCGCATCCAGAGACTCTCTCCTCGGCTTGTTCGCGGATGAGTACAGGGGCTTCAGAATCAGATCCACGAGTCTGTGGATGGGTTTACTAACGGGAATATGCCAGCAGAACGCTAGTTTTCTACAAGGGTGGAGGATGCTCCACGAAATAGTCAGTGTTTACGAGAGAGCAGTGAGTCTTGAGAATGGAGAAACTATTCCGAGGCCTCCAACACCAAGAGAAGTACTAGGTGATGTTGACAGACTGGTGGCCACTGGTGTCGGGTACAGAGCTAAGACAATTGTGAACGTAGCGAGAGCTCTCGAGAACAAAGAAATACCGGGAGATCTGCTGAGGCTTTCTCCTGATGAAATGGAGTACGTGTTAACCAGTATAAAGGGTATAGGTCCTTACACCGCCAGGTTGGCGATCGCGGTTACGGCTAGGAGATACGAGCTTCCACCCATTGACAGGTGGCTTAGAAAAATCGCAAGCCTTGTGTACGCTGTTGATGAGAACTACGTTGAGAACTACTGGGTTGAGAAGTGGGGGAAATGGGCTGCTCTCGCATCAATAGCTACAACCATAGCTCTCGATGCCGAGCCCCTTCAGAAAGCCATTGAAAGAATTAGAAAAAGAGAGCTGTTACCAAAGCTCAACAAATCACCAACACCCGTGAACATGGCTGGATTCTGCAGGTGAACACGTGTACTCACGAGGAGGGAATTAAATTCACCTGGTTGCACACTTAAGCTCAACTAACTGTTCTGGGATGAGCTACGCTTCGTACAGCACTATGCCTTTCCCCGGGACAATGTCCAGTTTGAAAGCAGTTCTCCTGTGGTTCGTCATTCTCATCTTCTTGATGATCATGTACCTCTCGACCTGCCTTGTTTTCTCGACATCCTCCATCCACAAGTGCAGAACTCCGTCAGCTATGTGCTCAAGCCCGAAGCCAAAGGTTGATCTCGTCGTCATAGCGTACTGGGATACGAGATAAGCTGTAACGTTCTCTCTGTGCGTAGCGATCTTAAGATCGTAGCTGTACTTCCTAGCCATTGCTGGCTTATCAGCCCAGAACGCGCTCATAGAGTCTATTATCAGCCTCACATGCTTGTAGGGTGCTCTGGTTTTCTCGTCTCTTAAAACCCCGAGGATCCTGTAGGCTTCGTGTGTTGCTGCTACGAGTGTTTGAATATCCAGTGCAGCATACCTTCTCTTCTTAGCAGTCTCGCTCTGCTCTTGTACCAGTTGCTCACTCATCTGCTTGGCTATCTTGAGTAGCCCGAATATGTCTACTACTACGATCTCCGGTGTTTCATTGGGTTCCTGCCTACTGGAAATATCGTGAATTCTGTGCGATTCAAAGTCCATGTTGAACATTCTTGCTTGCCTAACAATATCTCTGAACTCAGCTTCCGTAGTAACGTAAACCACAGGGTCTCCAGCCTTCAACCCAGCCCATGCAAAGTGCATGCAGAGTATCGATTTACCTGTTCCAGGTTCACCGGTAACAGCAACCCAACTACCCTTCGGTATTCCTCCCTCCAGTGCAGTATCCAACTCGGGTATACCCGTTGATACCCTGAACACGTCTTTGTAGCTCAATTGCAAAACACCATGCTAGGTACTAGGATATAGCGTATTAAATAGCCACTACAGTACTCATGTACGACTAAGATCGTGCGCTGCAAGGGTTACATTATAGGCGTTTTCAGAGTAATATGGATCATTACGGGGGTGCAGTGAAAAACGAAGCCTCAGGTGTGAAAAACTACTGGAGTACACTTGTACCACGAGAACTTAAAAGCTTCTGCGGACATAGATATTTTACGTGGCAAATAGCTATGGTCTTGTTTACGGGAGTTTTCGCAAGGGTTGTTTCGAGTGAGCTACGAGATTCTACGTAGAAGAGCAGAATCTTTCTTAAGGCACGCTATCGATGATTTCGAACGAGGAGACTACGACCTGGTTCTCTTCCACGTAGAGCAGGCTATACAGCTTTTCGCAAAGTACCTGCTATATAGAAAGCTGGGGGATTTTCCGAAGACGCACTCGATTGTTAGTCTTCTCAGGGATCTTTCAAGGATCTACGGGAGCAGAGAGCTTGAAAGTTTTGTAAACTCTCGCATCGAGTTGCTTTACCTACTGGAGGAGTCTTACATCACGTCAAGATACATCCCCAGAGAATACGATCTCGAGATTGCTAAACGAGCCTTAGAGCTAGGTAAGAAGCTTCTAGAGGTGTTCAAGTGGCTCGAGAAGACTTCGTAGAGTTCCTCTACAATAAGTACCTCGCTAGGAAGAAGTGTTTAGAGAACATTGCAACGTATATTGGTAGAATCAAGGAGGTGTGCTTATCTATTGATCCTTCCTGCAAAACCATTCTCTTCGGTAGCTACGTGCGTGGTGAAATGAGACCCGATAGCGATATCGATGTTCTACTTGTAACAGAGCACGCAAGAGACCCGTGGATGAGAGCAAAGCTGTATAAAAGGATATTTGAGGACATGAATGTTGAACACGTCTTCCAGTTGCACATCGTAACTCGGGAGGAGTACGAGAAATGGTACAAGAAGTTCATAGATGTCTACGTAGAAGTTTAATACAAGCTCAAGCATCAGGATTTGACACAGTGCTCTCGGAAGATACAGTGAAAAGAAATCTCCGCGTGATACACGAGGACTATAATAGCCTTCAGCTCTAAACCAAGATAAGACTTCTAAAGATGAATGTTAGACTCTTTTCTCATCTAGGAAGATGACTCCAAGTCACATGGAGCTGACCCCACTGGATCGTGAAGCTAAGACCATGCTCTAGAGCGTCATGGACTAGCATTGAAAAGTCATTGGTTTTTCTTAATTTAAGTACCCCGCTGTTGGGCACTCTTCACACATCTACGTAAGCGGCCAAGTATATTGACCTCAGGTAGATATCCAGCTCATTCCCCCAATCCATTTCAAAACACACTGCTCAAACGGCCGCGTTTTTAGTTTACCCATAGAAACCCTTACGTTGAAACTTCCCCATAGGTTTTCAGCGATCTAAGTTTCCCGCGGGAAACGTTCTACGGAAACTCCGCGATCGGTGTTCTTCAACGGGCGATCTTTACAGCTGGAATTCTTGTAGAGCAGTACTTCTTTCAAAACCTATTATGCGAAAGAATAGAGTCCTTTCCTGCTTGGGCTTCGGAAAAGTAAAGCAGCATTTAGTGTGAAGAATGCCTGGTGTCATGCTCACCTCTTCATGATCTTCCTGTGCAAATCCTAAAAAGCACATGCTCTGTGTGCATAAAGGTGCTGTGCTTTACTGGTGATGTAATCTTGGCATATACTTTAAATTGGAAAGGATGTAATTTCGCATGGGGGTTAACTTGATTAAACACTGGATATTTGTTACAATTCCAGAGAACTATAAGGTATGCGAGAAGTATGGAGTGTTCGGGGTAGATAAACGCTACGAAATTACCTGTTCAAAGCATATTTCAGCTGGTGATATGGTCTTCTTCTACATTACGAGCCCTAAGAGGGTTTTTATTGGCCCTTGGGTTGTAAAGGGTCCATGTAAGTTTAATCCCAATCATGTTGCTGTTAAAGAATGGAAGTCTCCCAAGAGTCAAGTAAAGTATGAATATATTATTGATATTGAAAAATATGGTGAAATTGGTGAATGTGAGCTTAATGAGGTTTACGAAGACCTTTTATTTGTAACGAATAAGCTTTGCAAACCTAGTGGTGGATACACTGATCATTTTCAATTTTCAATTATTTCTATACGTGTTGAGGACTTTTGTCGTCTGCTAAATTGTGTAATCGCTAAAACGAAAAGTGAACAAGAGTCCACGAAAAGTTTGTCACTTCTCTGCTAATACAGGTATATCTGTTACTCACGTTGCGAATGCTATGAGTAAGCTCTGCTTATGGCCTTGTTGTTCCACTATTAGCTTTTATACTTCATTTAGTTCTTCGGTGTCTGAACACTTCGTGATGTGTACTCTGAATACACCGACTCTCCTGAACTCATCTCCGGGTTCTATGTACTCCAGGAGTTCTGCTTCGTGACCAAGCTTTATGAAAAGGTACTTTAAGTCTTCAACCCAGTCTCTTATACCACATGTATGACAGAATGTACCAGAGAACTCTACTACGATAACACTCTTACTTTCATCGTACTCGAGTACTCTTGCTACAGCTTCCGGCTTATGGTATAAGTTATATAGGTTCAAAACCCTTAAAACCTCCTCGTAGAAAGAACAATTCGAAGACACGGATTCCACCTTCGCGTCGAACTAGTCCTATAAGATACTCTTATAGGTGGTTTAGCTCTCATCTCCTATTAAGCATGTTGTTAAGGTTCTTCTTTTGTTTTACAACGGTGCAGTAGACGATTAAAAAAGCATTACAAATGGGTTATCTGTAAACTCGTAGAAAACCGGTGTTGAACACTTTGTTTGCACGTGTTCTCCGGGGTTTCAACCACCTGGAGCTCCATGCCATGGACTATCCTTCCATATCATATCCCATACAAGGTCCTCGGTCAAGGTTTCAGCTTTTGCCACCTTCTCCTTGATGTTGAGTAATAGCTTGTGGTGAGTGTGCTCATCATCGGCTATAGCTGCTAAGAGTAGTTTTGCCCGGGGATCGCTAATGGATTTCATCAGTTCTGAAGCTGATCTTAGCATTTCAGCCTCGGTGTTTATGTGAGTGTCGATGACTTGTGCTATTTTTTTCAGGTCATCTTCGCTTATGAATGGCTGAACCTCGCTTAGGAGCTTAGCAAGTGACCTGTACATGTCTGCGTGCTTCTCGGAGTCTCTCGCAATACTCATGAATATGGTTGCTAGAACAGGGTGCTTTAACTCCGAAGCTAGGGATCTAAGTGCTTTAGCATGCTTCTCTTCCATTTCCGCGTATGCTTTAAATCTTTCCACGAGTTCAGAGATCATGCTATTCTCCCTTTAGTACAACTATTCCACTAGGATCCTTGATTCTAACAGCAAGAGAGCTCCAAGCTCTGAATGCATGGTACCCGTCCTCTGGTCCAATGTAGTCTACTTCTCCATCACCACCTACAACCACGTCAACAATGTCATCTCTCAAAGCTACAAGTAGAGCCGTATCTGCGGGTAGCAGGTCCGATACTACGATGTCATCTAATAGAGCTCTAACTCTCTCAAGGTCCATTACACCAGTTCGGTCACTCACGTTCATTAGCTTAACGTACCTTGAGGATGGAAGTATGAGTACAACTGGTCTTTTAATACCAGCCTTGTACATCTCGGCTAACGCGGTAGAGATATCGATTACTGATTGACCTGGTGCTTCCCACGTACTCATCTTTAATTGCTTAACTTGCTCGCATTTTAGTAGTGTTTCAAGAATGTGCTTATCCTCGCTAGTAGCTAGTTGTCTAGCTGAGAAACCAACCTCTGGAGCTTCTAGTATACCATATCTCGAGTAGTAGTCCATGGTTTTCTGCGATATTCTGAACTTAACTTGAACTTCCCTTAGTTCAACAACGGATCTTTCACCTCTAGCTGTAGTGTAGGGAACACTCTCTACTCCGCGTCCCACGTTAACCCTTGGTAACCTGGCTAGAATGACCCTAGAGTTGTTTAATGCATCCTTGAATCTAGCTGCAACATGCTTCACAAAGTCCTCCTCTGTTCTCGTCTGAGATGAAGCGTCTTGGCTCTGAACAGGCTGTAGTGGGGTACCAGTTAGTTCTGCTACCTCCTCTTCACCTCTAGCAAGCTCGCTCACCTGCTCAGCATCAAGCTTCTTAAGAAGAGCAAGAAACTCACCAACGTGAGTCTTTTCCTCCTTTGCAACATCCTCGAAGACTTTTCTAATGCTCTCATCGTCAATCGACCTAGCTATCTGCAAGTACAGGTTTATCGCGTCCAGCTCAGCAGTAATGGAAAGTCTAATTGCATCAACAATCTCCTCCCTAGTTAGCTTTCTACCTACCGGTAGTTCAAGAGGATGCTTAGACAACATACCATTTACACCCATGTAATGCTAAAACCTCCTCGTTAATAAGCTTACACAGAACCGGTGAACAGTACCACAGCGGGAATCTTACAACGAGGTACCATGAGCATGGGTTCTCGTGAACACCAACAGGTGTGAATAAAGTTCAACGGTGCAAAGAAGCTGTTTACGTATATTCAATTGAAGAACTTAACCGTTCGCTAGGTGTAAGCTGTGAACCTTATTTTATGTAGCTACGGTACCTTTGAATTTTTCACGTAGAATAGACTCCACTTCCTGAACTATCTGTTTTCTAATACTATCAGGAATCCTACTACCTTCTGTTTCATCAACCCAGCTGAAAAGCCCTCCTCTCCTTGGAGAACCAGATTTCCTGTTTCTTCGCCAACTCTTTCGTTTCACAGCTTTACCGCTGAATACCGTACAACTTGCACCTCAGGTGCTTAACCACAGGTTTACAATATTACCTTAGTACCTTTTAAACGTTTATTTGAAGATCAGAAGTGGCCGGGACCACCGGTGGATCATCGTTGAATGAAGTGCAGAATTGTCTCAGCAAGCATCTCTGAGCATTTTTCCATGTTATCTGGGCTACAGTAGAGTACCATACTGTAGTACTGGGTAAGATTGTTCTCGAGGTCCTTGGGTAAAGGTCGCGGTGTTATGAGAAAAACGAGATCAGTGTGCTTCCTGTAGAGCTTTGCCTGCTTAATAGCTTTTGAAAGCCAGGCTTTAGGTGGACCCGTTTTGCACTCAACGATCACGCTTCTACCGTTGATCTTCACGTACACATCCGGGTTTAATGCTCCAATTCTTTTTTCAACCTCTATCTCCACGGTTTTATCCATGCTACCGAGAACTACTCTCGTACTCATCCACGAAACAGGCTCTGCTTGAAGAGCCCTGGAGCAGAAGTCACCCTGAGTATACACCCGGTTGAAACCCGCTCTGCGCACACTGTTCACGAGCAGTGCAAGCGCGAAACCGATGTACTCCCGGGAGAGCTCAAGCACTTGCTCTTTCAACCTCCTGTACAATGCGTAGTTCACAGCGCCTCTAGCTAGCATGTCTACAGCGTAGTAGTCAACAGAGTCGCTCACGCTACCGCATAGAACACTAGTCCACGTGCACCTGTACGCAAACGCGTCTCGAACGAGCCTGTCCACAGCAGCAAACCCACTGGTAATCCTTAGGCGCGACAGGGATGTTCTCCCCACCTGTTTAAGCCCTGCTGAAGTCACTTCGTAAATGACGACATCTGTGACTCCTCCAGAGAAGACCACCTCGTATATTAGTAGAACCCCAGCTACTGGCTCCAAATAGTACTCCACGGAACCCTTGTCGAAGATGATGCTCTTGACCAGCCCGCCGTGTAGACTTGACACGTGCGTAGCAACATCGCCGCTGGTTTCAACAAAGTATCTCTTTTTGAAGCTCCTTATGCCCCCTTCTCTGAGAACAACAGTGTTCAAAACAATTTTTCCCCAGTCTTTCTCTACTTCAATTCACTAATAGCTTTCAGAACGCTTGAAGCTGAAACAAGGTTCTTCGGTATTCGAGCCCACACCGTTTTCCTTGGATCCACAAGCTGGCTTACTCCAAAGTCCACAGATACACTGGCTAACATGTAGGCATCGTGCCATTCCAGATTCAAAGCCTTCTCAAGTACCTCAACTACTACACTCGTAGCTACTTCAAAAGCTCTTTCAGTATTCACATCGGAGACAAGTATGTATGTTGAGTCCTCGTACTCAACGAGAGGCCATGCAGGCGCTTTTTCCTTAACAACGTCAACTCTAACTAGGACTTCTCCTTCAACTTCGCATGCTGAAACACATACTTCACCATGCGCCATTACTGCGTGAATGTCACCGATACCTAGTAAACCACCAGTGTACTCCACCGGCAGGTAAACTCTTGCTCCCTTAGTGATGAACTTAGTATCCAGGTTTCCACCATGTTTCCCAGGTACACCGGTAGGTGGTTTTTCAATTGATGCTACTCCTATAACTCCGATCATTTTCCAAGCTGGAATTCTGTAGCCCAGTACTTCAACGTAGTCATCCTTAACACGGCACTCTCTAGTTTTTGCCTGTTTAACCTTTCCTGCTAGAACACCAGCACCGGGTGCTGTAACTATGAATCCTTTTTCAGCAGTCTTAATATCGAGGATTTCAACTAGAAGAGCATCTCCAGGTTCAGCTCCCTCAACGTAAACTGGACCCGTTGCCGGGTTCACCCGAGTGAAATCCACAGCAGAAACGAGATCTTCCTCGCTTCTTATCTGACCACCAAGTGCATCGATCGTTTGAAACACCACGAGATCACCGGGTTCGACCTTGATGAACGGCTTGATCTCGGGGTCAAACCTGTAGAATACACTTGTTCTTGGAACAACGTAAAGACCCGTCAACCCCTACACCATCTCCCGTCTATGTTGTACTCTGTGTACACTTATTTACCTAGCGATCAGCCCTTGTCCCTGCTGTAGCTTCTATCCATAAGCGTTAGTATCACTGCGGTTAAACACGCAGCCGAGATCGCGATGCCGCCGAGCTCGTAGCTGAGTTCACCTGGAATAAGCATTAGTATCACCATTAATCCACCAAGAGCTGTGAAAGAGAGCCCGGCTGCGACTCCAAGGGGTATTTGATCATGGTTAAGACGCTTTGCTATGTAAACGTTCATACCGGTGTCGAGAAACGGAAACAAAGGTATTTGCCAAACCAGCAGTGGAATCAAACCAGTGGTCTTTACGAAAACCCAGTAGACCGCCATGTATGCGAGAGCCGTTGATAAGTAAACTTGTCGAGGTCCATGCTTATCAACAATCTTACCAGCTATGTACCTTGCAAGAGGAGATATCACAGCACCACCTGAGTACACTAATCCGAAAACCGAGTACGCAGCCCACTCGGGTAAACCCTGAACCAGCAAGTTTATATCGCTGTCGAGCTTAGGAGGAGCAATCGAGTAGAAGAGCTCTCTAGCAAACACTACGAAAACAAGCGAAGTGTAGAAAATCCATAGCTTAGACGCTACATGTCTTAGATCCGGGGCTCTTTTTCCAGAGGTTGATCCATCCTCGTGGTACAGGAGGTAGTAAGCTAGAGATGATGCTAAAAGTACTATTGACATGGCTACGACAACTCCCTCTACGCCTCCTACTGAGTAGATTAAGCCTGTTAGAATAGACCCTAGGAAGAACCCTACACCTCGTCCAGCCGTGAACACGCTGTACCGTACACCAGCAGTTCTCTCAGAGCCCGCGAATATGTCCTTCAGTACTATAGACCACATTAACCCCCATGGAAAAGCGGATACAGAGGACACAAACGCTATTACGTAGGGGTTCTCCGTGAAGAGGATGACAAGTGGTGGTAGAGAGCAGAGTGTACCCAGTAGCAGGGTTTTCTTCTCACCTAGAACACGGAGAAATCCTCCTATGAGTATAGAGAAAAGCGTGAAACCCCAGTTAGAACCAAGGAACACGAGCAGCGAGCTTGAACCACCACCAAGAGTCACAGAGACGTAGCGAACTATGAAGGTTAGATACAGACCCCACCCGAGCATCTCAATCGTAGATACAACACTATAGTAGATTACTCGCTTGTCCATCGACCGAAGAACCCACACGTAGAGTCTACTCGAATACGTAAAGCTCCTCTTCGTACCTCCTGTCGAGGACTGTTCCTGGTGGAAGCCTTTTAATCCTCCTCGTAGCCAAGTACTCTGCGATCATTCGTTTAACTTCGTTCACATCGTACCTTCCGCTCAGCCATTCAAGTGGTACGTTGATGTTCAGCGGTCTTGCTGGAATTACGTGCCTTGTTGCTTTGTGCACGAAGACCTCGCCTCTGAGAGCTACAGTTCTAACCTCGTTCTTCCTAATAACCGGTGGTATAAGAGCAGCTACGGCTTCACCGCTCTGAACCATGCTTACCGAGTCCTTCTCGGTGTAGTAGCCTACTTCAAAACCCTTGTTCTCCAGTGCAACCTCTATTCTCTTCAATCCATCGTAAATCGCTTTGATGTCTCTTGAAACATGCTTAACTCCTTTAATCCCAAGAGGTGTTACAAGTAGACCAGCTATCTCGCGCTTTTCGAGTGCTTCAAATCCTGCTTCAAGACTTGGAATAGTCGTAATCCTGTAACCCAAGCTCGTAACAGTGTTCACAGCACTGTTGACAGCATCGTCGATTGTTCTGTAAATGTGCTTAGCAGAGCTCTTAACTCTGAATACACGTCCCCACGCGTGCAAGCTTATGAGAGGACTATCGTAGTCAACCAAGCACACTGGTATGTACTTGAAGTCCAGTTGCTTAGCAGCTGCAACTCTGTGCATACCATCCAGCACAACAAGAGTTTTCTCGTCGACTACTATCGGATCCTTGAATACACCGTCACTCTTGATCTTGTCTACAAGCCACTCCAAGATACTCGGTATTATCTCCTCGTGTATATACAGATTATCAACTTCCACAGCTGTTATCTTCAGAGTTAAACCGGGTGTTTCTATGATGTAAACATGCTTCTCTGACAATAACTAACACCGGTATTCACATCATACTTTGAAAGAGCAAATAAAACTAATGC
>JAWAHD010000007.1:0-36044 GCA_038889555.1 Desulfurococcaceae archaeon
ATCTACCCATATTGGGCTTTATTTGACCCGATAGTATCTTTATACTTGTTGTTTTACCAACACCGTTCTGCCCAATGACTCCAAGTACCTCTCCGGTCCTAGGTGTTGGTAAACCGTAGAGTTTAAAGGTGTTCTCACCAAACCTGTGAACTAGGATTTTCTCGAGCTCGTCGGGAAGATTAACTATTGATATCGCGTTGAAGGGGCACTTCTTTACACATATACCGCATCCAACGCAGACATCCTCGTAGATCACAGCTCTTGATTTATCCTCTGTTAGATCTACAGCTTTTTTCTTTCTACTTCTGTTCACTGGGCAAAACCGTATGCACTCAAGAGTACACCTATTTGGCTTACAGTAATCCTTGTCTACAACTGCGACCCTAACCAATAAGCACACCACATTAACTGTGATCTAGGATATCTTATCTTATTATTTGGTGGAGAAGCAAAATTAAATAAGCACAATCAAGCATAGTACTTAGTGATGATGTCTGGTGACGGCTCGGACAAGGACATGAAGAAAACTACTCTCAGCTGATCACCTGGGTGCAGCTACTCCTCGCCGCCTTCTTCGAACTCACTTCGCTCAAACTCCTCGAGGAATATCTCGTAGTATTCTCTAAGCATTTCTCTTTCTTCAGGCGTAATCTTCGACTCCTTAGCTTCACTAACTTTCGCTGTTACAGTTCTCTTCGATGAGCCAACCTGGTACTTCATACTGTACTTCTCTTTATCCCCAGCCTTTGTTTCAAAACCACACTTGGTACACTTCAATAGTACTTCATCTCCCTTCTTGGAAGGATACATTATTGAACCGCACCTGGGGCAAAACCTTACCATTAAACCACCACTTAGTATTCGTACTCGTATTAAATGCCTAAATTAGGGGTTATTAAATAACTTGCCTCCAATCGCGCCAAAAGTCCCTATAAGCTCTCCTGTAGTGGTACACGGAAGGCGGTTTACTGCGTATGTGCATGCTAGTCTGCATAGGTTTGCCTCATCGCTTCGTTTACTCCCCACGCTTTTCTCGAGCTTGGATCACCCTTAGAGACGTTTAGAATCGCTTTAACAATCCTGAGTTCCAAGAGATTAGGAGAAACCTCCTCGGTAGATTTCAATTCCTTTATTGAACAACTTCAGCAAAGCACTATGTATGGGATGCCTATGAACGTTTCTATCTACACCACTTATCATGAACCGAGTGTGTAAGCTTAAAGCAGTTGAAAGCGGCACCCGATCCCAGCTTAGGGTGGCTGCGAGGCCTCGCGGACCTCACGGCCACCCTAACGTGGCCGGCTTAACTTCCGGGTTCTGATGAGACCGGGTGTTGCCCGGCCACTATGGCCGGGTCGGGTGCCGCAGTTGTGTGCTATTGTTTTCAGGGTTTAAATATCTGTTTTTTCTCGACTGCGTATATTCCTCTGATCTTTAGGTCTCCTCCACACTTGGGGCAAGTGTCTTTGATTAAACCTATGAAGTCACCGGCTTCGTGATCCTTTTCAACTCTGTAGTTGCAATTTACACATACTAGTAGTTCTCTGATCATGTACTCTGGTCTACGTCTTCTTCTGGTTCTTATTGCTTCGTAAGCGTAGTATGCTATAACCATGAGAAATACAAGTGCTATAGCTACGTATGTTAGCACCTGGTCATTGCTCAAAACGATTCACCCGGGTATACCCATGGTATTACCTATACCTGCTAATATCAGTGTTGAATTGGGTTTTGTATGCTCCTCAATAATCCTGTCTACATAGGAAATAGCTTCCTCGATAGCATCGTAGAGCTCCTTCTTCATGGTTGTAATAGCGTCCTTTAAGTCCATTTTTATAACTAGTGCTCTAAGAGGAATATTGTACTTTGCTGTGGCTCTCTCGATGGCTATTTTCTCGGGACCGAGATCCCCTATGGCTGCTCCATAACCCTCCGCTATAGACCCTGTTTCCTCTCCTTCAAGCTTCAACGCTGCGTCGACCGTGATCACCAGGTCCACGGCGCCCTTTAGATCATCCACCAGCTTGCTTATGATGGCGCCTGGATGACCAACATTACTACCTGGACCTTCAGCTTTGACGACGAACAGCCTCCTGTTCTTGTACATCACCTCGATGATACTTGTATCATCAACTACGGTTCTAGATCTGACTTCACCTCTTTCCGTTATCATGTAAGCTAAGAGCGGGCCTACTCCATCACCGATGGGAAGTCCATTCATAAAGGATGTTAATGCTTCGTGGTAAGTTTCAACAATCTTCATTATTTGTGGTAGTATGTACTGAAGCTGCATGATCAGAATGTAGTTGTTTTCCTTCTCTCCGATTAAAACGTAGTGTCTAACAACCTTGTAGATCTGGTTTAAGGCTACAACTATAGCGATAGAGGACTCCACGAGGCTTCTCTCGTGCTTTCCAAGCTTAGGTAGTGCATCTTCAATCATTCTTTTCGTGTGGTTTTCGGATGTTCTCAGCAGGTGATCAAGTCTTCTGATTATATCTACGGGTTCTATTTCAACGGGCTCTATGATGAAAGTATCGAGCGTTCTGCTCAGTAAAACCTCGGGTGTACTCAACCCAAGGTTTCTCAGAAGACTCTTTACTCTATGCTTATCTTCCTCTAGAATAGCACGCATTACACTAAGCTTAGTCTTCAACTCCAGGATCCAGAGTCGTAGCTGAATTCTCTGGTACAAACCAGTAATTATCAGTAAGAAAAACACTATCCAGAACACTTGTACCAGTAAACCCGTATCCAATTTTAAACCCCACCACATCATCTGTGTAGAGTTTTAAATAGGCCAGTTTGAGTGGACCGGCCGGGATTTGAACCCGGGACCTCCGCCTTTCTTCGACCCCGGTGTTCACGTGGCCATGCAAGGGCGGCGCTCTTCCAGGCTGAGCTACCGGCCCACCAGTTTAAGACTAGTTTTGTTGGGGTTTTAAGCATGGTTTCAGGTCTTTACCTGGTGATCCTGGCTTGTTTGAGTTCTTCGATCAGTTTAACGGTTTCACGGTTTGAGAAGAGCTTTGCCTGGATATCTCTGAGCATATTTACTAGTGCATCTGCTGTTGCGTTCTTTAGGTCTAATGGGTGTATTTCCCCCTTTATGTACAAGGCTTCAAGCTCATCAGCGCTGTAGACATCTATAGGTCCCCCGTACTTGCTTGGTCTATCGATGTGAAGTATGAAACCTGGTTGCTGGAATAACAAGTACTTGTTGATCTCCACAATGGGGTTGAATAGTACTGTTCTAGGTGGACAATAAGCGTTCATCACTTTTGCACGTACATCATCGGGTGGGTCGTGTACGAATATTGCTGTTTCTGGTTTGCTTTTGCTCATCTTAACTTCGGATGCAACGTCATCTAGCTCGAACTCAGGTGTTTTTTCAACCTGGAGTGGTTGTTTTCTAACTGGACCACGCAAGCTCGTTATTAGAGGTGTATGAATTGCAACAGGTTTCTTGAAGCCGAGTTTTTCAGCTAAGTCTCTTGCAAGCATGTGTGCTTTTCTCTGATCTATACCACCGAGGACTATATCAAGGTCTAAGTAGAATATGTCTGTTACCTGCATTAAGGGGTATATCAGCTTCGAGAAGTCTGTTTCAGCCTCGTCAGCTGTTCTACCCATTATCGTTAAAGCTCGCTTAACTCTAGCAAGACTCGTTTTCTTAGCTGACTTTATGAGTATTTCCCAGTACCTCTTGTCGCTGACAAGGTCCTCGGCATCCACGTATTTAACCCGGGTTTCAGGGACGCCCAGAGCCTCGAGGACTCTCCTAGTATACCTGGCTGCTTTCCTTATGAGCTCTAAGTCTCCTCCAAGCTTATCGTTTATGTAGGCGTGCCACGTGGCTTCAAGAATGTGGAAGTCTACGCCGAGTTCTACGAGGTCTTTAACCTTAAGCATCCATACAAGCCAACCAACATGTACTAGTCCACTCGGTTCAAAACCAAGGTAACCTCGAGGTTTTTCTCCCTCTAGTAGCAACTTCGAGAGTTCCTCCACAGTTACGACTTCAACCGTGTTTCGTGTTGCAACTTTGAGCTTTTCCTGAACTTCGCCAGTCAACGAAACACCTTCAAGAAACCTGTTCAAATAAAAATCAAAACATCTAAAATAGGTTTAAAACACCGCATGGCTACGGGTATTCGAATACCTCTCCTGGTTTTAGCACAACTACTTTTACCCCGGTTTTCTCCTCAACTAGTTTCTTGAATTCGTAGGGATCCGCTTGTATAACCGGAAAAGTGCTGTAGTGCATTGGTATGACTACCCTTGGCTTCAAGAGCTCTACTGCTTTAACGGCTTCTCTAATACCCATTGTAAAGTGTCCACCTATGGGTAGAAGAGCTATATCGGGATTGTACAGTTCATGTATAAAGGACATCTCTGCGAACAACCCGGTGTCTCCAGCGTGGTAAACTCTGAGATCCAGTCCTCCCACTACAACACCTGTTGGTGCTCCTCTCTGAGAACTGTGAAGAGCGGGTGTTAGAACTATCTCGAGGTCCTCAACCCTCAGTTTACCACCGATGTTTCCACCAATGCTTCTCACACCCCGAGAACCGGAGTACTCCGCTATTTCGTAAATACCCACTATTGTTGCACCGGTAAGCTTAGCAAGCTCAATAGCGTTACCTAGGTGATCTCCGTGGTCGTGGGTAACCACAATGTAGTCTACCTTCACGTTCTTGTAGTCCTCGAGTTTAACGGGGCTTAACGGGTTTTCAACCCAGGGATCAATTAGCACGGTTTTCTGAACACCATCAAACCCCTTTAAGTCGAGTTCAAAGAAACTGTGACCAAGGTAACGAATTCTACCCAACGTTTTCACCCGTGTGTAGTATTTAAACCACCATGGCTAAAAACTAAAATTGCTCTACTTTGTCATCTATCAGCATTAAGGGTAACCAAAGGTGCAACCAGTAGCCTTGGATGAGGAGTCAATATCAAAGCTACTTAAAGCAGGTAGAATAGCTAAAGAAGCGAGAGAATACGCTACGAGAAGCGCAAAGCCTGGCGTTAAAATAATGAGTCTTGCAGAGATGATTGAGAACTATATTCGAGAACTAGGTGGTGAACCCGCTTTTCCGGTAAACATTGGTATAAACAGTGTTGCAGCTCACTACACACCGGTTTACAACGATGAATCTGTAATACCGGATGGATCAATTGTTAAAATCGATATTGGTGTACACATAGATGGATACATCGCTGATACTGCAACAACAGTCTTCTTCAACCCAGCCTACGAGGGGCTTGTTGAGGCTGCGAGATCCGCTCTAGAACGAGCAATCGAGTTGATGAAACCAGGAGTTAAAGCCTCTGAGATTGGTGAAGTCATAGAAAAAACGATAAGATCAGCTGGTTACAAACCCGTAAAGAACCTGAGTGGACATAGTATTTCAAGGTACACTATTCATAGTGGCGTTACTATTCCGAACTACCACGATGTACTCGCAAGGCACAGGCTTAATCCAGGAGTCTACGCTGTAGAGCCCTTCGCCACGAACGGTGTAGGTATGGTTAAAGAAGCAAAGCTCGTAACAATCTACGCGCTTAAAACCAGGGCTCGTGAACCACCTCCAGAGCTAAAGCGAATATACCAGTACATATACACAAGTAGGAGAGAACTACCCTTTGCAGTTAGATGGTACGCCAAGAGCGATGTGGAGCTTGAGCAGCTGAAGAAAAGTCTTGATCAACTGAAGAAGCTTGGATATCTCCACGAGTACCCTGTACTTGTCGAAAAAGCGGATGGCTTAGTATCCCAGTTCGAACACACTGTAGTAATATTGAAAAACGAAGTTATCGTTGCAACTGCGTAGACCAGGTGTTCTAGAGAAATAAAAAGAACATCTGTGAAGCAGTTGCAAAGGTACTACTTTATTCTTCCTTCGACAACGATCATGGTAACAGTTGTTCTAATATCCGGAAGCTTTCTTATTCTATTGGTTACTATTTCTCTTATTTTCTCAAGCGTGTCTGATTCTATTTTTACAACAATATCATATGTACCGTACACGATGTAAGCTTCCCTGACTTCGGGAATTTTCATCAACTCATCGAGAACCTTGCTCTCAGCACCGATCTCGGTTTGTATCAGTATTATTGCAGATTTGTTCGTTTTAGACACTTTTACCCACCCAAGAACTAAATATGAGGGGCTGTTTAATAAGTGTTACCTGGCGAATTGCACGTGAGAACTCCTGATGAATATCGCGGGATGATCAGAATTTACGCTTTAACCCTGCTTGAAGATGATCCAGATAAGAACACAGCTCTTAAAATGATCAAATTCGGGCTCGCGACCCCTGTGAGAAGTAGAAGAGATGTACGTGGTTATCCTCTCGTTTTAAATCCATTCAGTAATGCATATCTGGGACCGTGGTTTAGAAACCACGCTGTTCGATACGGTATCGTTGTTGTTGATGCTAGTTGGAGAAGGCTCCACGAAGAATACTTTAAGGGTATACGAGGAGTTCACTTGAAACTACCTCCGCTACTTCCAGGAAACCCGGTGAACTATGGAAAACCATGTGTACTCTCAAGCATAGAAGCTGTAGCTGCATCTGCATACATACTTGGCTTCAAAGACCAGTACCTCAAGTTTCTTGGATTATTCAAGTGGATGACGACTTTTCACACACTCAACGAAGAACTTCTCGAAGCATACTCTAATGCAAACAACGCAGATGAAATGACCAAGACCGTGGTAGAGTACTGGGGTACCGTAGATCCATGCTACAGGTTCCAATAGTTCACCTTAGTCAAAGCGCTTTATCAGAGGGGCCGGGCAATAACCCGTGTTCAGTTCACCCCCCGCATTAGTCTAAGCGGCCCATACCGGTTGCGCGGTACCTCATCCCGGACCCGGGCCTTGCACCACGCGGGACGGCCGTTTCAACGCCTCCACTACGGTCCTCCGCGGTTTAAACCCTCCCGTTACCGGGAGGTGGCCCACATCATAGCCATATCGTAGTGGCCGTACCGTTTCTGTGCCGTTGCCACGGGTTCTACCCGTGCCTCTTACGAGGCCGCGCTACCGCGGGGTGCACGGTGTTTCCTCGCCTCCTATCCGGAGGCGTCGCGGGGTACCCGGCCCCTAATCTCTCCATAATAATCATCGTATTATATACCTTCTATTCCTCTAAGCCTAAGCTAGTTTCAGTCGAAAAAGAGGGGTGGAACTCCCCAGTTTAAAAACATAGAATCGTTCTCAAAACCCCCACCCCACACTTTCAACTGGTAATAACTGGGTCTCTAGAAAACTTTCCATTTTGCGTATTGATAAAAAACATTTGCTTGATGTTTAAACATTAAGTTTTATTGAGTATTAATTATCATTATACAAACCGATATTGAAGATCGACGAAGTATGTTCGACTTAATAACTTCTTTATGCTAGTCCAGTTGAATTCAAGGGGTCTCTCTCCTTAGTTAATTGTACAGTAGAAACTGAGGGGTGAAACCGGGGAGTATATATGAATCGGCGTGAAGAGTTTCAGTGTATATCCACCGTGTCCATTTGAAACGGACCAGTGAAACTTTAGGTTATTAGAGGGGTTACTTCTCTTTTATTTAAAGACCCTGATACATGTTCAAATTGGGTGAATAATTGTGTCGTATGATGGATCTGAGAGGGTAATTGTTGTTGGTAAGAAGAGTATATCTAGTTATCTAATTGATGTTGCAGTAATGTTTCAGGAAGCATCTATGGTTGTTCTAAGAGGAGAGGGAAAGTTCATTAGTAAAGCCGTTGATTTATTCAATGCTATAATGTCCAAGATGGGTGAAAGTGTAGAACTTGTTGATGTTTCAATTGGAAGCAACATTGTTGGAGGTCGGATAAAACCATACATTGTGATCAAGGTTAAGAGAAAGTAAAGAGCGCTCTATGATGTTCGTTGCGAAGAGATGATCCAGTAGCTCTACTATGGCATCGTAGCCCGATACCTCCCCCGAGGCGATTCTGTCTATAGTGTTCTCCATTCTCCGAGTTAACTCAACCGTGGTCACTTCTGAATAGTTCTTACTCAAGTAGTCGTACACTTGTATTCCTTTCTTTGTTGGTACAAGCTTCTTTAACTTAGCACTCTCGATAATGTAACCATGTCTTTTGATGTTCTCAATGATCTTAGCGTACGTACTGGGTCTACCAATACCGAGTTTCTTCATTAACGCAACAACATCACCTTCACTGTAGAGTGGTACTTTACTTGAGTTTCTCAATTGAACGGAGAACTTCGTTGCGGCGAATTTATCTAGATAGCGGAGTTCGTTGTAAACCCTAAGTCCTACCACAACGTTGAAACCGGGTTCAATGATCTCGGTGTAGAAGGAAACCCTTCCAATCTCTACGCCCGACACATATACGCTGTACTCTGATTTAACAGCTTTGAAGGGCTTCATCTGACTAGCGATGAATCTTCTGAACACAAGGTCGTAGATCTTTAGGTGTCTATTCGTGAGTGGTATGATCGTGGTTACTAAACCTTCATCAATAGCTTTAAGCAGGTCTTCAACATCAAGTGGATACACTGGTCTAATAGCTTCATGACTACCTTGATTACCCCAGTGACTTGGTTTAAACAAGCTGATGTAACCTTTTGAACCGAGATACTCCTTAGCTATGGATATACCGTGAGAACTAACGTACGTGCAGTCCGTTCTATGATAGGTTATCAAACCAGATTCATATAGGTCTTGAGCAATCCTCATTGCTTCACGAGCTGTGTATCCAAGTCGAGATGCATCTACCAGTAGCTCATCGGTTGTGTATGGAGGTCTAGGTGTGACCTCCTCAACGGTTTCATGAACCTTCATGAAGACTACTTCTTTGGCGGATTTTAAAGTGTTTACTAGCTCCACATGCGGAGTTTCAATGCACATGGAAACCCTGACTTTGACGGGATCCTCTACGTTGACAACAACCTTCTTGCACTTGTTAGCCAAGTGCTCCTTGTATCTTTCAATGATAAGGCCGAGCACTGGTGTTTGTACACGTCCTGCACCAAGGTTTTTGCTGTTGAACATAGCTTGGAGTTTACCGCTAAGACCAAAGCCTACCAGCCTATCTAAGATTCTTCTGTAGATTTCAGCTTCAACGAGGTTGATGTTGATCTCACGTGGTTTACCAAGAGCTTTCAGCAGCTCGTTTAACGTTATTTCATGAAGTTCTATTCTTTTAACACTGTGGTTGAACATTCTTATTGACGTGTAAACATCGTAGGCTATTTTTTCACCTTCAATATCGGGATCTGTAGAAATGAAAACCTCATCCACCTCTAGTGCTAGTTTCTGCAGAGCTGCTATCACAGATTTCGAATCAGTGAATATACTACTACCACATTTTGGACATGCATCGTGGTCTGTAAACTGTGTACCACACAGCTTACACTTCTTAAGAGTAGTGTACACGGGGATTACTCTACTCTCATTTATGAGTACTCCGTAAAGACCCAAGGGTTTCGTAGTTAAATCGTACACGTGTCCACGAGTTGAAACAATGTTGAACTCAACTACCTCATTGTCTACCTTAGCCGGAATTGTGTATACTCTCAAGTCTCCTATTTTCCTAGATACAGGTTTACCAAAGAACCTAGCAATTGTTTTTGCCTTTGTGGGTGATTCAACAACGAGGAGTATAGACCTGTATTTAAGCCTATTCTGAGAAGCCTCCGATCTCGAGATGCTGATCAACCGAGCTTCCTGCTCAAGATCGAGATTCTCTAGCTCTACGAATAAGAGATCCTTATTAAACCTCTTCATTTTTGCCTCAAGAGCTTTAACCACGTTTACCAGGTCAAGGTGCTCGAGTACCACGGACAAACCATGGGTTATCGTATTACCTATAAACCTGCTGGTTCTACCCGAAGCCTGAATGTAGGTCATGACGTCCGGTAGAACACCAATGTACTCTTCGTTGCTCTTTTTCACTAAGCTTATGGTACCAACATTGATGATCTTTTCACTATCGAGAAGGTTGATCACCGCCTTGAGAACTCTCTCGTAGATCTCCTTAACTTCAGTTGATATTGATTGGAGTTTTTGAGAAGAGGATAGTGCTTCGATAGCTAGTTTTCCCGTTAAGAAGTACTTGATGAGTTTTTTCTCGGAAGGAGTTAATGTAAGAGCTAGTTTTCGCACCCGTGTTACCATGGACTTGTACTCGTTGTTGCCACTTCTTGCGTAGAGTTCCGATAGCACTCTAGCCATAATGTTCATGTTAGCTAGCAGATTTCTCAATGGAACCACGAACATCGGTGTTCCGAGAAACACAACGTACCTTATGTGTCTAGGCGCATCTATGCCTCTCACGCTTGAACCATAGTAGATCGAGGAGCCTACTAGGACATCCACTTTCCCTTCAACAAACTCCATTATCCTTTTAGCATCAGCATCACCAACGTTGAATCCAAGCTCGGATAGCCGCAACTTAATAGCTTGCACAGCGTTGAAGATAAGGTCTTTGTAGGGGTGAAAAGGTGAAACATAAAGTATGCATCCTTTTCCAAGCTTGAGAACAAGAGAGACTACTCTGCTTACTAACTCGTCAAGGTTTGATACTACTGTGTAGGAATCCGTTACGTCGCGACCGTATATCGTGATCCCTGTAATATCGGTTTTCAAGAGGTCTCTCAGTACTTTGCCAACTTCTCCTCGAGCTCTACCAGTAGCTGATGCAACAACCAGTTGCTTAACTTTCAAAGCTTGAATTCTAGACTCAAGCTCATGGTCTATGCTTAGGTAGTTCTTAACGAGTTCATCAACATCCTTTCCCATTGTTTTTCCTGTTAGTATACGCCAGAGTATGTTTACTCGTTTCTTAGCTAGTTCTATGATCTCATCAGTGTAACCGAGGAGTTTAAGTAGGTTGTAAGTGTTCTTCTTACTTCTAAGTAAGCTATCAACATCGTCTACCAGTAGTACATCGTACGAGCATTTCGATAATATATCGTATTTTTTCGACAGAAAACTGTTCGTAACCACTAGTACGTTGAAATCGCAGCATGAGATCTGGTTAAGTAGCTCATCTCGCTTCTTCTTGCTTAGCGAAGAGTTGTAACTGATGATCTTTGCATTCTCCAAACCAGCGTTTCCAGCGTATTCTAGCATTCTCTGGTAAACTTGGTTTTGAAGAGGCTTTGTGGGTACTATGTAGAGAACCTTCTTTCCCTTTGATACTGAATAGAGCGCGTAAACCAGTAGTAATGTTGTTTTACCGAGACCTGTAGGAGCTATTAGTACAGTGTTTTCACCTTGAAGGAGTCTCTTGAGCCAAGATCTTTGAGCACCCCAGGGAGTTAGACCTTTCGTGGTTTTTGCAAAAAACTCAACAAAGTCCTTCTCATTGTCAAGTATAGCTTCAATGTAAAGATGCAACTTGCTATTCGTACAACTGGAGTCTTCAGAATAAGATACTTCGCAATCAGCGAGGTTGCTGTCGTACAATGGCATGATCGCTCTCAACCGAACACCCAGTGGAATCATGTCTAGTAGCGATCGGCTTTTAAAAGAGGGAACCTGGTATTACATGGTCCACTTAGGAAAAGTTTTTAAACACCTACCCCTAATTCTCAATATCTTGACTAAGGTATAGCGAAAACCCGAGGGATCAGAATGTCAGGAGTACAGAGTCCGAACACCGTGCTAGTAGGAAAGAAACCAGTAATGAACTATGTAATAGCCATTTTAACACTAGTACACCAAGGTGTAAAGGAAGTCAATGTCAAAGCAAGAGGAAGAGCTATAAGCAAGGCTGTAGACGCTGTTGAAATCATAAGAAACAGGTTCCTACCAGGTAAAGTAGACGTTGAGAAGATCGAGATTGGAAGCCAAACACTCACAAACCCGCAAGGAAGAGAAGCTAGAGTAAGCATCATCGAGATTAAGCTGAAAGTAAAAGAGTAGCAGCTCCGAAGAACACCTTGAGTAAAAAAGCAAAAATCAATGTTTTTTAACAGAATTTAACCATTGAGAGCTGAAGAAATGGGGCTCATAAAGCACGGTAGCATAGTAGTAGAACTCCTCTTCCCTCACTACACTTCACTGCTAGATCTGCTAGATTTCCTAGCGAAGAACAATCTGGAGAACATCGGGATATTGCTGGAACCTGTCCTTGTTGATACCTTAATTGAAGACCGTGTAGTATCTGTGGCCGTACCTCAGCTCTCGATAGTAATTGAAGATGTAGACCTTGATTTGGATACCATTAGAAACTTATGTAGAGGTTCTTGTAGACCGCTACGTGCTGTTAGGAACGCCTGGGCAAACCTTGCTAAGGTGAACACGGCTCTCGCTGTAGAAGCTCTAAAAGTGCTCGCAAGTAACGCGGAGGTGAACATTATTACCAGTAATCTCGTAGTAGAGTTATTCCACGGATCGGAGTGTTTGAACCCCCTTATCGTTGAAACAATGTCATTAAAATACCCATTTAAAATGGATGCGTCGACCAGAAGAAAATCCCCTTTGAGAACGGTAGGTATCACCACGGAAATGCCACTAGCTGTTTGCACAGATGAACCCGAGGAGCGCCCCATAGCATTACTGACCACTTCTGATGGAGAGAGAATTCTACGGTTGAAAAAACCCAGGAGCGAGGTCGAGTACTCTATCTACGCTCAAATTATGCTAGACCTACTAGTCTACATTAGTACAGAGAGTCCTTCGAATGCCTAAGGCTACTGATAAAACTCGGTGAAAGTAAAAACCATTCGCTGTAGTTAGTGTTCCTAGCTTGACCTCATTGCTGGTCAACGTCCTGGGTTCTTCTAGATGCCCAGATCTCTTCAACCGTGTGTTTGACAACTATTTCGTAGAGAACAGCTCTTTGACCACTACTCTTTGGTCTTAGTAGTCGTCCAAGTCTCTGAATAAACTGACGTCTAGATCCTGTTCCCGATACTATTATCCCTACGTTCGCATCCGGAATATCTATTCCCTCGTCACCTACAGTTGTAACAACCAGAATACCTTTATGCTGAGTCTTGAAGCTTTCCAAGATTCTTTTTCTGTCCTGATCCGGGGTTTCACCAGTGAGCAAGTATCCTTGAACACGGCTAGCTATGGTTTTTGCTTGGTCAACGTATTGCGTGAACACGATGATCTTGTTGCCTTTCTCGAGTTCTTTTAAAGCTATTTCAACGGCTTTCTCGATCTTGGAGTTGGATGTTGCAACGAGCATTCTCAGATCACTATACAGTTTTAGTATTTCCTTCGCAACACCGTTTCCTCTGTAAGCTTCTTTTAAAATGCGCTTGAACCTTTCCTTTCTATTAGACATGGTGATTATTTCCTCGGGAAGCTTGGTCATCAGTGTCTCGATCTGTTTCTTTATCTTGCTGTACAGCAGTCGCTCCTGAGGTGTTAGGCTTACTCTGACTACAATCACCTCGTAGGAGGCAAGATAACCTTGCTCAGCGAGCTCGCTCGGAGACTTGTAGTACACTAGGTTACCTAGAAGAGGAAATAGCTCAACGTGTTTACCATCTTCTCTTTCAGGTGTTGCTGATAAACCCATTTTGTACTTTGCTAAGCTGTGGTAAGCGATATACTTAAACTTATCTGCTGGTAGGTGGTGAACCTCATCCACTATTAAGAAGTCGAAGTGAGGAGATAGAATACCCATGTTCCTAAAAGCGCTCTGATAAGTAGACACCGTTATAGGTGCTAAGCGCTTTTCTTCACCGTAGAACAATCCGACCATGCTTGAAGGAATCGAAGTGTACTTGAGGATAAAGTCCCTCCACTGGTACAGCTGCTCTCTAGTGTATGCTATAATAAGTGTTTTTACGGATTTCTCGACGAGAGCAGCTACTGCTATGAGAGTTTTACCAGAACCCGTGGGTAGAGCTATAATACCAGAACCATTGTTTCTAAGCCAAGCTTTTAAAGCCTCTTCCTGGTAGGATCTCAGTTTCACGTTTACCAGCGCGGGTTTTATCATTAAGGATTTTTCTGCAACGAGTTTTTGTGGGTCGTTTACAGGCACTTCAATGCTCTTTAAAAAATCAATAACCCTGTGGACCTGGTAAGGTAAAACCTTTAGCACAACGTGTTCATTCGTGGTTGCAGAGAATCTGCAACCTAGGTTCATAAGCCTGTTTTTGGTTACCTTGTAGAGCTCACTCGGTATTACTATTCTAACGGTGCAATCCGAGGAGTCCCATTCCAGCGTAGTTGCAAGCGCTGAATATGCTTTCTCCACCTCTGAGAAAGAGCCTTCGAACTCGAGATTTAACTCCTTTACAAGTTCTTTTACATCACTCAGAAAGTATCCGTTTTTGAGAGCTTTTGCTAAGTTGAACACAAACTTCTTGTACCCTTCCTCGTAGCCGATGTAGTCAGCGATCATTAGAACTTCTTTAAACTCGTCATCGCTAAGCCATTTTCTTGTTTTTAAAATCACCAAAGTTAAGCACCTCTCTGAAAGTGCACCAGGTCTTCTGGTTCAGCATAGGAGTGTCCGATCCATCTCACCTCTTTTCCTTTGCAGGTCATGTAAAACACCCCTAAAGTGTAAGGGGGGTCTATGTAGAATTTCACGACAGAGTCTTCCTCAATAATTGTACTTGAATACTTAAAAAACGATAGTACCTCGTTGTTTACTTCTCGTGTTTTAGGTAATTCTACAGTTATCCCCAGGACTCTGACTTCACACTGAGGTTTATCATCGTTGGTATCGATTGATATGTGAACGTATACATGAATGCTCGTGTCGTCGCAAACACCCATTACTCTTATGAACTCCAACCCCAGAGCGCACGCCTCGTCTAGTACACCCGACGATGTTAGGTAACTACTGACTCCGAGTTTTAGGGAATCTCTGTCAAACAGTATCTTCATTGCAGTGCTCGCCGCGTGGGTTTTTCATCAATCGTATATCAGTACTTAAAACCCCGCTCATCGCTCATGATAATATTTTTAAACAATCACCTTAATAACCTTATAATGCCTATGTAACACGGGGGACGCCATTGTTTCTCAAAAGTGGACGCGTACTAGTCGTCAAGAAACCCTTGGAGAGAGAGATTGATGAGTTCGAAAAGAAGCTGGTAAAAGCATATGGACGCAGCAAAGCGGACAAAATGAAGCTTAGATTACTCTCATCTGAGGTCCTTCGTCATCTCAAACCCGTACTCTCGTACAGGGATATATCCCTCATAACAGGCTTACCAGAGTCTGTTCTCTGTCGCTACGTTAAGGGATCTATAATACCGAGTTTCGAGCAGGCAGTTAAAATTCTTGCAAGGATTTCTCTTTCAATAGACCTGGGTGTTATACTGAAGGATCTTGTTGAGAGAGAAAAAAGTCCTGTCATAGATCTGCTTCGCGTACTAAAAGACCCCTACATAATAAGGCTCTTATCCATAATAATAATGCTAGAGCTCGTGGACAAGACTATAACCAAACTAGTAGCTACAGCCGAAGCTGTACTCCCTATAGCAACAGAGCTCTCAATGGAGTTTAGAGCACCTGTACTTCTAGTTAAGAGGAAAAGCTATCCAGGTGTTCAGTACTACAACATATCATTGATGAGAAGTCCTAAAGACGTTGAAACACTGTATCTTGATAAAGACCTCATAAGCAGGAAGGACAAGGTCTTAGTGGTATCTGACGTTGTTTTTACAGGGAAAACACTGGAGTCAGTACTGCAAATGCTTGCCAAGGCTAAAGTCGAGGTGGTAGACTGCATAGTTATCCTAGGATTAGGCACTAGATGGGAGGAAAGACTATATCCGTACAAAGTAAAGGTTTTAACAACGGTACCGTTCGAGATCTAACTTCACCTAAAAGTTCACCTCTTTATACAATGTTCGCGTTTAGACACTACCAACATTCTACCCAGAACCACAACCATACACAACCATAGCTCGTTCATCGATGATCAGACTTCATCGGCAAGGCTCCCGATTAGTCTACTCTTAGCATAGAACTCTGAACTACTCTTCTCTCGAAATCTCACTCGGAAGACGTTGCTTCATGCATCATGATATTAAGGGGTTATAGTATCGGAGGAAACGTGGTGGAAGATCTTGATGTCGGTGGAAGAAACAGTTAAGGTTGACTCGAAAGGTAGAATAACTATTCCAGCTGTAATCAGAGAAATGTTCAATATTAGAGAAGGAATGTACCTGTTGATGATCGCCGACAAAAACTCCAAAGAAATAAAGCTGGTTCCACTACCAATAGCAGCTAAGCTGGTGAAGCTGAGTGTTGTTCTAGAGGACCGTGTGGGAGTGATTGCCGAGTTGACGAACTTTCTTGCAAGTCGCAACATGGACATTATATCCACCAAGTGCGTTGTTCTCAAGAGAGAAGAGCTAGGAGCGTGTGAAATGGTAGTTGACATTAGTAAGAGCGATATATCCGACTTGAAGCAGATAGAGGAAGAACTGAGAAGACTCGAACCAGTTAAAAACGTTGAAGCATTTAAGATGATGTAGGGGGTACTTGAAAACAGTATTCGTTGGTTGTTGCGGGTTTCCTTGTGCCAGGAGAAAGTACTATGGTTTATTCTCTGTAGTAGAACTTCAGAACACTTTCTACGAGCTTCCAAGTGTTGATTGGGCTTTAAACTTAAGAAGAGAAGCTCCAGAGAACTTCGTATTCACTGTGAAAGCCTGGCAGGTTATTACACACCCCTCTACATCTCCCACGTGGAAAAGAATGAAGAAAAAACCTGATGGAGATCCATCCAACTATGGGTACTTGAAACCAACAAGGGAGAACATTAAAGCATTTGAAAAGACCGTGGAGGTTGCAAAAGCACTTAACGCAAGCATTATTGTGCTTCAAACTCCATCAAGTATGCCCTACAACGAAGAATCCGTTCTTCAGGTAAAAAGGTTCTTCGAGGAGGTATCAACGTACACCAGTGGGAACATAGTCGTTGGCTGGGAACCTCGGGGAGCCTGGGCTTCAGCGAAGGAGTTGAAAGGTATCCTGGAAATGCACGATGTTTTGCACGTAGTGGACGTGTTCAGATCAAGACCTCTGTATCTACACTCAAGAAGAATACTGTACACCAGGCTACATGGTATAGGTCCTGGTGAAGTAAACTACAGTTACTACTACACAGATGAAGACCTGAATAAGCTAACCGAGCTACTCAACGTGGAAAACTACGATGCGGCTTTCGTGATGTTCAACAACGTTAAAATGCTTGATAACGGCTTAAGGTTTAAGGAGATTCTGAG
Source organism: Desulfurococcaceae archaeon (assembly GCA_038889555.1). Lineage (GTDB taxonomy): Archaea > Thermoproteota > Thermoprotei_A > Sulfolobales > Desulfurococcaceae > UBA285. The sequence continues at coordinate 17,208 of JAWAHD010000007.1, forward strand.
AGAAAAGAAGAATTTCAATGTGCGTTAAGATAGTACTCTGAGAAGGTTATCTGGATAAGGTGGATATATAACACCCTTCTCAGTTATAATCGCGGATACAAGGTCAGGGTCTGTGATATCAAACGCGTAGTTCAACGCTTGAACAGTTTCAATAGTTGTTGGAACACCTCTGATGTACTTCACTTCCCTGGGGTCTCGTTCTTCAATTACAACCTGGTCTATTGTTCTCTCAAGATCCACCGTGCTTGCGGGTGCAGCCACGTAGAATGGAATACCGTTTCTTTGTGCTGCAAGAGCTATCATGTAGGTTCCTATTTTGTTCACGACGTAACCATCCCGTGTGATCCTATCGGCACCCACTATTACCAAGTCCACCAGCTTTTTCCTAAGAACGAGTCCAGCTGTATTGTCGGTTATTAGTGTAACCGGAATACCCTCTTTCGCAAGCTCATAAACGGTTAACCTAGCACCCTGGAGAACGGGTCTTGTTTCAGTAGCTATAACTCTTACCTTTTTACCTTTGTAGAAGGCTATTCTTACAACTGCTAGAGCTGTTCCATAAGCGGAGGTTGCAAGTGCTCCGGCGTTGCAGTGAGTCATGACCGTGGCTTCGTCAGGTACTAGTTCAGCGCCGAGTTCACCTATTTTAATGTTTGCTTCAACGTCTTCTCTGTATATTCTGATCGCTTCCTCGGCTATCAATGAAGCTACCCGGTGAGTATCGCTTGTTTTGGAGGATTCTTCGATTAAGACTTTGCGTATTCTGCTTAGAGCGTAAAACAGGTTGTACGCAGTAGGTCTGGTGAGTGAGAGAATTTCAATGGCTTTGTTTAACTCGTTGAGAAAGAGCTTTAATGGTAGATTGGAGTTCTTTAGCGCGTAAGCTCCGAGGACAAGTGCAGCAGCAACACCTATAGCGGGTGCACCACGAATCTCCATTTGTTTAATGGCTTCTCCCACTCTCTTGGGTTCATTGGAGCAGATTATCTCCTCTTCAAAGGGTAGCTTATTCGTGTTTATCCAGCACAGTTTATTCTCGGATTCATCTAACCACACAGCTTTCACGAGCATAGGGTACGGGAACTCCAACTGACACCCCCCAACAGTGTACAATGCTACCTCTATGTAATAACCATGACTGACGCACAGTAGTTTCGCTATGAACGGGGGTAGAAAAGGATAATGAATTTTAATAAGCAGGTGTAGTGTGGTTAGAACAGTAAGGGAATCTGCGTTGCGAAGTAGAAATGCTGCTAGAGAAATAAGGTTAACTACTAAATCGTGAGAACAACGTCTGTGAAGTCTAGTGGTAATGGCTTGTTTTTCGCTTTAAACTCATCATACTTCTTCTCGAGGAAGGACCTGAAGGTGTAACAAGTATCAAATTTACCTTCTCTATCGCACTTCACGCCTATTGCTATAAAGCACATCTTTGTTCTCTTGTCGTAGTATGGACATAGCTTGTGGTACTGCTTAGCACTTTTAAGTATTCTGTTGACCCATCGCTGCTTTTCATCGATTTTCTTGTTCTGCTTATCTGCTAATGCTTCGGTTAAATCCTTTTCGGAGATCCTTGTTGAAGACATGAAGATCACCTTATTTACCTGGCCTCAACCAGCTTCAGCTGTAGTATAATTTACAGTACTTAATAAACATACAAGTAGTCTACTTAAACGATACTCCGGGGTATTGATGGCTTTTGAAATACGTAACGAAAAGAATAAGGGGGTTATAGGCGCTCTATTGAAGAGGGTCTATGGTAGCCTAGCTGAGAATCTAATTGAGCTATTGAAGAAACCACCCAGTCGGCTTTACGCGAGAGTTAACACCATTAAGGCTACTCGGAGTGAAGTTCTAGAAGCTCTTAGAAAGGATGGTATTGAAGCATACGCGGATGAAAACATACCGGATGCTGTGTATTTCGAAGTTAAAGGACCTTACGATGTGGAATGTCCCGGGGAGAAGAGAATAGTTGTGGATGTACGAACGGCTGTTTCACTGATGTTAGGCGCTGATCTCTACCGACCCGGGATTTTAAAAGTGCCAAAGTTCAATCGGAGCGAATACCTACTAGCTGTTACAAGTAGGGATACAGTAGTTTCATGCATAAAGACCGTTGTTTCATCAGAAACCATGCAAAGCCTTACCAGAGGAGTAGTAGGCATTAATGTATCTTCACCGTACAAAGCACCCAAGCTCGCTGAATCAAAAGCCTACTTGAAGGGTTTAATATACCCACAGAGTGCGCCTAGTATTATTACATCGCACGTGTTGAAACCTAAGACCGGAATGCTAATCGTTGACATGAACGCGGCTCCAGGTGGTAAAACAGGGCACATTGTTCAACTCGTTGGTGGTAAAGCTCTAATTGTAGCATTTGATAGAAGCGAGAAAAAAAGTATCAGTTCTGCAGAACACGCTTAGTAAGCTGGGGCTAAATATCAGCGTGCTAGCTGTTCCAGCAGATTCTCGGTTTGCTCACATCGATTTCGCACTTGCGAGCAAAGCTGATAGAGTGCTAATAGATCCTCCATGTAGTAACCTTGGTGTGCGCCCACTACTGGACTACGATCGTTCTCTCAATGATGTTCTTAGTCTTTCAAACTACCAGAGGCACTTTTTAAAAGCAGCTCGTAGTATGCTCAAGAAAGGCGGTATTCTAGTGTACTCTACATGTACGTTGACACTAGATGAAAACGAGGAAAATGTTGTGTACGCGGTTGAAGAACTAGGTTTCAGCCCATATGAACCTCCCGAGCAAATACCGTACGCTGAAAAAGTATCGTACAGAGGGATTGTGGGATATAGGTTTAGTCCTCTAAAGAACGATATGCCTGGTTACTTTATTGCGGTGCTTACTCTTTGACACGTGTAACTTTACGTATTATTTTAGACCCGCAAAGGGGACATATGTTCTCGCTAGGAGAACTTGGAACGTATCCACATACCGGACAAAAAGACCTGTAGAGCTTGAGCGCTCTGATGCCTGTTGTTCTCAGCGGTTTAAAGCTTATACCTACGCTACGTAAAAGATTCTGGAGTTCGTAATCATCCGTGATAACAACGACGTTAGCACCATTATCTACAAGTTGCAATGCTAGCGCAGCTACGTCTATGTCTGTTCTGGACAGCTTGTGAATACTTCCAGTACTGCTAGCAATAGCTGTTGCTTTCTCAACGTACTTCTTCTCAGGTTTCACGACCTTGACTAATCCGAGATTTATTGCTTCTTCTAAAGCCTGCTTGTTCTCTAGGTCTATTACTTCATCAACGTTACTAGTGCTAGTATAGAGCTCTACTCTGCGTCTTGGTAACAGCCTATAGTACTTTGCCAGTAGAGCACCCGTGTCTAGTACTATAGCCGTTGCTTCTTCAACCTGCATGATGACTCCTTTGCTTGATCACTATATCTAAGATGTCTCTGCACGGGGTAATCCTAGCAACTCTAATATAACCACGATCACGCGTGACTTCAACAGTGCTTCCCCTTTCAAGGGTCTTTAGGTATATTCCATCCGAATATAGATTGAAAACCCCCTGCACTCTCACAGTGACTTTAGCTGAAGCGGGTATAACTATGGATGGAAAACCGAGAGTCATTGGACTTAGATGCGTAAGCACCAGTGCCTCTAGTTGTGGTACTACGAGAGGTCCACCAGCAGAGAGGTTATGTCCCGAGGAGCCGTATGATGTGCTAATTATTATTCCATCACCTTCAACTCTATACGAACTTTTCAATCCAGAGCTCGATATCTCAACTACGTATTTCCCGGTTTTACCTAGATTACTGTTTACTACAACCACGTCATTTAGAAAAGGAAAATGGGTGTTTTCGTAGTTAACCCGATACACTGGTATCAGTTCAACAACATGGTTTCCTCCGAGAACGTTCTGCAATGCTTCCTCGAGAGGTAGTTCGGGTTTTTCGTAGAAGAAGTTTCTGCGTCCACATGGATAAAGGTACACGAGTTGATCTTCATCTTTAACAAGCTCGTGAACCGACCTTAGGAAAGTGCCATCACCTCCAATAGATATCACCAAATCGTACCTCACTTCGTTTTTACGACTGTAGGGTAGATCATCTACCGAGACAGCATCCGTTTCGATACCACTTCGTCTCAGGGTACTTACTGCACGTTTCGTGAGAATTAAACACTCGTTTACAGGCTTATAAACTACTATGGCTTTACTAAACATGCTCTGACCTCGTGTTTCAACCTTGTCTATTCCTACTACCTCTATTACTTTTAATAAAGCAAAAACAACTGGTTACATAGGTATAGGAAATGACGAAGTGCATTGTTGTAAATAAGAAGTACGCTGATTGTGTAATGAATGTTCTTAAGAAAAAGCGTCTCTTAAGCACAGAGTACAAGGTCCTCAGGATTGATGAACAAGTTCTGATCCCGGTTCAAGAGAACCTCGAGGACGAGGTCAGAGATGCTATTAAACTATGCACAACGGATGACCTGAAGTTCACCGAGTGTAATCCTCCTAGAAGAAAAACAAGTAACTCTGTATCAATACCCTCGTTCGACATTGTTGACAACGTTGTGATCATTCGTGAAAACGTGCTTAGAACTTGGAGCATCAGTGAGCTCGTAGAAAACATTAGAAAAGTCCATCCCAGGGTACGCGCGATATGGGTTAAGAGAGAAACTGTTGACGTCCATAGAATCCCTGTTCTCGAATTACTCTGGGGTGAAAACGTAAGAGACCTCATGGTTAAAGAATACGGATTCAAGTTCAAAGTGAAACTAGGAAAAGTGTTCTTTAATCCTAGGCTCGCGGAAGAACACCGTAGACTAGCTAAGCTCGTTAAACCGGGAGAAATCGTGCTGGATATGTTTAGTGGTATCGGCGGGTTCTCCATACACATCGCTGGAGAGGTTCCATCACTCGTTATAGCCAACGATCTAAACCCAGATGCGTACGAGCTTCTCTTGGAAAACATAGTTCTCAATAAGAGAAGAATCAAGGGTGTAATTGTTCCCTTTAACATGAACTCTAGAGAGCTACCTGGAGTTGTTAGAGAAGGATCAGTAGATAGGATCATCGCTGATATTCCAGGGTACAGTCTAAACTTCGTGGATGAATATCGTGTTTTACTAAAACCGGGTGGGAAACTTCACCTGTATATTCTCGCGGAAAGCGTACAAGTAGCTATGCAGAGTTCTCTGAGTAAGCTTAAGAACTGGCTTCTCGAGTCGTGTTTAGAGGTACTAGAGTACTCTCCTAGGTTGAGTGTATATAGATGTGATCTGGTCAAGCCTAAGTACGAGTAGATGAGCGGTTAGGTGTGTATCTCTCTTCTTCAATGCATTAATGAGTTCTCTCCTGAGTTCGGCTGAGGATTTAGAAGCCAGTATGCCTATGGTTGCAGGCTCTATATAGGTGCTTTTCCTCACAATAAGCTTTTTCTCGTCTGTTAGGAGTAGCTGTGAGTGTCCATGAGCAACAACAACATCTCTAACACCATTGGCTTCCAGTAGGATGAACAGCACTGCGTCGTCACTCTTTAAACACTCCTTGAATTGACTACTGAAGTCTGCTGGTGCTTTATCAGCCGATGTACCAATAATGCAATCACCTCGTGGAGTTATATCCGGATCCTTCGTTATCTCAAACGTAGTTCTGTGAGTGCTTTTTATGTTGGGATGACCTCTAGCTCTTACAACTTCATGGCAGAATGTCAATCTCGCCTCCATAGTGTTCGTAGCACCATTATATAGGGCTTTTAAGGGTCTCCTATTATGGGGTAAAGTTTTGATTGATTTTAAAGAGCAGAGAAGACGCGTGATCGAATCCCTCATAATTTCTGGTTATCTCAGGAACCCGAGGGTTATTAGAGCTCTTCTTAGTGTACCAAGAGAGCTTTTCGTACCAGAACACTTGAGAGAGTACGCCTACGTGGATAGCCCGCTACCTATTGGAAAGGGGCAGACAATAAGTGCTATACACATGGTTGCTATAATGACCGAGGAACTAGACCCTGAACCCGGAGATATCGTACTAGAGGTGGGAACCGGCTCAGGTTACCAAGCAGCCGTGCTCGCTGAGATTGTAGCCAAGCAGGATCCTCAGAGAAAAGGCCATGTTTACACCATAGAGAGAATACCAGAGCTTGCTGAGTTTGCACGTAGAAATCTGGAGCAAGCTGGTTACAGCGAGTACGTTACTGTAATAGTAGGCGATGGAACACTAGGGTATCCTGAGAAAGCACCCTTTAACAAGATAATAGTTACAGCAGCTGCTCCGGATGCACCAAGACCTTTAGTTGAGCAACTCGCAGATAATGGCAGAATGGTTATACCCGTGGGCGATCTATACCTTCAAAGACTCTTAGTTATTGAGAAATCTAACAAGACCTTACGTAAGAAATGGGGTATAGAATGCGTGTTCGTACCGCTTATAGGTGCGTATGGTTGGAGAATTAAGGAATGAGAATACTGTGAGCGGTGGGAGTTTTACTTCTTGGCAAACCACTTGGTAAGACCTTTCTGCTCTCCCTTCAAGTACTCTCTGTATGCTTTAGCAAGTCTTTCTACGGCACTCTGCACTCTTTCGAGACTAAAGTCGTGCTCTTTGACTAGTATATCAATAATCTGCCTTTCATCGGGGGAACGCCATTCTAACTTATAATTACGTGTAACTGGTGGGTTTAAGAAGTACTTTTTGATCGACAAGACGTCTACTTCTACGGGTGATTTGAGGAGGGCTTTCGGTACTTTCTCAATGCTTCCATAGGCTTTTACGAGTTGATAGGCTTTCTTTGGACCGATGTTCTCGAAGCCGTCGGGGTTATAGTCTGTTCCTATCAGTATTGCTATGTCTATAAGCATTTCTCTCGTTAATCCTAATGCTTGCAAAAGCTTATCGAGTTCTATCATCTCTGGGTGTATTTCAATGTATTCATCCTTTCTGGGCAGCTTCTTCTTTCCGCTAATAGTTAAGTTTCTTATTAGACGTGGAGAGCCGAAGAGTAAGCTGTCGTAGTCCTGAGAGGTAGTAGCATAAGCATCACCGACCTGGGCCATGTACGCGGCCTGAGCTTCACCTTCGGCAGGAGCTTGTACCCACGGTATACCCATAGCTTCTAGCAGGTTCTTAGCCTCCTTGACCATATCTTCTGTTAACTTCGCAGCCATAGCCGCGTATCTTCTGGCAGCTTCTAGATCCCCTATCGCTAGTGCTTCCTCGTATTTCTTAGTAGCCTCTTCCTTTACTGCTTTTCTCTTCTCGATCTCCTTGGCTTTAATCTCTGGTGGTACACCGTCGAATACGTACACGGGCTTTATGCCGTTTTCGACAATATTTATCGTTCGGTAGAAAAGCCCGCTCAAGTGACTTGTGACTCTTCCTTGACTATCCATTAAAGGTGTTCCATCGGGTTGTCTAATGGCAGTTAGGAACTGGTAAAGAGCATTGTAAGCGTCTATGGCTATGATCTTGCCCATTAGAACTCTGAGATCGGTGATGATGACCTTTACGTTGTCTGGTATGAGGTCCTTTAAGTTAACTCCCACGAGTTACACCGTGTCTTTAATTTGTTCTAGACAACCTTATATTCTAGGAACATTAGGTTTTTTGAATTAGTGGTGTAAAAGACTCCGCGTAGTTTAACTCTTCTGCAAATCCTAACTTGTTTTCTAGAGTACTATGTATGGGGTGTTCATGATCTGAGATTGTTCTGGTATAGTACAGGTGCCGGCTTGATCAAGAGCTCTTTTCCAACAGATTCCACGTATATCAAGCCACCAAGTTCAAGCTTCATCAGAGCACTATAGAGCTCTGGCTTTGATGTCTCTATTCCGTATTCTTTCTTTAACATCGTCTCGAGTTTACTTTCAGGTAAACCTTCGGGTTTCGATGCTATTATCTCGAGCATGGCTCTTGAAAGCGGTATTTTGTTCCATGGAACCTCGTTCTTCATGCTCTAACACCGGGTTTGCAACTACGTATACAAACTGGGCTTTACACCAATACTTTGAAGACTTCTTCTATGCTTCTCACTCCAATCCTTGTAGAATCTTATTAACTCTTCACTTAGGCTCGGTTTTACAGTTTCCAGTGCTTTAATAAAGTGTCTTTTTTCAATGTACTTTACTGAAAAGCTTTCTCTTAGAGCATTTATTAAAGCTTCTCTTACAAGGGCTTCTAGGTCAGCACCCGTATAGTTATCTGTTCTCCCGGCGATTTCACTTAGGTCTACATCGGGTGCTAGGGGTATGTACCTGGTGTGAACTTTTAGTATCTCCACGCGAGCTTTGTAGTCTGGGGGTGGCACGTAAACTAGCTTATCTAGTCTACCGGGTCTTAGAAGTGCTGGATCTACTAGGTCAGGTCTATTCGTTGCCGCGAGAACAACAACGTTTTTGAGATCCCTAATGCCATCGAGTTCTGTAATGATTTGTGCTACGATCCTTTCCGATACGCCGGAGTCAGCACCAAGCCCTCTGACCGGAGCTATAGCATCTATCTCGTCGAAGAACACTATTGTGGGTGCATGTAATCTGGCTTTCTTGAAGATCTCTCTAACAGCTCTCTCGGATTCTCCAACCCACTTACTTAGAATCTCGGGACCTCGTACAGCTATGAAGTTTGCATTACTTTCTGTTGCAACAGCTTTTGCTAGTAGAGTTTTTCCGCATCCTGGAGGACCATAGAGTAAGACGCCTCTAGGAGGATTAATGTTGTACTTTTCGTATATTTCTGGGTACTTTATTGGGTAAACTATGTTCTCGTTCAAAACTTGCTTTACGTCCTCGAGTCCTCCTACGTCACTCCATTTAACATCGGGAACTTCCATGTATATTTCCCTTAATCCGCTTGGCACAATGCTCTTGAAGGCCTCTAGGAAATCTTGCATACTAACAATAATTTGGAACAACACCCTTTCCTGGTCTTCGCCAGATTCCGCAATTGCTCTTTTTACGCTTCTTAGAACAGCCTCCTTTACGAGGGCGGCAAGATCAGCACCAGTGAAACCGTGTGTTATTTCAGCTAGTTTTTCCAGGTCCACGTCAGGTGCAAGTGCGCCCATTTCTCTCAAGCGCTTTGTGTGAACCATGAGTATTTCAAGCCTGGCTCTCTTGTCTGGCATTGGTATCTCGATTTCGATGTCGAATCGTCCGGGTCTTCTGAGAGCGGGGTCTATGGCGTTTGGTCTATTGGTCGCGGCGATCACAATAACATTACCTCTGCTTTCGAGCCCATCCATTAAAGCTAGTAGCTGAGCTACTACGCGTTTTTCAACTTCGCCTATTACCTCATCTCTCTTTGGAGCTATAGCGTCTATCTCATCTATGAAGATTATAGCTGGGTATCTTCTGGCTTTTCTCTTGGCTGTTCTGAATATTTCTCTTAGCTTCTGCTCTGACTCTCCGTAGAATTTACTCATTATCTCGGGTCCGTTGATCACGATGAAGTGAGCGTTGAGCTCGTTAGCTAGAGCTTTTGCTAGTAGAGTTTTTCCACATCCTGGAGGACCGTAAAGCAGTATTCCTTTGGGTACATCAACTCCTAGCTTGTTGAACACCTTGCTGTACTTTATGGGGAGCTCTACGAGGTCTCTGACCTTCTCGATCACAGGTCCTAGTCCTCCAATGTCTTCGAAAGTTACCTTGGGGATTTCACCGACGGGTTCATCGAACACCACTATTTCGGTTTCCTCCGTTATGATAGCTGGACCTTTAGGCTTGATCGAGACAACTCTGAACGGTATTTTAACGCTCTCGATGATTACGTGTACTTCATCCCCTTCCAGAACCGGGTACATCATTAGATTGCTCTTTATCCTGGAAGTAACGCTAGTATCAGTGGGTGCGTAAAAGTTCAGCGGAGCCAACTTTACTACTTTCGCGTACCTACGCTCAGACTTCTCAACGTACACGACGTCTCCAACATCGACTTTAGCGTTTTTCATCGTGAGCTTGCTCATTCTGATAACTCCACGCCCTGATACCTCGTCACCGTTCATGGCTATAGCAGTAGTTTCTCGTTCGCCCTCTATAACTAGCAAGTCTCCTTCAACTATGTTGAACTTTTTCATAACTTCGCTATCTATCTTCACTATACCCATGTGAGCTAAGCTTTGTTCCAGTTCCTCTACTCTTAAAGCTATTCTAGATATTTGCATAGCACTACGATTCCTCGGAAAGTCCAAGAGTTATGGGCCCGCGGGGATTTGAACCCCGGACCTCCGCCTCGTCAGGGCGGCGTCCTACCAGGCTAGACGACGGGCCCTAGTACCAACACTACATAGAGTTGATTCGGGTTTTTTAAACGTAACTACCGATTTTCAACGTACATGTGTTCGCCGGCCCCGCTTCGTGTTACTATTTTGCTAGACATCTAACCGAGTTTTTTGTATTTATAATTAGAACTCTGGTGTCCTCTATTAACCTGGAAGCTACGTCAACTTTATGTCTTAAACCAGGTACGAGAGCGTCTGGGTAATCAAGAACCTTGAGCTTCTCGTATATGGTTTCCATCACTTCGAGGTATTTTTCGGCTTTTTCAATTTCCAACACATCGAGAAGTCGAATCACTAACCTTCTAAGCTCACCAATAACGTCTCCTAGACCTTGAAGATATGGAACTGCTGTTACTCCGAGCTCCTCTAAACCGGGTATTCTGTTTTCGGTTACGATGGAGTAGAATACACGGGCTTCAACATACTCGCTGAGACAACCATAAACAAGCCCCGAGTACTTTATCTCCGGGTGATTTTCAACGAGGTTTTTGAGCTTGTTTACAGTATTCACCAACGTGTTAATGTATTCTCTAGCAGTACTGTAGTCGTTACGATGCGTAAGTGAAATGACTTGACCACTTATTCTAACTATTTCCCTTGATAACTTGATAACCTCTTCTCGTACGTTATCCTTCTCCCTGAGAACAGCATCTATACTTTCAATCTCTTTAGCTAACTCCTTGGATATCTCCATACTACAGCCCATTATCCAACCCAAAACTCCACTACAATACTACCAAGGTACAGCAGAAAAGATTTTAAGCACTCTATACTCAATAAAAACACACGGATACCCGCCGTAGCTCAGCGGCAGAGCGCCCGGCTGTAGTGAGGGGGCAGTCACCGGGTGGTCGGGGGTTCGAATCCCCCCGGCGGGATCAAGGTACCTCTGAAGTTTCAAGTATCCAGTGTTCTTGCACCAGCTTAGGGATGGCATTCACTAAGTGCACTCAAAATCAGCACGGCTCTTCTACATCACTATTCAGTGTCGCGGTTGCTCCTCATCTCATGTAATGTGTGTAAGATTAAGGGGGTAATTTCCTTAGCTGACACTTGATCAAGCTACCTGCATGTTCTACGGTTGCTCATTATCTTTCTACCGCGAACGGACCTGAACACTAAGAGGTTCGTTGAATCCCTGTTAAAGCTTCTAAGCTATTCTGATTCAAGTGATCATCGGTGTCCTTGAGTCCTCGTGAATCGCGATGAGGTGATCAGTAGGTAGTAGCACTGAGGCATTTGTTGTGTGAAGCCGGGCCTTAACGACCCGTGGGCATTACCATGGTGCAAAAACCCTTTTGGGATAGGATGCTTCCCAATACCTCGGCATTATCTGAGCGAGTAGCGTCTAAAACTATTAGCTCTGGACTTGATCTCTCGACGTATTCTACGATCTCGTTGAAGTCGGCATGATCGCTTAATGAAACTACGTATGTATGCTCATCGATTTTCCTGAAAGCATCACCTATTAGTTTACCAGTTAGAATTATGTGAAGAGCTGAACCATCGAGTTTGCGTTTTCTTGCTAGGTTGAAGTGCTTGAATACCACGACACCAGTTCTAGTGAGGATGGCTTCACCCTCTTTGTAGTAGTTACCGATCCTATATTTGTACTTTCTTTCTAAAAGAGCTGTAAGCTCGTATACCTTATCTGGTAGCAGAAACGGTTCTGAGATTCCACCATTCCTTAGGATCTGCATAGCCTCTTGCATTTTTCCATGATATGCATAAATGTAAATTCTCCTATACCTACGTAAACCCTCTAAAACAAGGTCAACGAGAATCTGAGGTATAAACGACTTGTAGGGTCTCACATGAATAGGGTGTCCATAAGTCGATTCTATTACCAGTACCGAAGGATTCTGTATAACATCCGTTTTACCAGTTAATTTAAAGTCACCTGTATACCCCAGTATAATGTTTTCATCTCTTATTTTGACAACAACTTGTGCAGACCCTGGTATGTGGTCAGCTGGTAATAGAGTACATGTCTCATTACCTAATTTGAATTCTTCATAGTACCTTAATCCTACGGCCTTTGTTTTTAACAAGTGAAGTAAACTCTTCTCAACGTAGCCAAGATACTCCACAAGGTCTAAAGTTTCGGGTGTTGCCAAGATGTGCTTTGAGTTTTTAACACTGTTTCCGAGCTCATTCAGGTGATCCGCGTGAGCATGCGATATTACTCTCACTGGTCTACCAGAGTAACCGTCGATCTCAAAGCTGTTTCCGAACTCTATTGAGCCATTCCAACTTATGTTGACGTACTTTAGATACTTCTCGTACTTGTACATGCAAAGCCGTGTCAAAGTTCATCAGTCCTTAGCTAAGGTAGTTCCCCGTGGACAGGTCTCCACTTCCTGAGTTTCGAATCATATATGACTAGGTTGTCACTATAAAGGACTTTCCAGAGCTTAAACCCTTTTTCTCCCATAATGCTTAGAATTTCTCTTTCATCGTTTGTATGTATCTCGTCGAGTTTTTTCTTGAAGAACTCCCAGAACTCAGGGCTAATAGCAACTCGTTCACGACTAAGCTTTATAATGACAGCTCCTGAGCGCTCAAGAGAAGCGAACAGTCTATCTCTATCAACTCTAGTAGGAAGCGTGCTCTCAAATAACACCTGCTCCTCTCTTAGTATCTCAATGGCCGTCTTTCGCTGTTTCCGCTCTGGTCTAACTTCTACTTTTACGGACTCCATATCCCTGATCCTGGACTCTACTTCGGAGATCTTTTGTTCTAAGTTGTTGACCTTTTCGTAGACTTCGACAAGTTGTCTTCTAAGAAGCTCCAGCTGGGTTAATCTTTTGTTTAGCTCATCTTGCACCATTCTCTCAATTCTACTGCGCACTTTCTCTAGTAGTTCGGATGTTGTGTCTCTCTCTGGGGATACGTGAGTTAATAGCATATGCAGAATGTACTCGGAAACAGAGCTAAATCCTCTCTTACGTGATTCGTTTTCAAGTCTATGGTATAATTCTTCTGGAATACGAACTACGACCTCCCTGGTGTCTTCTCCGTGTTTATAGTTCACGATGCTCATCCAGAGTATAAGAGTTATCGCCCATTGATAACCTCTGCTTAGACTTCTAATTAACGTTTACTGGTTACTAGTTTATTGGTGAGTAAATTGCTGTTCAGCGATGCTCACCTGCACGTGAACCCCGTAAAGGGCTTTGGAACAGAGAAGATTGCTAAGAAGTTCAAGAAGGAAGGAGGATGGTTCATGGCTATTGTAGCGCTTCCACCGTACTACTATAACCTTGTAGAACCCAGCGCGGACTCTTATAGAAAAGTACTTGAGATAGTGACGAGGGATTCTCTCAGAGCAAAAGAGGTGGGATTAAGAGTATCGGTGTTTATGGGCTTGCATCCAGCTGAAGTTGACCACTACTATAGGCACAATATAAAGGGTGAAAGAGCATTCCAGCTGGCCGAAGAAGTCTTCAGAATACTGGAAGCCGCAATTAAAGAAGGTCTGATCCAGGGTATAGGTGAGGTTGGAAGACCACACTATAGTACTTCTCCAGAAAGATTTGTACTCGCTGAAGCCATAATGATGCGTGCACTAACCATTGCTAAAGACCATGACATCCCTGTTCAGCTACACTTGGAACAAGGAGGCTTTGCAACAGCGTACACGGTGAAATTCCTGGTTGAAAAAATAGGGTTGAGATCTGAAAAGATAATGCTTCATCACGCAAACTTAGAAACATCGCTATGGGCTAGTAGATTTAACCTAGCGTCAATAGCTCCTGTTAAACAGTTCGACGAGAAGTACGCATCTCACAGAATTCCACGTTGTATGCTAGAATCGGATTTCTTAGATGATCCGCAGAGACCAGGTGTTTCAGCATATCCCTGGGAAATACCCAGAACAATCAAGGATCACATGGCTAAAGGGTTCATGACGGAGGAAGAAGCTTTCAAGATCATGGTGGACAACGTAACACGATACTTCGGAGTAGAGCCACCATGACTTGCTTCATTGACCAGGAGGATTCATACTGTGAAATATGTGGAGAGAAGCTCGGTAAGTACAGGTGTAGAATGTGTTCTCGCGTGGTTTGCGAAGATCACTACGAAGCAAGCAATGATATGTGTGTTGTATGTAGGGATCTTCTTTGTAAAATATGTAAAAGCTACTTATCAATAGGTGTATGCAAGTACTGTGGACGACTAGGTTGTGAGATGTGCCTAATACAGGCAACACCTGTAGAGTACATATGTGTGGAATGTCATAGGAAAATACACGGTTGTAGTGAGCGTGCTGAGTATGAAAACAGGTAAACTTGAGTGGAAGTTCATGGAAACTCTACTTTCACTTCTACCAGTGGAAGACGTAGACCTGGTTACGGGGCCTTACGTAGGTGAGGATGCAGCTGTTATTAGACTCAGAGATGGCTTTCTCGTAGTACACTCTGATCCTATAACAACAGGTGTGAAGAGAGCTGGATATTTAGCTGTACATGTAGCAGCTAACGACATAGCTGTAAGAGGTGTAAAGCCTAGATGGTTCTTACCCGTTGTTCTAATTCCTCCATCGTACAGTGCAAGTGACATCAAAGAAATATTCAACGACATGGCTTACGCCCTCAAAGAAATTGATGGAATAGCTGTAGGAGGTCATACTGAGGTAACCCCAGGTCTCAGTAGACCAGTAATATCCATGACAGCAGCTGGTTATACAGCATCGAGAGTTATCTTAACCAAGAATGCTAGCGAAGGAGACTTAGTGTACGTTGTTGGACGTGTTGCAGGTGAAGGAGCAGGGATAATAGCGTGGGATTTTGAAAACGAATTACTAAGTAAAGGGGTGAGCAGATCCCTCGTTGAAAGAGCAAAGAAGTTCATATACGACATTAGCGTTGTCCAGGTGGCTCTTGCTGTAAGGGACTTTGTAAACTCTATGCACGATGCAACAGAGGGCGGAGTTCTTCAAGCCCTACGTGAAGTAGCTGTTGCAAGCGGAAAAGCCATCGAAATTAATGAAAACAGCGTATTGGAGATGCTAGAGCACGAAGTAACTGTGATCACGTCCGCTATGAACGTTGATCCTCTAAGACTTCTGAGCAGTGGTTGCATCGTAGCTACGGTTCCACCTCACAGTAAAAAAGACTTTGAATCAACACTAGATGCTATCAAGAAACCCTATCGTAATGTAGGTGTAGTGCGGGAAGGCAAAGGTGAGGTGGTTTTACACACGAATCATGAAAAAATCATTGTAAATGAAGACATCATAGACGAGATTTATAAGCTATGGTAGGAGTGCTAAATAGAGCTATCTCCTTACTTATGCTTACTGAGACTATTCATGCATTTTGCAAGGTTTTCGGAATTCAAAAACAGGCATCGTTAATGGTGTCCTCAGAATTCTGAAACCTGTGGAGTGGTGAACAGTGGGAACAGCCGTAAGCCTCCACAGTGAAAGACCCGAAGAAGCTGTTGAGAGTGTGAATGGTTACGAGGCTAAACATAAAAACATAAAAGCCAATGAATAACCATTTACTGAAAGACGGTATTAACGGGTGTTGTTTATGCAGATCCGGGAAGAATTAGAAGTTGTTTTGAAAACCGTAAACTCCGTCGTTGTAAACCTAGAGAACGCTATTTTAAGAACGAAAGAAGTGAAAGACGAGAAAACAACCAGCTTAATATCTCGAATAGTAGATTTTTTGAGGAGAATGGAATCGGTCATACTGCAAATTTCTTCCATGCTAGATACAGCTGGAGGCAACGTAGTGCTATTAGCCCCCTACACGTATGTTTTTAGAACAGAGAGCGAACTGGTGTTCCTTAGGAGTAAACCCGAACACGTGGTAATATCGATAAGTTTCGCTAAGCCAAGCATTTCTATTAAAGTAAGACATGGAAGCTTAACAATAACGTCTAGCACCATGGAAATGCGTGCAAGAGGTCTTAGTTTTCAAATAGACTTCAAGAGCTTCGATGCATTTAGGGAGAAAAAAGACGAGATAGGTTCGATTATGAGGATCTTCGAAAAAACCTTGTACAGGAGAATTGTACCTTTTGTAGAACAGTTAGCAAAAACCGTTAAGAAGTAGTAGAGATCCGTAATCCTAACTGAGCTACTAAGCAGAGGTCTTTACTTGCTCCTGTTCAGGTATAGCAACAGCCTTTGGTAGTTCCGCGAACTTCTCTCTCATCTTCTGCTCGGCAACTATTCTAGCTTCTTCTAGTATTTTCTTTGCTTCGCTGTCAGCTGCTATTCCAACATCGATCGAGAGGTCAGCAATACCGGTACCTATAACGGCCTCGAGCTCCCTAGAAGCCACCTGGAGGTCTATCCAAACGTCTGGAGCAACATTCTTTACTATTCCTACAGCCTCTTTTAGCACGTTTAGTACTGGTGCAACCTCGCTTACAGCACCTCCGTATATTATGAAGGTTTCAAGTTTCAGTGATGCGTGTTCAAGAGCATACTGAGCTGTGAGTAGTTGCTTGCTGATCTTCCTGATCTCGGCTACCTCCTTTGCATACATCTTTGCACGTAGTTCGTCTTTTTTCATGAGAGCTTCAACAATGTTTTCAAACAGAGCTCTATCTCTCTCCGCTAGTTTATCCAGGTAATTGGCTATTCTTCCCATAGCTGTTTTAAGTCTGTACTGAGCGATGATAGCCTTCTTCTCCAGGGATTCCTGCTCGTTTGTAAATAGCTTCTTCAGCTTCTCGCCTATGGTTTCTTCTCTCTTAATCCAGGCCATCTTATAGACCCCGAGGGAGGGATTCTCTAAGCTCGGTTTTTAAGGAATTGGACCATTGAGTATATCAAAGGTGCTGTGATTTGAACGCGTATCAGCAGTTCATCATCTGTTACACCAACTGTGAACTTAGGTATATCGAGGCCTTAGCGATGATGGGTCTTATAACCAGTGTTAAACTGGAGAAGTGCGAAAAGGAGAGGTTCTCCAGGATAGTAGCATCTCTATTTGATGGAAGAACCATCACGTCTAAGTGTTACTTTGACGAAGAAACTAGGCACTCTCAGAAGATAATCACAGTTTACATTGAGCTAGCTAATAGAAGCAATGCTATTGGAAAACTTAAAATTATGGAAGAAGCTCTGGAAGAAAAAGATTAAAAGGAGCAATCGTTAGAATGCTACTTTGGTGATGAACGGTATTACCCGTGATCGGTGAACGAGCCCCCAATACTGATGCTAGAGCGAGAGTATTTGCAACTTTACTACTGATTATTTTAATACTGGCTTTTTCCATGCAAGTGATCACAGGAGAAACCGGTAGTACGGGTAGTGATGAGGTCGAGACATTAACAAGAGCTCCAAGAGGTGTTGAAAGACCTAATAAGGGTGAACACCAAGCATACCACATTTACATAAACATTCTGATAGTATCCATAGCCATCTCCTTAACAGTAATTTTACTTGAAAGTGTGGATTGGTTAAGAACAAGGAAGCTCAGACATGAGGAAACACAAAACACAGCTCGATTCTCTTATAATTTTCTGTAACAATACAGATTCTTAGTGGAGTAGTTGTGAGTAGTTAAGTGTAAGTGGTGTTTTGTATGGGAGGTATATTTTCAGCTATATGTCAAGACAATGTTCCTCGAGGAGCTATACTAGAGGGTCTCAGAAGGCTTATCTACAGGGGTTACGACGGTGCTGGACTAGCTATACTTCGTGAAAACCTCATAGAAGTCAGAAAAGCACCAGGACACCTGATGAACGTTTCAAAAACCATTGATATGGTAAACATTGATAGCCCATTAGCAGTAGGTCATGTTAGATATGCTAGTAGAGGATGGCCGGTTTATGAGAACACGCATCCATTACTAGGATGCAATGGCACACTAGCTGTTGTTGGTGATGGCATAATCGACAATTACGAAGAAGTAAAGGAGCAACTGGAGAAGAAAGGCCATGTATTCTCCTCTCGTACTGATACAGAGGTAGCTGTACACTTGCTTGAAGAGTACTTAACAAAAGGCCGAAACGTTATTGATTCTCTAATTGAAGTATCCAACGTTCTGCAAGGGGTTTACGCACTAGTATTCGTAAGAGCGGGTGATAAGAGCTTATACCTAGTTCAACACGGACAACCGCTGGTCCTTGGGCTAGGACAAAAATGCATTTACGTTTCAAGCGACATACCGTCGCTTCACGGTTTTGCCGACTTAGCTTACATAGTTGGAGATTACACAGTAGGTAGAATATCACTTGAGGGTGTTGAGCTTTTCAACTCTCTAACAAAGACTAAAGTACAGCTCGAAGAACTTCAGTCCAAGAGAGTTAAGTACCCACCTGAACTTGTGGATAAGGGAGGATTCCCACACTACATGATAAAGGAAATCTACGAAACTCCAAGTGCTCTCATAAACACCACTCATGCCATCATGGAAAAATACCTTAGACTAGCAGCAATGATCATTCATGGAGCTAAACAGGTCTATGCAATTGGTACTGGCAGTAGCTTGCACGCAGCAATGGTTGCAACATACTACTTCAGCGAGCTGGCTGGTTTAAGTATTACTCCAATATCCGCAGCCGAATTCCCCTACTCCGTTCTAGAGAACGTATCAACAGGAACAGTAGTACTGGCC